>CAYUEG010000216.1:0-4272 GCA_964443245.1 uncultured Burkholderiales bacterium | reverse complement strand
CAACATGGATCTGGGCATCAAGGGCCGCAAGGCAGTCGTGTGCGCTTCGTCTCAAGGATTGGGCCTGGCCTGCGCCACGGCACTCGCCCGCGAGGGTTGCATCGTGTTCATCAACGGCCGCGACCCGGCACGCCTCGCTGCCGCCATCGCCACCATCACGGCGGAACTGGGCACCGACGCGCAGGGCAGCGCGCCAGCGGTGCTGGGCGTGGCCGCCGACATCACCACCGAAGCAGGCCGCCAGGCGCTGTTCGACGCCTGCCCTGAGGCGGACATCCTGGTCAACAACAATGCGGGCCCGCCGCCCGGCAAGCTGGAAGACTGGCACCACGATGCCTGGATCGCGGCGCTCGAATCGAACATGCTGGCGCCGATCCTCCTGATCCGCGCTTTCCTGCCGGGCATGCGCGCGCGCAAGTTTGGCCGCATCGTCAACATCACCTCGGCGATGGTGAAAAGCCCGCGGCCGCACATGGCGCTCTCGACCACGGCGCGTACGGGCCTGACGGCATTTTCCAAGTCGGTCTCGCTCGAAGCGGTGGCCGACAACGTCACCATCAACAACCTGTTGCCGGAACGGGTAGATACGCCGCGCCAACGATTCATGGCCGAGCGCATGATGAAGCAGCACAACATCGACATGGCCGAGGCGCGGCGCCGCATCACCGAAACGGTGGCGGCCAGGCGCTTCGGTTTGCCTGGCGAATTCGGCGATGCCTGCGCGTTCCTCTGCAGCGCCCAGGCGGGCTTCATCTCGGGGCAGAATTTGCAGCTCGATGGCGGCTCGTACCACGGGCTGATCTAGGTCCGTCCCGAAGTCACTTCGGCGCCACGGTCAGCGTTCGGTCACCGCGCCCAATGCCGGGTATGCTTGTCGTTCTCGTCCTCCCGCTCCAGCACCCGCTTTCATGACCACGCCAGCCACTGAAGTCGACACGCTCATCGTGGGTGCCGGTTCGGCCGGCTGCGTGCTGGCCAATCGCCTGACGGCGGACGGGCGCCGCCGCGTGCTGCTGCTCGAAGCCGGCCCGCGCGACACCAACCCGTGGATCCACATTCCCTTAGGTTACGGCAAGCTCTTCGCCGACAAGCGCGTCAACTGGAGCTACGAATCGGAGCCCGAGCCGCACTGCAAGGGCCGCCGCATCTTCACCCCGCGCGGCAAGGTGCTGGGCGGTTCCTCCTCGATCAACGGGCTGGTCTACATTCGCGGCCAGCGCGAGGATTTTGACGAATGGCGCGTGCCGGGCTGGGGCTTCGATGACCTGTTGCCCTACTTCATCAAGGCCGAAGACCAGAGCCGGGGGGCGAATGCCTGGCACGGGACCGGCGGCCCGTTTGCCGTCTCCGACCTGCCGGACCGGCACGAGATGTGCGACGCCTTCATCGCCTCGGCGATGGCCAACGGCATTCCGCGCAACGACGATTTCAACGGCGCCACCCAGGAAGGCGCGGGCTACTACCAGGCCAACACCCGCAACGGCCGGCGCATCAGCACGGCGGTGGGCTACCTGCGGCCGGCGCAAAAGCGCGCCAACCTGCGGGTGGAAGTGGAAGCGCTCGCCACCCGCATCCTGTTTGAAGGCAAGCGCGCGGTGGGCGTGGAGTACGTCCAGGACGGCCAGACAAGGATCGCGCGGGCACGCGAAGTGATCCTGGCGGGCGGCTCCTTCAATTCGCCGCAATTGCTGCAACTCTCGGGCGTGGGACCGGCCGCCCTCCTGCAACAGCACGGCGTGCCGGTGGTGCACGACCTGCCCGAAGTGGGCGAGAACCTGAATGACCACTTCTATGTGCGCACTTTCTGGCGCTGCACACGGCCGATCACGCTCAACGACGACATGGCCAGCTGGTGGCGCCAGGCGAAGATCGGCCTGCAATACCTTGTGCAGCGGCGCGGGCCGTTGACGGTGAGCGCCGGGTACGCCGCAGCGTTCACCCGCACCCGGCCGGAATTGCCGCGGCCGGATGCCCAGTTCTACTTCATCAACTTTTCGGTTGCCAAGCGCGGCGGCGTGCTCGACCCGTTCTCCGGTTTCACCTGCTCGGTATCGCAGTTGCGTGCCGAATCGCGCGGCCACGTGCGCATCAAGTCGGCCGATCCGGCTGCGCCCCCGGCGATTCTCTACAACTACCTGGATACCGAGAACGACCGGCGCATGATGGTCGACGGGTTGAAGCAGCTGCGCAAGCTGGTCAACACCCCGCCCTTCAGCCAGTACGTTGCCGAAGAGCGCACGCCGGGCAAGGCGGTGCAAAGCGACGATGAGTGGCTCGACTTCTGCCGCGCCACCGGGGAGACGGTGTACCACCCCACCTCCACTTGCCGCATGGGCACCGATAGTGCCTCGGTGGTGGATGAAAATTTGCGCGTGCGCGGCGTCGAAGGCCTGCGTGTGATTGACGCTTCAGTGATGCCGGCGGTGGTCTCCGGCAACACCAACGCCGCGGTGGTGGCGATCGCGGAAAAGGGCGCGGACCTGGTGCTGGGCGGCTGAGCCCTGCCCTGCAGGGACCAGGGTTGCGCCTCGCGGGCAGTCTCGAAAGGGCTTACTTGTTCAGCCCGAGCGAGCGCGAGATCACTTCCTTCATGATCTCGTTGGTACCGCCGTAGATGCGCTGCACCCGCGCATCCATGTAGGCCTGGGCGATCGGATACTCCATCATGAAGCCGTAGCCCCCGTGCAGTTGCAGGCATTCATCGATGATGCGGTTCTCGATGTCGGTGGCGTGCAGCTTGGCCATGCTGGCGGTGGCGGCATCGAGCTTGTCTTCGAGCAGCAGTTCCATGCAGCGATCGACAAACACGCGCGCCACCTGGCACTGGGTGGCCACCTCGGCCAGCTTGAAGCGGGTGTTCTGGAAGCTGGACACCGGCGTGCCAAAGGCCTTGCGGTTGTTGACGTAGTCGATCGTCCACTTGATCGCTGCTTCGGTCTTGGCCATCGCGCCCAGCGCAATCTGCATGCGCTCCCACGGCAATTCCTGCATCAGGTAGATGAAGCCGTTGTTCTCTTCGCCCAACAGGTTCTCGGCCGGCACTTCGACGTTGTCGAAAAACAGCTCCGACGTGTCCTGGCCCTTCAGGCCCATCTTTTTCAGGCGCTTGCCCTTGGTAAAGCCGGGCATCGAGGTATCGACGATCAAGAGGCTGGTGCCCTTGGCGCCCTTGGTCGGATCGGTCTTGGCGACCACGATCACCAGATCCGCGTGCCAGCCGTTGGTAATGAAGGTCTTGGAACCGTTGAGGATGTATTTGTCGCCCTTCTTCACGGCGGTCGTCTTGACCGACTGCAAGTCGGAACCGGTACCCGGCTCGGTCATGGCGATGGCGCCGATCATCTCGCCACGCGCCATCGGGGGCAGGTATTTCTGCTTGAGCAGCGCGCTGCCGTAGCGGTTGATATAGGGCGCCACGATCTCCGAATGCAGGCCGAAGCCGACCGAGGAACAGTTGGCGAAGGACTGCTCTTCCATCAGCACCACGCTGTAGAGCCGGTCGGCGGCGGCACCGCCGTACTGCTCCGGCATGCTGACGCAAAGGAAGCCGTTGGCCCCGGCCTTGAGCCACACATCACGATCGACATAGCCCTGCTCCATCCAGCGCTCGTCATGCGGCTTTACCTCTTCGTCCATGAAGCGGCGGACGGAATCGCGGAAGGTCTCGTGGTCGGCATTGAAGAGGGTGCGTGGAATCATGGCGGTGGGGAAGCAAGGGTGATCGGGGGTGCCATCTTACCGTTGGCCTCGGGTTCCGGTCGGATAGCGCGGAACCATCTGCGGAATTGCGGGGCAAAACCGCGCCAAAGCAACGCATGGGCACCGGCGCCTTCGATGCATGATGGTGACCCCGCAGGAAACATCGAAGGCTCCAGGCGCAGTTGCGCCCACTCTTCCCATGCAGCCGGCAATCCAGAAGCGCGTCAGCGTCGAACAACTGAAGCCGGGCATGTACATCCATGACCTGGGAACGGACTGGATGTCACATGCCTTCCTGCGCTCCCGCTTCAAGCTGAAGGACGAGGCGCAGATTGCCAAGATCCGCGAAGCCGGCGTGCGCGAGCTGTACATCGATGTCTCGCGCGGCCTTGACGTGGAGGACGCCCCCACGCGCGCCGAATACGAGCGCATGATCGAAACCGGATTGCACCAGGTGATTGCCGAAGCGCCGCCTCCCCCGGCCAAGGTCGGCATCCGCGAGGAAATGGTAAGGGCCAAGGAGATTCACGCACGCACCCACACCGCCGTCAAGAGCATGATGAACGATGTCCG
>CAYUEG010000215.1:0-4288 GCA_964443245.1 uncultured Burkholderiales bacterium | reverse complement strand
GGCCGTAGGCGCGCGCTTCGATGGTTTGCTGGTCCACCCCGTGGTGGGCGTTGGCGGAAAGCGCACTGCCCTGACCGGTTTCAAAATACATCACGTTGCTGGCCGCCGCCTCGACGACGGTGCTGCGCTTCAATGTGCGGGCCATCGCATCAGCTTCGGCGAGCATTGCAGTGGTGACGCCAAAGCTGCGGTTGGTGGCCTCGGTGCCGCCGATCGATTGAAACACCAGATCCACCGGCGCACCCTGCTGCATTGCCTGCAGGGTGGTACTCACGTGGGTGAGGATGCACGATTGCGTCGGGATGGCGTACTTCTCGATCACGTTCGCCAGCAGGTGGTTGAGCTTGATCACCTGTGCCAGATTGTCGGTGGCCGGGTTGATGCCGATCACCGCATCGCCGCAGCCGTACAAGAGGCCGTCAAGGATGCTGGCGGCAATGCCCTTCTCGTCATCGGTGGGGTGGTTCGGCTGCAAGCGATTGGCCAGGCGCCCGGGCAGGCCCAGGGTATTGCGAAAGCGCGTCACCACGCGCGCCTTGCTCGCCACCAGCACCATGTCCTGAATCCGCATGATCTTCGACACCGCCGCTACCATCTCTGGCGTGAGGCCCGGCGCGACCGCCGTCAGCGCGTCGGCCTGCACCTCGTAGCCCAACAGCCAGTTGCGCAGATCACCGACCGTCAGGTGCGCGAGAGGCGCAAAGGCTGCAGCGTCGTGCCCGTCAATGATCTGGCGGGTAATGTCGTCGTCTTCATACGGCACTACCGCCTCATTCAGGAAGGCCTTGAGCGGCAGATCGGCCAGTGCCATTTGCGCGGCCACGCGCTCCTCGGCCGAGTGCGCTGCAAGGCCCGCCAGCACATCGCCTGAGCGGTGGGGCGTGGCCTTGGCCAGCAGGGCTTTGAGGTCAGCAAAGCGGTAAGTGGTGGTGCCGACCGTGTGGGAGTAAGCGGGCATGCCGGGTGCCATAGCGCATTGCAGGGAAGGTGGGTTCGAGTGTAGCGCGTCGTGCGGCGGCTGTCTCCCGGATTGCCATCGATTGAGCAAGGGTCGCAGGAACGGCTCCCAGAGCCACTCTTGGCCACATGCCCCTCTGAAAGCGCATAATCGGTGCCATGCAACATACCGACATCCTGATCATCGGCGGCGGTGCCATCGGCTCGGCTGCAGCGTATTTCCTGCGTCGCACCGCGAATCCCCCGAGCGTGACGGTCATCGAGCCCGACCCCACCTACGAGTTTGCCTCCACTCCGCGCGCCACCGGCGGCGTGCGGCGCCTGTTTTCCTGCCCGGAGAACATCCAGATGTCGGCGGCCAGCATGGAATTCTTTGCGCACTGGCAAGCCAACGTTGCAGTGGAAGACGGCACCGGCTATACCGCCCCCGATCTGGGGTGGAAGGAAGGTGGCTACCTATTCGTGGTGGACGACCGCGCGGCCGCCATCGTCGAGCGCAACGCTGCGCGCCAGCGTTCACTCGGTGTGGACGTGCGCCTGCTCAACCGCAACGATCTGGCGCGGCAGTTCCCCTCGATCCGCAGTGACGACCTGACGCTCGCCGCCTGGACTCCGGGCGATGGCTGGCTCGACCCCAATGCCGTGCTGCAGGGCTTGCGCAAGAAGGCCCAACACCTGGGTGCTGTGTTCGTGAAAGACAAGGTCGTGGGCATCGACGTGCGCGGCAGCGCCAGCCCGCAATCGCAGCGCGGGCGCGTCAGCGAAGTGCGCCTTGAAAGCGGCGAAACCGTGCGCGTCGGCACCGTGATCAATGCCACCGGGGCCTGGGCGGCCGAGGTGTGCGCGCTGATCGGCATGCCGCTGCCGGTGGCACCGATGCGGCGCTTCGAACACTATGTGGAAATCGAAGCCACCCTCGAACCGCTGCCGCTGATCAAGGATCTCGACCGGCTGGTGTGCCGCCCCGAAGGGAAGGGGTATTCGGTGGGCCTGGTCAACAGCGACGAGCAGCGCGGCTACAACTTCGAGCTGGACCCCGCCTATTTCGAAAGCATTGTCTGGCCGGCGCTGGCCTGGCGCATGCCCGCCTTTGAATCGCTCAAGCTCAAGCGCGAATGGACTGGTCTCTACGACGAAAACGAGCTCGACGGCAACATGATCCTGGGCAGCTGGGCGGGCGAGGTGGAGAACTTCTACGTGGCGGCCGGCTTCTCCGGCCACGGCCTGATGCACGCCCCGGCGGTGGGCCGTGCGCTGGCCGAGCTGATACTGGAAGGCCGGTATCGCACCCTGGACCTTCAGCGCATGGATTACCGGCGTGTGCAGAGCGGTGAGGCGGTTCGGGAAGAGGGGATCATCTAGGCGGTTCGCGCCCGAGGGCGTAAAATCAGAAATTCCGAAAGTAAGGAAGTAAGGAAATAACCATGCTTGCCAAACTCACCTCAAAGAACCAGATCACACTCCCCAAGGCCCTCGTCAACAAGTTCCCCGGTACCGAGTATTTCGATGTTCAGGAAGAAGCCGGGCAGTTGGTCTTGAAACCCGTCAAATTGCGCGATCTGGATGCCGTATGGCGCAAGATCGAATCACTCGGCATCACCGAAAAAGACATAGGTGACGCCGTTAAATGGGCGCGCCGTACCAAGGCACCGGCCAAATGAAGCTGGCCAAGCGTGTGGTGATCGACACCAATGTCGTCATCTCCGCTTTTGTGTTCAGGGCGGGCCGTCTGGCCTGGCTGCGCGAGGCCCTGCTCGGCCAGCGCGTCACCGCGATTGTGTCGGACGAAACCCTGGGCGAGCTGGTGCGTGTGCTTGCTTACCCCAAGCTGGGTTTGGAGCCGGAGCTTCGTGAAGCCATCCTGACCCATTTCATGGAGCATGCCGAGACAATAAAGGGGGCTCGCACCCGCGCCCGCCTGCCCACGTGCCGCGACCCGCACGACGAAATGTTCCTGCGCCTGGCCTATGCCGCCAAGGCGGACGCCCTGGTGACTGGCGATGATGACCTGCTCAGCCTCGCAGCACAATCGCGAATCCCGATCCTCACGACGGCGGTGTTCGCCCAAAGCATTGCTACATCGGGTGGCCGATGAGCCAACCGTTACCTGAACCCGCCACGGGCGCTGCAGACGCGGCCGCCCGCTGCGCCGAACTCACTGTGCTCTACGACGGCGCCTGCCCGCTGTGCCGGCGCGAGGTGGGCATGTACAAGGGCCTCACGCCGTTAGCGCCCTTGGCATGGCGCGATGTCAGCCAGCCCGATGCGATTTTGCCGGCCGGAGGAGCAGCGCCGGAAGATCGCGCCGCCTACCTTGCGCGCTTTCATGTGCAGCGGGCCGATGGCCAGGTGCTCAGCGGTGCTGCCGCCTTTGTGGCCCTGTGGTCCGCCCTGCCCGGCTGGCGCTGGCTGGGGCGGGTGGGTGCGCTGCCGGGCGTCACACCACTCCTGGAAGTGGCCTACCGCCTGTTTCTGGTGGTGCGGCCGGGGGTGCAGTGGGTGGCGCGATTGTTGGAGAGGCGTGCGCCGCAAAGCGGGCCAAAATAGGCAAGGGCACTTCCTGAAGAATGGCTCCAGGAGCCGCTCTTGACCACGCAAAAGCCTGCCAACCGCTCCCACCAACGCTTCCCGGCCCATGGCCCGCCGCCTCGAATCTCTCGACGACCTGACCGAGAGCCTCGCCAAGTACCCATGGTGGGCCTATGTCACCGTCGCGCTCGCCGCCTTCCTCGCGCTGCACGCAGCTTCGCTCCAGCTGCCGCCCGAATCGAGTCGCGCATTTGATGTTTCAGTCCCGTCACTATGGGTTACGGCGGCGGGCATCAGCAAATGGGTCGTGCCGATTCCCTTGCTGATCATGGCGGCCCTGTCCGCCTTCGGCCGCAATCGCGGCATCGCGTTGCACGATGCCCAGGCGCAAGACGGCGGCCTCGCTGCCCTGCGCGCCATGACGTGGCAGGCGTTCTTGCCGCTGCTGGCGGAGGCGTTTCGGGCCGAGGGGTTTGTGGTGGTCGAGGTCGAAGCGCCAGAGGCGAACGAAGCCGGGGTTGACCTGATCCTCACCGCCGGGGCCGGCACGTGGTGTGTACTGGCGCGCCCATGGCGCGCACCATCGGTGGGGGCCGAGCCGGTGGCGGCGCTGCATGCGGCCATGCGGGCGCACGGAGCGAGTGCCGGCGTTCTGGTCGCCACCGGTCATTTTCTGCGTGAGGCGGTAGAAGCGGCAGAACCGCTGCACATCGAGCTGCTGGGTGGGGAAGACCTGCTGCGGCGCATGCGGCGGGTGCGCTGACAACCGCAAGTTGTTTTGTGCACCGCAGCGGTAGTAAGC
>CAYUEG010000214.1:0-4327 GCA_964443245.1 uncultured Burkholderiales bacterium | reverse complement strand
GGCCCCAATCGCGGATCAACACGTCACCCGTCACGATGCGCGTCAGGTCGCGTGCAATCGTGGGCGCCTCGAAGAGGTCATCCACTTTCAAGCGTATCCCGCTGACGCCGTCGATGCGAAACAGCTTCTGCGCGTCTTCCATGGCCACCAGCGCCAGCGCCGAATCGTATTCAAAGTGCCCGGATTCAAATGTGCCCGATACGGTGAACTGTTTCAGGCGCGGGATCACGCCCGCCGGCGTGACGTTGCCCTGCGGTGCGATCAACGTCACCTTGCCGCCAACGCTGACGCCCAGCGCACGCGCCAGCTCATGCCCGAGCACAACGTTGAAGGACCCCGGCGTCAAGTCGGCCAGCTTGCCCTGGCGCATCTGCGGCGCGGCCACCGTTTGTTCCTGCTCAGGCAGGATGCCGCGAATCGCCGCACCACGCACGCCATCACCATTGGCAAGCATCGCCTGCGCCATCACATAGGGTGCACCGGCCACCACGCGGGGGTGCCGTTTGGCCTCTGCCAGCAGCGGCTCCCAGCGCGCCACGCTACCGCCCGCGCCAAACACTTCGATATGCGCCACCACCGAAAGCATGCGGTCGCGCACCTCCTTCTGGAACCCGTTCATGACCGACAGCACGACGATCAGGGCCCATACACCCAGAGCAATGCCGGCCACGGAAGCGAACGAGATGAACGACAGGAAGCCGCCGGCGGCACCCGAGGTGCGCTTTGAGGAGCGGATATAGCGCCAGGCAATCCAGGATTCGTAGGCTGCACTCATGGCGACATCGTATCCGACAACACGGAATGGCGGCCTAGGCTGGCGTGCGGGGCGCTGCAGCAGGCGCACCCTGCCCGGTCACGCCGATCACCATGCCAATGGTCACCGTCAGGAGGCCCAGCAATACCAGAGGAAGCAGCGGTTCTCCCAGAATCGGCACGGCACTCAACGCGGCCAGGCCCGGACATACAGCGGTGATCATGGTGGTGCGCGTCGGCCCGAAGGCTTGCACCACCTTGGTAAAGAGCCACATCGAGACCACCAGTGCCAGCACCCCCTGCATCACGCCCTGGAATACGATGTCCGTCCACGGTATACCCATGATCTGCTTGGGCAGGAACAGGAGATAGATGGGCAGGTACAGCACCAGCGCCAGCAGCGGTGTAGCCAGAACCGCATCCAGAGGATTGATCTGCCAGCGGCGCGACAGCACAGCGTAGACGGCAAAGCAGCCCGACGCAAACGGAAAGATGACATCGCCGCGCCAGGCGCCGGGCTCGCCACCGGAGAGCGAATGCCAGCCGATGAACGCCACGCCCAGGAGAATGAAGCCGAGTCCCCAGGCTTTGCGCGTCGTCACCCGCTCTCCCAGCAATAGCCACGCCACCAGAGTAGTGGAGAACGGCAGCGTGCCCGGCATCAGCACGGCGCCATGCGCAGCCGGGGCAAACGAAAACGCGAGATAGGTGAGCAAGGTAAATCCCAGGCCTGCGAAGGCCGCCACGATCCATCCGCGCCGACCGGTGAGCGTGCCTAGCCGGGCGCCAGCGGGACGCATCAGGTAAAGCGGCAGCACCACGGCGGCACTGAAGGCCAGGCGCACGAATGCCATATCCCACGGCGTGAAACTGCCCTTGACGCCCATGCGGGCAAACACCATGAAGAAGGTCCAGATGGCGACCACGCCGAGGGCGCATGCCACGTCGACCGGGCGTACCCGGGCGCCCATCAAGCCCACCGGCCCTGGCGCAGCTTCTCCAGCCAGAACAGGCCAATGATGGTTTTCACATCGGTGATGCGCCCGGCGCGCAGCCAGTCCATCGCCGCCTGCGGATCCACCTCGATGACTTCCAGAAACTCGCCCTGCTCCAGCCGGCTCGGACCTGGAGTCAGGCCTTCGGCGAGAAACAGCTCGATGTGCTCGTCCGAATAGGCGATCAGTGGATGAATGGTGGTCAGGTGCCGCCATGCTTCAGCCACATAGCCCGTCTCTTCGAGCAGTTCACGCTGGGCCGTGGCGAGATGATCCTCCCCCGCATCGATCTTTCCGGCCGGGAACTCGATGAAATCTCGCCTGTGCGGATAACGAAACTGGCGCTCCATCACCACGTTGCCGTTGGCCAGGAGCGGAATGATCGCCACCGCACCGGGATGCACGACGTACTCGCGCGTGCTCTCGCTCCCATCCGGCAAGCGCACGCGGTCGCAGTTGATCTTGAGCAACCGCCCCTCATACACCCGCTCGGAAGCGATGGTCGACTCGGTCAGATCTACTTTGCTCAATCGCGCCGCCACATGTATCGATAGACAAAACCCGGATAGGCAAACACCAGGAACAGGCAGTAGGTAATCGCGTAGAACTCCCAGCCCTGCGGATAGACCTGTCCCTGCCGTCCTTCGAGCCCGCGCGCCAGCAGGCCGACCAACAGATACAGGAGCGTCAACTCGAGCAGGCGCCAGCCGAATGCCTTGCGACCGGCGGGCGAGCGGCGGAAAAACAGGATGCGTTCAAACACGAAAGGCGCGTTCGCCGCCGCGATGGCCAGCGCAAGGAGCAGGTAGATCAGGGCACCGGGAGTGTTCATGGATTCAGCCGCCCGCCGCGGAAAGGCCTGAGAGTGGCTCCCACCAACGGTTTCCGGGACCCTGACAATTCCGGCTCAGATCGATGCCTTCATCGCCACGGCGCACAGTGCCATCAGGCCACCAGGCGCCAGACCCAGTACGAGCAAGGCGAAACCGTTGATCGACAGCAGCGCATTGGCACCGGTATCGGCCGTGAGCGGAGAGGCATCATCGGGCTCTTCCATGAACATGATCTTGATCATGCGCAGGTAGTAGAAGGCACCGATCAGCGAAAACACCACCGCCACCACCGCCAGCCACACCATGTTGGCCGCCACCACTGCCTGCAGAACAGCAAACTTGGCGTAGAAACCCACCGTCGGTGGAATGCCTGCCAGGGAAAACATGACGATCAGCGTCATCCAGGCAAACCAGGGGCTACGGGCGTTCAGGCCGCGAAAATCGGACATGTTTTCCGCTTCGAACCCCTTGCGCGCCATCAGAAGAATCACCCCGAACGAAGCCAGCGTGGTCAGCACGTAGGTGACGGCATAGAACAATGATGCACTGTAGGCATCCACTGCATTGAGGCGGTTGCCATCTACCACGCCCGAGAGCAGCCCGAGCAGCATGAAGCCCATGTGCGAGATGGTGGAGTACGCGAGCATGCGTTTCAGGTTGGTCTGCGCAATCGCCGCCAGATTGCCGATGGCCATCGACAGAACGGCCAGAATGATCAGCATCGATTGCCAGTCCTGCGCGACGCCGGAAAGGCCATTGACCAGAAGACGGATGGCGAGGGCAAAGCCGGCCAGTTTGGGTGCTGCACCGATCATCAGCGTGACTGCGGTGGGAGCACCGTGATACACGTCGGGAATCCACATGTGGAAAGGCACCACGCCCAGCTTGAAAGCCAGGCCGGCCACAATGAACACCAGACCAAACAGGACCATCTGCTTCTTGGCCTGCCCCGACGCAATCGCCTTGGCCACGCCGCTGATGTCCAGGTCTCCGGTGGCACCGTACACCATCGACATGCCGTAGAGCAGAAGTCCGGACGCGAGCGCACCGAGCACAAAGTACTTGATCGCCGCCTCGGTGGACACCGCAGAATCGCGATTCAGCGCCACCATCGCGTACAGCGAGAGCGAGAGCAGCTCGACGCCCAGGTACACCATGACGAAATGATTGGCCGAGATCATCACCATGATGCCGCCCAGGGCGAACATGGAAAGGATGACGAACTCGCCCGTCAACAACTCGCGCTCGGCCAGATAGCGACGCGAATAAATGAAGGTGGCACCGACGGCAATGTAGGAGCCGAGCTTGAGCAGGTTGGCCATTGGATCGGCCACGAACATGTTGGTGAAGGTGTAGACACGGCTGCCCGATACCAGCAGCGCGGTGCTCATCATGCCCATCAACACCAGAGTGATCAGCGCCGCCCATACCAGCCAGATCTTGCGTTCCTTGCTCGTATACAAGTCCATCAGCATGATGACGGCGATGCCGATGCCGAGGAGGAATTCCGGATAGGCCGGAATCATCGATGAAGCCGCCTGAATCTGGGTAGGTACCAGAATCGGGACGTTGACGATCATTTCGTTTGCCATAGGAGTCGCGCGTGCGCCCGCTTACATCTTGCTCTTGGCCACGTGCTTGACCAGGGCGTTGACCGACGTATGCATCACATCGGTAAAGGGTTTCGGATAGACGCCCATGTAGAGCACTGCGGCGGCCAGCACCGCCAGAATCGAAAACTCACGG
>CAYUEG010000213.1:0-4409 GCA_964443245.1 uncultured Burkholderiales bacterium | reverse complement strand
CACGCGCTGCCTGCTGGGTGAGCGTCCTGCCGCTGGCATAAACGTGGCAATCGTGTCCGGCACCGGTGAGGTGGGACCGGATCAGTGCAGCCTGCTCGGCGTCGTCTTCGAGAATCGCGATACGCATGCGCTTTTCACCCCACAGCAAACCTGACTGACGACGCGCGAACGAGGAGCGCACAGACCATTTGACGTCGCAGAGGCCGTCGAAGTGCCTCTCATGCCCAGCACAGTCGGAAGACTCAAGCAAGAGTCGTTCCTGCAGAATCCTTCCCGCATTTCAGGGAAGCAGCCTGCGGCCAGATTTGTGCACAAATTCACATGTTTTGGCGATTTTACACATTTTTGCCTATTCCGGCGCAGATATCCCGGCCGTTCGTGATGGGCGGGTGCGCGCCAAGGCCCCCTTGCACATATTGATGCGGGTGGCCATGCAGGGTCAGTTAACAATCCTTAAAGAATTTGTTGTGAATGCGGAATGATTTTTGCACATTGTTGTTCACCCGGAGGAGGGGGCGCAGCCAGAGGCAACACGAACGGCTGCCCGCTTTTTACCGACCCTTCGAGATTTATCCGGTTTTTCCTCAAAAGGAGCATCGCATGTCGAAATCGTTCGCTTTATTGCCCACACTGCTGACGCTGCTGGCGTTGGCCGGGGTTGCGGCGCCCGCCGCGGCCCAAACTGCTGCTCCGGCGCCCAAACCCGCCGCAGCTCCGGCGTCATCCCCTGCCGCCAAGCCTGCTGCGACGCCCGCCGCCAAGCCCGATGTGGAATCGGTTCTGGTAGCGCGCAAGGTTGAACTGGATGCCGAAAAGAAGGAAAAGCTGACCGAAGCGACCACGGCCAAGCCCGGCGAACTGATCGAATATCGGGTCACCTACACCAACAAGGGTCAGAACACCGTGCGCGACGTGCTGGCCACCCTGCCGATTCCGGCGGATACCGTGTTTCAGCGTGCCGGCGTGGTTCCGGCCGGGGCAAGAGCCTCGCTGGGTGATGGCAAATTTGCGCCTATCCCCCTGAAAAGAAAAGTGAAATTACCTAGCGGCAAGGAGGAGGAGATCGACGTACCGCTCTCCGAATACCGAGCCATTCAATGGAGCCTGGGCGAGTTGGCGGCGGGCAAGAGCGTGGTGGTGGCGGCGCGGGTACGCGTTTCCGACGCACCAAATACCGCGCCCCCCTCTGCCACGCCTCCCACACCCGCCGGGCCGCCACCCGCCAAAGGAGGACAAAAATGAGCCAGCCATGACCTCCAGATCCCGATTCAAGAATTCTTGGGGTGTCGAAAACCTGACGGATACGTTGGGTTTAAGACGCCCCGAGTGCGTTCAGAAGTACCCAGTTAGTGACTTTTTTCACGTTTTTTGTTTCAGCAGTTTCTTTTGCAGTTCTTTTCTTAAACCTAAGGAGAAATCCATGAGTACCATGACTCTTAAAGGTGCGAAGGGAGAAGGCGACTTCTTCCGGCTGCACTTCTGGGGCGCGGTGTTGCTGGTACTGGGCGCGTTGTTGGCGCTCGGTGCGTTCCCGGCACACGCGGCACCCCTCGCCGGTACATCCATCGGCAACCAGGCGTCCGCCAGCTATACGGACGCGAACAGCGTGGCGCGGATCACCGTGTCCAACTCGGTGTCCACCATCGTGCAGCAGGTCGGCAATGCCACCATGACCCAAAGCCAGTCAAAGGTTGCGGCGCCGGGTCAGACCATCGCCTTCCCGCACACCATCACCAACAACGGCAACGGGCCGGACACCTTCACCTTGACGCTCGGCGGCACCATCACCGGCAGCGCCAACCTGGCGGCGACCCCGACCAACAGCACCGTGTTCTTTGCGGACAACAACTGTGACGGCGTGGCGGACAGCAATGCCCCGACCAACACGATCGGCCCGGTTGCGGCAGGCGCACAGGGCTGTTTCGTTGCCCAGTTGACGGCAGGTACCACCGCAGGCGCATCGGCAGCGATCGACATCACCTTCGCCTCGGCGTTTGGTGGCACGCTCACCGGCAACCCGAACACCGATACGCTGACGATCTCGGCCAATGCGGTGATCAACGTTTCCAAGTCGATCAGCATCAGCACCGGCCCATCGGGTACGCGTGTGGTCTACCAGTTGACCTACCGCAACACCGGTACGGTATCTGCCGGCAATGTGGTGATCGCAGACGTGGTTCCGACCGGCGTCACCATTGTTACCGGTACCGCGCGCTGGAGTGCGGCGTCCACCGGTGCCTTGACTGAGGCCGCAGGTGACGTGGAGACGGTGGGTGGTGGCGCATCGTCGCCTTACGGCATCCGGTTTGGCCGTACCGGGCAGGCGTTGTTCGCCATCCTGCAACGCGTTGACCCGGGTGTTCAGGGCTTCATTGAATACCAGGCCGACATCGCCGGCGCCAGCGGCACCTACCTGAACAACGCGCAATGGTGTTATCAGGATCGTGGGTCGAACACCACGACTGCCGTGCCTCCCCAGCCGACCAGCATCGCAGGGGTACAGACGGCTTGCAGCACCATCATCACCGCATCGAACGCATCCGCGTTCAACGCGGTATGGACCCCGCCGGTGAACTTGTTCAACCCGGGCGGCGAGCTTTCCGTCATCACCGGCAACACCAATACCGCGACGGTCACCAACACGGTGCCGTTCTACATTCCCTCGGTGGGTGCGGCTGGTGCGGTGGTCTTCAACGACAACGCCGGTTCCAGCACGGACGGTACCAACCCGATGGTGACGCTGACGCAGGCGCAGGCGCTTGCAGATGGCGATGCCAACATTGCTGTGGCGACAGCTGGCCAAGGTACGCTGGCCACCTGGGATGTGTATGTCTGGAACACCGGCGCGGGCACGGATACGTTCAACGTCTACCCGCCGACGGCCGGTGCCACGGTCAGTAACTTCCCGGCAGGCACAACCTTCCTGTTGTTCCGGTCGGATGGATTTACGCCGCTGACCGATTCGAACAACGACGGCGTGGTCGATACCGGCCCGGTGAATGCGGCCGGAAGCTATCTGGTGCGCGTCGTGGCGGTGTTGCCACCCAGCGGCGCTGCAGGGACCTATAACGCCATTCTGACGGCCCAGTCGACCAACACCACCAGCTCGACCAACACGGTGGGCGTGCGCTTGCGCATTGTCGGATCCCGTGTGGACGTGCGGAACTATCTGCCGGCAGCTGGCGGTAACGGCCAAACGATAGCGGGTGAAGTCCTGGGACCGGTCAACACGGTGTCTGCCAATCCGGGCACCAATGCACTGTTTGGCCTGGCGATCGTCAACACCGGTACCATCGCCGATTCCTACGACCTGAGCTACAACGTCACCAGCGGCGCGTATACGGTCGCCACGGGATTCACGACCGTCAACGCCCTGCCGAGCGGCTTTGTCCTGAAGTTCTATCAGGACAATGGTTCGGCCTGTACCAATCTGGGAGCGGAGGTCAACAACACCGGTGTCATCCAGCCGGGTGCCACCCGCAACATCTGCGCGGTTGTCACCATTCCGCAATACGGTTCGGCCGGAGATTACGAGTTGTACTTCCGCGCGCTCTCTCCGACCACCTGGAACGTGGGTGACTTCACCACCAGCTCGGCGGACGTCAAGCGCGACCGGCTGACCGTCAACCTGCTGCGTTCGGTAGCGATTTCGCCGAACAACAGTGGTCAGGGCTTCCCCGGCGGCTCGGTGCAGTATTGCCACACCATCACCAATGCGGGTAACGGTGCTGAGAGTGCGCTGGTGATCACCCAGTCCAACCAGAGCCTGAATGGCACAACGGGCTGGGGCCAGTACGCGACCTTCTATGCCGACACCAACCGCAACTGTATTCTCGACGGTACGGAAACGGCGTCCCCGGCTTCCAGCTCGGCCAGTGTGACGGCGCTCGCGGCAGGTGCCACGACGAACATCATCGTGGTCGTGCAAGTACCGGGTGCTGCGGTCGCCGGCCAGACCAACGTGAGCACCTTCACGCTGTCTGGTTCACCTGGTATTACCACAGCCGTTGCGACTGACACTACCACTGTGGTTCTGGGTCAGATCAGCCTGGTGAAGGATCAGCGACTCGACGCGGCATGTAACACGACGTTTGATGCCGCCACATTGGATGGCCTCACGTACGCCCAAACGCAGATCACCACCGGTGCGGTACCCGGCGCGTGCATCATCTACCGTGTGCGGGCAACCAACGTCGGTACCCAGAGCGTGACAGCTGTCACCATCAATGACGTGGCACCGCCCAATACCACCCGTCACGCAACCGCTATCAGCGGAGCGACTAATGCTTGCACGCCCGGCGCCCCAGCTGCGCCAAACGTGAGTTGCACCATCGCTACGCTGACCGGTGGGTCGACGACAACCATGTACTTCCGCGTAAGGATCGATCCATGACCTTGAACTGACGTTT
>CAYUEG010000212.1:0-4429 GCA_964443245.1 uncultured Burkholderiales bacterium | reverse complement strand
TCAGCATGCCCATGCTGGCGTTGATCGGGATCGGGCTCATGTACGGGCCCATCAGTCCGGAAACGAAGGCCATCGGCAGCAAGGCGGCGATCACGGTCAGGGTGGCCAGAATGGTCGGGCTGCCCACTTCGTCCACTGCAGCAGGAATGATCTCGGTGAGGGTTTTGCCTGGGTACAGTTGCTGGTGACGATGGATGTTCTCGACCACGACGATGGCATCGTCGACGAGGATGCCGATTGAAAAGATCAACGCGAACAGAGATACACGGTTGAGCGTGAAGCCCCAGGCCCACGAGGCGAACAGCGTTGCAGCCAGCGTCAGCACGACGGCGGTGCCGACGATCGCCGATTCACGTCGGCCAAGTGCAAGAAACACCAGCGCGACGACGGAGATGGTGGCGAACATCAGTTTCTGGATCAGCTTTTTTGCCTTGTCGTCGGCGGTGGCACCGTAGTTGCGCGAGACACTGACCTTGACGGCGGCGGGGATGACGGTGTTGCGCAAGGCCTCGACGCGGCGCAGCACCGCGTTGGCCACGGCAATCGCGTTTTCGCCGGGCTTCTTGGTGACGGTCATGGTGATGGCCGGGTAATCGCCCGCTGGTGTGTCCCCCTGCTTGCCGGCGCTGCCGTGCCATACCAGCCGTGCGGCCGGCAACGGCCCGTCGCGCACGCTGGCAACGTCGGAAAGGAAGATCGGGCGCGCATTGCGCACGCCGATGATCAGTTCACCGACATCCTGTGCGTCTTTCAGGAAGGGTCCGGTTTCCACCGCGATGGAACGATTGCCTGTGATCAGTTCGCCCGCCGGCAGGCCCAGATTGGCCGATGCGAGTGCGTTGCGCAGGTCGGCCACGGTAATGCCGCTTGAGGCCATGCGTGCAGGGTCGATTTCGGCCAGCACCGCCCGGCCCGGGCCACCGATGCTGCCCACCTCGCGCGTGCCGGGTACCCGCTTGAGTTCCGCTTCCATGCTGTGCGCCACCCGCTCCAGGTCATAGGCGCCACTTTCGGGGTCGGTGCTGTACAAGGTGAGGGTGACGATCGGCACATCGTCAATGCCCTTCGGCTTGATGATGGGGGCCAGCACGCCCAGGCCTTGCGGCAGCCAGTCCGCGTTCGAGTTGACGGTGTCATACAAGCGCACCAGCGCTTCGGTGCGCGGCACGCCCACCTTGAATTGCACCGTGACGATTGCCAGGCCCGGCCGCGACACCGACATCACGTGTTCGACCCCGGCGATCTGCGCCAGCACCTGCTCGGCGGGAGAAGCCACCATCTGTTCCACATCACGTACCGATGCGCCGGGAAACGGAATCAGCACGTTGGCCATCGTCACATTGATCTGCGGCTCTTCCTCGCGCGGTGTCACCATCACCGCGAAGAGGCCCAGCAGCAAGGCCAGGAGGCCCAGCAGTGGCGTGATCTGGGCAGCCTGGAAAAAGGCGGCGATGCGCCCCGAAACGCCCAGCGCGCCGATGTCAGGTCTACCCGTATTGGGTTGCATCGCGGCCCCTTAGCGCAACTTGGCCGCGGCCTGCGGGTCAAGTACCACGCGGTCACCCGGGGAAAGGCCGGCCAGGATTTCGATGGCATCGCCGGCGATGCGGCCCGGGCGTACCTGCCGCAGCAGCGGTTTGTTGCCGGTATCGAGCACATACACGGCGGTCATCTCGGCACGCTTTACCAGGCTTGACGCAGGAACCGTGATGCGGGTGTTGCCACCGGGCACCTCGGCCACCAGCCAGGCGCGTGCGAACACGCCAGGCGCCAGGCCCTTGGTTCCGACTGGCAGATCGAGCCGCACCTGCACCGTGTGCGTGGCCGGATCGGCGGACGGGAGCACTTTGACTTGTGTCGGCGCAATCCATTGCTGACCGACCGGCAAACCGGGGATCTCCACTTTGGCCGGGGCGGCCGGATTGATGCGGCCGGCTGCCGTCTGCGGCAGGGACGCTGTGACGCGCAATGCAGCCGGGTCGTACATTGTGACGAGGGGCTTGCCCGGCAGGGCCATGTCGCCCAGCACGATCGGCACCTCGGATACCACGCCGCCATACGGCGCCCGCACTACAAAGAAGCCGGATTGGGTACGGGTGGCGCCGGCCTGCGCCAGCTGCGCCGCGGTTTGCGCTTCGGCGGCCTTGAACTGTGCTTCGGCGCGATCCAGCGCGGCCTGGCTGATGTACTGCTTTTGAAACAGCTGGCGCTGGCGCTCCAGCTCGCGGCGGGAAACATCCAGCTCGGCGCGTGCCGCGCGCACCTGCGCATCGCTGGCGGCCGCCGATTGCTCGGCGGCGCGGGCGTCCAGGCGCACCAGAACTTGACCGGCTTTGACCTGATCCCCCGGCTTGACGTCCAGCGCGACCACCGCGCCGGCTACCTGCGCTGCGATGACCGTCTGGCGGATGGCCTCTACCACGCCGTCGTATCCGCTGCTGCCGTTGCTGTCGGCCGGGCGCACCGTGGTCGTGGCCAGCGCGGCCGGCGCCGAACCCGCTGGTGCCGAGCCCGGCTGTGCCGCGACGGGCGCGCCGACACTGGCCGCCGTGGCCAGGATTGCCGCCAGTACTTGCTTACGCATGGTGTTCTCCCGACTAGCCGTCCATCGCGCGTGTCGAGTGGGGTGGTCCCACCGGCCGCGCAGACAAGGCTGGTAAATCTGATTGATATTTGTTACTATACAACTATGTAATTAAATAGTCAAGTTCAAGATTAATTAAACTCTTGATCAAGACACTTCATGTGAGGCATCATGGCTTCTCCTCCCCTTACCAGTTGCGCGACGATGGATGGAATGCCCCAGGAGGCCCTTAACCAAGTGGCCACTTACTTTCAGGCTTTGTCAGAACCGACAAGGCTTCAGATACTCAACCTGCTTCGGCAGGGGGAGCGCAATGTGGGTGAGCTGGCGCAGTTGTGTGGCTATACCTCGGCCAATATCTCGCGCCATCTGTCGGTCCTGACCAAGCAGGGGCTGGTGGCCAAGCAGGGGCGCGGTACCAGCGTCTACTACCGCATTGCCGACGAATCGGTCTACGCGCTGTGCGATCTGGTATGTGGCAGCATCGCGCGGCAGTTCGAGAAAACCGCGCAGGAGCGTGCGGCCTTTAGCCTGGCGGCGTCCCGCGCCGACTCCTGATCAGGCGCCGGGCCTTCTACCAGCCGCCTTTCGGCACGGGTGAACCCGGATCGGTGCTTTCAAAGGCACGCCGCAAGAACTGGACAAACGCCTGGACGCGCCCCGATTGCCGGTGCCGCGCCGGATAGACGGCGTAGACGTCCGCCGGCGGGGTCGCGTGCTGCGGCAAGACCTGCACCAGGCGGCCGCTGCGCAGGTACTTCGCGATGTCCCACTCCGCCCGCATCAGGATGCCGTGCCCGTCCAGCGCCCACTGCAGGGCAATCTCCCCGTCGTTGGTACTGAGGTTGCCGCGCACCTTGACCAACGCCATTGCCTGCTGTCGGCGCCCGGGCGGCGTGAGGCGCCACTGGCCGAATGCCTGATGATCCTGGCGCAGCACGATGCAGCGATGTCGGACCAGTTCCTGCGGCGTCTTGGGCGTGCCGTGCCGCGCCAGATACGACGGTGAAGCACACAACAGGCGGCGGTTCGGTGCCAGCAGCACCGCCACCACGCGGGCGTCGGGAGGTTCCCCGAACCGGACGCACACGTCGAATGCATCCTCGTGAAAGAGCGCCGGCTCGGCGGAGAGCGTAAGCTGGGTCTCGACCTCGGGAAACTGCCGCGCGAACTGCGACAGGATCGGACCCACGTAGCTGCGTCCGAAACCCAGGGTGGCGTTGACGCGCAACAGGCCCTTGGGTGCGCGCGCCGCCAGCGCCACCTGTTGCTCTGCATCCTCGATGTCCGCCAGGATGCGGCGTGCGTTCGCGAGATACAGCTCCCCCTCGGCCGTCAGGCTGAGGCGCCGCGTGCTGCGCGCGAGCAGGAGCACGCCCAGGCGCGTTTCGATCTGCTTTAGCCGTTTGCTGATGGCCGGCGTCGTCACGTTGAGTTCACGTGCGGCCCCCGAGAGGGTTCCCGCACGAACAATCTGGCTGAAAAGTGCCAAGTCTTCTGAGGAGGACATTGTTAACTTCAGGTTAATAACGGGCTTACTTTACCGGGTTCGGCCGCGCCGCGTCTGCGCCTACATTGCCCCGTTTCAACGTAAAAGCGGTCCAGAATCCATGAAAACCTATCGCATCGCCTGCATTCCCGGAGACGGCATCGGCAAGGAAGTCATTCCGGCGGGCCAACAAGTGCTGGAAGCGCTGGCCGCTGCCGAAGGCAGCTTTGCCTTTGAATTCGAATCATTTGGCTGGGGCGGCGACTGGTATCGCAAGCATGGCGTGATGATGCCGGCCGACGGCCTGGAACCCTTGCGAACCAAGGATGCGATCCTGTTCGGCTCCGCCGGCGATC
>CAYUEG010000211.1:3360-4440 GCA_964443245.1 uncultured Burkholderiales bacterium | reverse complement strand
CTGGCCGATCTGGTGGTGGCCGGCAAGCTCAAGTATCGTGAATCGATCACCGAAGACATCGAGAACGCGCCCAAGGCCTTCCTCGGGCTGCTCAAGGGCGAGAATTTCGGCAAGCAGGTCGTCAAGCTCTGATTTCGTCGTCGGACATTACAGGACATCAACAGGACACCCCAGGAGAACAACCCAGATGAACGCACCGGAAAAAGTCGCTCCCCCTTCAGATTCAAGCGCGCTGGCCACCATGCCGCCGGAGATCGCCCAGTACTACAAGAAGCTGCCGCAGCCGCCCCAGTTCAATTCCGTCGCGGAAGAGCGCCTGCATCGCAAGCAGCGCTTGGCGGCGGCGTTTCGCATCTTCGCGCAGTGGGGCCTGGGCGAGGGCGCGGCTGGCCACATCACCGTGCGTGACCCGGAGTTTCCCGATACCTTCTGGCTCAACCCGTTCGGCATCCATTTCTCCCAAATCAAGGTATCCAACCTGATCCGCTGCGATCACGAGGGCCAGGTGGTCGAAGGGGATTACGAGGTCAATCGCGCCGCCTTTGCCATCCACTCGCGCGTGCATGAAGCGCGGCCGGACGCGGTGGCCGCAGCCCATACCCACGGCATTTATGGCCGTGCCTTTTCCGCGCTGGGCAAACCGCTGGCGATGATCAATCAGGACGTGACGGCGTTCTACAACGACCACGGCCTCTACGACGATTACGGCGGCGTGGCGCTGGAAGTGGATGAAGGCGAGCGCATTGCGAAAGCGCTGGGCCCGATGAAGGCGGCGATCCTGCGCAACCACGGGCTGATCACCGTCGGCAAGACGGTCGAGGAGGCCGCCTGGTGGTACATCTCGATGGAACGCTCCTGCCAGGTGCAGTTGCTGGCCGAGGCGGCCGCACACGGCCAGCCGCTGCGCACGGTGCCCGAAGCCTCCTGCAAGCAGGCCTACAGCGCGATCGGCGTGCCCTATGCCGGCTGGTTCCAGTTCAACCTGCTGTATGAAAAGCTTCTGGCCGAGAACAACAGCTTTCTGAATTGATCCACCGATGAAAAACTTCAAAGGACGGACCACCGTCATCACCGGCGGCG
>CAYUEG010000211.1:0-3260 GCA_964443245.1 uncultured Burkholderiales bacterium | reverse complement strand
GGCGGCGCGAGTGGCTTCGGGCGCGAGTTTGCGCGCATTGCAGCAAGGCTTGGCATGAATGTGGTGATTGCCGATGTGCAGCAGGATGCGCTGGACGCCACCCGTGCCGAGCTGGAAGGGCAGGGCGCCAGCGTGCTGGCCGTCAAGACCGACGTTTCCAAGGCTGAAGCGGTGCAGGCGCTGGCCGATGCCACCGTCAAGCGTTTTGGCGTGCCCAGCCTGGTGTTCAACAACGCCGGCGTGGGCGGGACCGGCGGCCTGTTGTGGGAAAACACCCAGCGCGATTGGGAATGGGTGATGGGCGTGAACGTCTGGGGCGTGGTGCATGGCGTGCGCATCTTCACGCCGCTGATGCTCGAAGCCGCCGCGAAAGATCCCGCCTTTGAAGGGCACTTCGTCAACACCGCCTCGATGGCGGGCCTGTTGACGCCGCCGAACATGGGCGTCTACAACGTCACCAAACATGCGGTGGTGGCACTCACCGAAACGCTGTATCAGGATCTGGCGCTGGTCACCGAGCAGGTCAGCTGCTCGGTGCTGTGCCCCTACTTTGTGCCGACCGGCATCCACAAATCCGAGCGCAACCGGCCGGCAGAATTTACCGATGCCCAGCCGGAAACGGCTTCGCAGCGCATTGCCCGCGCGCAGTCCGAAAAGGCTGTCACGTCCGGAAAGGTATCTGCGGCAGAAGTGGCAGAGGCGACGTTTGAAGCCGTGGCGCAGCGCCAGTTCTACATTTTTTCGCACCCCAAGGCGCTGGGCAACGTCGAGCAGCGCATGCGCGCGATCGTCGATATCCAGAATCCGCCTGACCCGTTTGCCGCGCGGCCCGAGGTGGGCGAGCAGTTGCGGGCGCAGTTGCGCGCCCGCTGAAGCGGAAGGGCTTCGCTTCGATGGCGATTCAGCATGCAGATGCGCACTTGCCCAACGGCATGCGCCTGCATGTTGCGTCGAGCGGGCAAGCGGACCAGCCGCTGATCCTCTTCATCCACGGCTTCCCCGAGTTCTGGTACGAGTGGCACCACCAGCTCGAAGAGTTTGGGCGTGACCACTACGCCGTGGCGCCCGACCTGCGCGGCTTCAACCTCTCGGACCAGCCCAAGGAAGTCGAGAAGTACCGCGCCAAGCATCTGGTTGAAGACCTGCGCCTCTTGATCAAGCATCTCGGCCATTCACGCTGCATTCTGGTGGCGCACGATTGGGGTGGGGCGATTGCCTGGAACTTCGCCGCCCAGCATCCGGATCTGGTCGAGAAGCTGGTGATCATCAATTCACCGCATCCGGCCCTGTTTGCGCGTGACCTTGCCAACGATGAAGCGCAGATCAAGGCCAGTGCCTACATGAACCTGCTGCGCCGGCCGGATGCCGAGCGCATCATGGGCGAGAACGACTACGCGCGCATGCCCAAATTCATCCACGGTATCGGCCAGGGGGCAGCGTGGTTTACGCCCGAGGTGGAAGCGGAATATCGCGCCTGCTGGCGCCGCGGCCTTACCGGTGGCCTCAATCTGTATCGCGCTTCGCCCCTGTTTCCTGCCACCGACACCGAACCCGGCGCCAAGGCGGTGTCGTTCCCCAAGGAAATGGTGACGGTGCGCGTGCCAACGCTGGTGATCTGGGGCATGCGCGATGAAGCCCTGTTACCGCGCCAGCTCGAAGGGCTGGAAGACTATGTGCCGCACCTGACCATCGAACGCATTGAAGATGGCAGCCACTGGGTGGTACATGAGCAACCCGAACGCGTGAACCGGCTCATCCGCAGCTTCATTGGCTGAAGCGGCATCGCGCGATACCATGCAACACCACTTTTTGAACGGAACCTGACATGCACCCCAACGCCAAATACCTCTTCACCGCCTCCATGGACATCGACCCCGACAAGGAAGCCCTGTTCAACGAGGTCTATGACACCGAACACGTGCCGATGCTGCTCAAGGTGCCGGGCGTGCTGGCGGTGTATCGGCACACCCTTGCGCCCCTGAAAATCAGCATGGGCGGCGAGGTCAAGACCATCGTGGCGGAAGGCGAGCCCAAGTACAGCGCCATGTATGAACTTGAAAATGCGGAGGTGTTGCTGAGTGAAGCCTGGGCCGCCGCGATCGAAGAGGGCCGCTGGCCGGCGCAGGTGCGGCCGTACACGCGCAACCGGCGGCATACCCTGCGGAAGCTGCTCTGATGAAGGCTTGTCGTGAGATGTTCACGACGCGCTGACGGATCAACCTGAGATAGTTGGCTGAATATGGCATCCCCGGAGATAGGTGTGCTTGATGTGCCGCCCCGGAGGCGTTCTTGCTAACCGCGAAACGGCAGCGGCCGGAGAGCCGCTCCCAGAGCCATTCTTCTGGCATTGCTCGTGGAGAAATGGATTTCCCCGGAGGTGATGGGCAGGCAACTATGGATCATTCGGGGAGAGTCACCAAATGCTAGAAGCCCCAGTAGTAAGCGAACTTCTGTCGGCGTTTCGCTGGCTCTACTTCGCGGCGGCGCTTTTGGGCGCAATTGCGGTTTGGCGACTGATGCCCCAGCGTGGCCTGAAGATTGGCGGAGCGATTCTGGTTGCCTCTCTATTTGCGTACTGGCCTCTCTCAGAAATTATTGAACTTCGGCGCCAGGCGGCAGAGTACATGACGCGCTACAACGCGGCAAAAGCAAGGTTTGATGAGCGCTGCAAAGGTGCAGGCGAAAGAATCGTCCGTACCGTAGACGGCGTAGAAGGCATCCTTCTGCTGAAACTGCGAACGTCAGAAGATCGAGGTGATGCGCATGACCCCATGGCGCGAGGTGCGGCATTCATCGCCGACACGTCTGTCGACGACTTCTATATCAGTTCTTTCCTCTCATACGAACAAAAATCTAAGGAAGCAAATGAGCGCGGGCTCCGCGGATATCTTAACTACACACAGAGTGATTTTCCAGGTTACAGGTACGCCGACTACGTGGACCCGAAGGATAAACAGCGATATCGCTATCGCTTGCGAGGGGAATCTGATCCGGAGCAACGCGGACTTCAGACGGGGATTCGCCGAACGCTTGCAGATGGGCCGGCTCCACGATACGGCGTCACCTTCGAAGATTTGGTGGATCCACAAGATCGACAAATGTGGATCGCTGGAAGCGTCGTAAGCATCGTTGACATGGAGTCCAACCAGGTCATCGCTCAGCATACTCGTTACGCGTTCGATCCCGGTCTCGGTAGTCGATCAGGTTTTCGGCAACCTTGGTCGTTTGCCGACTACTGCCCTTCCCTAAAGGTAATCGGT
>CAYUEG010000210.1:0-4474 GCA_964443245.1 uncultured Burkholderiales bacterium | reverse complement strand
CTCGACCAGCGCACGCGTCCAGGGCGTGCCGCCATTGCTGCCGATGACGCCCGCGGACAGCGCATCCGTTTCAGCCATGCTGCCCTGCCCGCTGATGGTGGTCGCCACAGCCGCGCCCAGCATGGTGGCCAGTTCTGCCAGTTCACGCTCGGCGCCGGACAACACCACCCCGCCACCGACGACGAACAGGCGGTTGGCCGAAGAAGTGAGCAATGCGGCGGCGCGCTCGACGTCCTGCGGATCGGCACCCGTCCGGCGAGCCGGGAAACGTGCCAGAGTGGTATCCCCCCAGATGTCGTCCGCCTCCACCAGGCCCTTCTGGGAATCAAACGGCAGGGAGAGATGGGCAGCGCCGGTGCGCCCGGTGCACATCTGGTTGAAGGCAGTGCGCATGAGGCGGGGAATATCGGCTGCACTGTTGGCCACGCCGGCCCATTTGGTGAGCGGGCGAAACAGGTTCTGCTGATCCAGTTCCGTCAAGGTATAGCGCCCGCGCGAGGTGGTGGCAATGTCGGTGGTAATGGCAAGCACCGGGATTGACGATTCGTTCGCTTCAACCACGCCGGGGAGGATATAGGTGGCGCCGCCACCGGACGGCCCTTCACACACGCCCGGTTTGCCGGCAATGCGCGCATAGCCATCCGCCATGTAGGCGGCGCTGCGTTCGTCGCGCGTCAGCACGTGGGTGATGCCATGGTCCAGCCTGGCAAAGGCGTCGTAGAGCGGCAAACTGGTGTCACCACACAGGCCGAATACATGCTTTACGCCGAACTGCTGCAGCATGCGCACCAGCGCCTCTGCACCATTCATTTGTGGACCCGTGCCCCGTGCAACCTTTGATTGCGACATCCGTACCCCCCTTTTTTTGAGCGTGAAGGATATCATCGCGGCATGCTTGCGCTGGACCATGTCGTTTTCAATACCCGCGACCGGATGGACGAGGTGGTCGCCCTGTTCGAGCGGATCGGCTTTACCGTCGCACCGCGCGGATTCCATACCCTGGGTTCGATCAACCACATCATCGCCTTCGGGTCGGATTACTTGGAGCTGTTGGGGTACCCAAAAGGCAAACCTCCGGCCCAGCGCCCGGAACTGGCGGCCCATCCGGTGGGCCTGATGGCCACCGTGCTCGCCACCGCCGACGCCGATGCAACCCGCGCTGCACTATTGCAACGAGGACTCGCACCGCGCCCCGTGCAAACCTTTTCCCGGCCGGTCGACCTTGGTGCACGGGGCACCCATGACGCCACCTTTCGGGTCACGCGCCTGGAGCCCGACGCGGCACCCGGCACCTGGTTCTACTACTGCCAGCACCTGACGCCGGAACTGGTCTGGCGCCCGGAATGGCAGGCCCATGCCAACCAAACCACCGGCATGGCAGCACTGGAGTACGCCGTTCCGCAGGTCGAGGCTGCCTACGCCACCTATGCCGACTGCCTGCTCGACGACGCACCGGACGAAGCCGCGAAAACCGTTGGTGGGAGCCGTTCTCCCGGCACATTGGCATTGCGGCAGTGCACCCTTTCCCTGATGCAGTCGAGGCGGCCTGCCGGAATGACCGGCCTCAGCTTTGCGGTGCCCAGTCTGGTCCCCGTGCAAGCACACCTGCGCACCGCCGGCGTGCGCTTTGCCCGGTCCGATACGGCCCTGATTCTCGATCCGGACGAAACCTACGGGGTCACGCTACAATTCCTCGCAGTGGTACGGTAAATGCTTTCGTTTTTCACTCGCTGCGCCTCGCGGCGTGGTCAAGACCGAAACCACCGCTCGGCCACCTTTGCATTGCTCTTGTACTGCTCATTCGACGGTTGATCTGTCACACCAAGGAGATCCCATGCGTTTTTCTCGTTCGCTCATTGCCGCCGCCTTCATGGCGCTGCTTGGCTCGGCCCAGGCCCAGACCAAGTGGGACATGCCCACCGCCTATCCGGCCGCCAACTTCCATACCGAGATTGCCAATATCTTTGCCGCCGAAGTCGACAAGGCTACCGGCGGCAAGCTCAAAATCACCGTCCACTCCAACGCCTCCCTGTTCAAGGCCCCCGAGATCAAGCGCGCCGTGCAGACCGGCCAGGCACAACTGGGCGAAATCCTGCTGGTCAACTTCGAGAACGAGTGGCCGGGCTACGGGCTGGATGGCATTCCGTTCGTCGCGACCAGCTTCAAGGACGCGCAAAAGCTGTACGCTGCCATGAAGCCGGCACTGGAGAAAAAGCTCGCCGAAGGCGGCATGATGCTGCTCTACTCGGTCGCGTGGCCGCCGCAGGGCCTCTACGTCAAGAAGGAAATTGATTCCGTTGCCGACATGCGCCGCGTCAAATGGCGTGCCTATAGCCCGTCCACCGCCAAGATCGCCGAACTGATCGGCGCACAGCCGGTCACGATTCAGGCAGCGGAGCTCTCGCAGGCGCTGGCCACCGGTGCGGTCGAGTCCTACATGTCTTCCGGCGCCACCGGCTACGACTCCAAGACCTACGAGCACATCAAGTTCTGGTATGACACGCAAGCCTGGTTGCCCAAGAACGCCGTGCTGGTCAACAAGAAGGCGTTCGATGCGCTCGACAAGGCGACGCAGGATACTGTGCTGAAAGTCGCGAAGGAAGTCGAGGTGCGCGGCTGGAAGATTTCGGACGAAAAGAACGAGTGGTACAAGAAAGCCCTCGTCGAAAAGGGCATGAAGGTCCTGAAGCCGTCCGCCAAGCTGAGCAACGATTTCAAGCAGGTCGGCACGATCATGCTGGACGACTGGCTCAAGAAGGCCGGCCCGGAAGGCAAGGCGATCATTGATGCCTATCGCAAGTAAGTCGCACAGACAGCCAGAAGCCGGCACCGAGCAGCCTAGTTGATGCGACGACTTCTGGATTTTCTCTACAACGCCGCGGGAGTCCTCGCGGCGTTTTTTGTTTTCGTCATCTTCGCCGTGATGATCGGCACCAGCGTGTTTCGCATGGTTGGCTGGCGCACCGGCGGCTTTGAAGACATCGTGTCGTGGCTCACGGCAGCGGCTGCCTTCTTCGGCATGGCGCACACCTTCAAGCACGGGGATTTCGTCCGCGTTGGCTTGCTGCTGGACAATCTGCCGGCCGGGCCACGTCGTGCATTCGAAGTGCTCACGCTGGTGATCGGCACCTTGTTCACCGGCTATCTGGCGTGGTCCGTCAGTGCATATGTGTACGAGAGCTTCACAATCAAGGACATGGCCGGCGGGCTGGTGGTCATCCCGATCTGGATTCCGCAGTGCTCCATCGTGATCGGTTCGATCCTTTTTTTCATCGCCATGGTCGATGAGCTGATCCTGGTCCTCCTCGGATCGCGGCCCACCTACGTGACAGCGGTGGAGGAACGTCACGCCAAGGGCGATTTTTCGGAGGATGTATGAGCGTCGTTGAAATCGGCGGCCTTTTGCTGCTGATCATGATGTTCCTCCTCGCCGGCGGCGTGTGGATTGCCATCACGCTGGCCATTGTCGGCTGGATCGGCATGGCGGTCTTCACCAGCCAGCCGCCGATGATCTGGAGCAAGAACCTGTTTTCCGCGTTCTGGGATTCGAACAATTCCTGGGAACTGGCCGCCCTGCCAATGTTCATCTGGATGGGGGAAATCCTTTTCCGTACCAAGCTTTCGGAGGACATGTTCGAGGGCCTGGCGCCCTGGCTCAACCGGGTGCCTGGCCGGCTGATGCACACCACCATTCTGGGCTGCGGGATTTTCGGTTCCGTTTCCGGCTCGTCTGCTGCCACCTGCGCCACCATCGCCAAGGTGGCACTGCCGGAATTGAAGAAGCGCGGCTACAACGAGAATCTTGCCCTGGGCAGCCTCGCCACTGCCGGCACGCTGGGCATCCTGATTCCACCTTCGATCACCATGGTGGTCTACGCGGTGGCCGCCGATGCCTCGATCATCCGGATTTTCCTCGCCGGCTTTGTTCCCGGCTTCATCCTGATGGCGCTGTTTTCCGGCTACATCGCCTTCTGGTCATGGCGTCACCCTGATCAGGTACCGCCTCCGGGTGAGGATTTGAGCTTCATGGAAAAGCTGCGCCGCTCGGGCAACCTGATCCCCTGCACCTTGCTGATCATTTTCATCGTCTGGGTGCTGGTGGCCGGCTGGGCCACCGCCACCGAATGTGCCGCGTACGGCGTGCTCGGTTCGCTGGCAATTGCGTGGAACAGCAAGAGCCTGACCTGGGAAAACTTCAAGGCCAGCCTGATGGGTGCCACGCGGGTCTCCTGCATGATCATGTTCATTCTGGCCGGTGCCGCGTTCCTCACCAAGGCCATGGCCTATACCGGGATTCCGCGTGAATTGGCCGAGTGGGTCAACGGTCTGGGGCTGAGCCCGCTGGCGCTGATCAGCGTGCTCGCCGTGGTCTACCTGATTCTCGGTACTGCACTCGATGGCATCTCCATGATTGTGCTCACGGCTGCCGTCGTGATGCCCATGATCCAGAAGGCCGGATTCGATCTGGTCTGGT
>CAYUEG010000209.1:0-4518 GCA_964443245.1 uncultured Burkholderiales bacterium | reverse complement strand
TGCTCGCCACCTCCTTCAAGGCGCGCGGGGCGCGGGGTCTCGTGATCGACGGCGGCTGCCGCGATGTCAAGACGCTCAAGGAAATGGACTTCCCGGTCTGGAGCCGTGCCATCAGCGCCAAGGGCACCATCAAGGCCACGCTGGGCTCGGTGAACATTCCGGTGGTGTGCGCGGGGATGATCGTCAACCCGGGCGACGTGATCGTCGCCGATGACGACGGCGTGGTGGTCGTCAACGCCGCCGATGCGCGCAAGGTGGCCGATGCGGCCGCTGCCCGCGAAGCCAACGAAGGCGACAAGCGCGCCAAGCTGGCCGCCGGTGTGCTGGGCCTGGACATGTATAACTTCCGTGAGCCGCTCGCCAAGGCCGGCCTGAAGTACATTGATTGATCGCGCGCATTTCGGACAGGAGTTGGCATGAAGACACAGGTGGCGATCATTGGCGGCGGGCCGGCGGGCATGCTGCTGTCGGAAATCCTGCATCGCGCCGGCATTGACAGCGTGGTGCTCGAAGCGAAGAGCCGTGACTACGTGCTCTCGCGCATCCGCGCCGGCGTGCTTGAACAGGGCACGGTGGAGCTGCTGCGCGAGCATGGTCTGGGTGAACGCATGGACCGCGATGGCCATCCGCACGATGGTGCGGCCATCGTCTGGGCCGGGCGGGACCGCTACTTCATTGATGCCTGGAAACACGTCGGCAAGCGCTTCATGACCTACGGGCAGACCAACATCCAGGAAGACCTGTTTGCGGCGGCGGACCGCCGGCAGGCCAAGCTGCTGTCGGAAGCGCAGGACGTCAAGCTGCATGACCTGACGACCGACAGGCCGTATGTGACGTTTCGCCACAACGGCATGGACCAGCGCCTCGACTGCGACTTCATTGCCGGCTGTGACGGCTTCCATGGCGTCTCGCGCAAATCGATTCCTCCGACCATCCTGAAGGAGTTCGAGCGGGTCTATCCCTTCGGCTGGCTCGGCGTGCTGTCGGAAACGCCGCCGCTGAACGAACTGGTCTACTGCAACCATCCGCGCGGCTTTGCGCTCGCCTCCCAGCGCAACCCGATGCTGTCGCGCTACTACGTGCAGGTGTCGCTGGAGGACAAGGTCGAAGACTGGTCGGACGACCGCTTCTGGACCGAACTGAAGGCGCGCTACCCGAAGGAGATTGCCGATGCCATCGTCACCGGCCCCTCGGTGGAAAAATCGATTGCCCCGTTACGCAGCTTTGTGGCCGAGCCGATGCGCCACGGCAGGCTGTTCCTCGCCGGCGATGCGGCGCACATCGTGCCGCCGACGGGCGCCAAAGGATTGAACCTGGCCGCATCCGACGTGTTTTACCTCTCGCGTGCACTCAAGGCGCATTACCTGCAGGGAACGGACGCACTGATCGACAGTTACAGCGCCATGGCCTTGCGCCGGGTCTGGAGTTCGGTGCGCTTCTCCTGGTGGCTGACCAACCTCCTGCACCGTTTCCCGGGCATGACCGAGTTCGAGCAGCGCGCGCAGGAGTGCGAGCTTGAATATCTGGCATCCTCCAAGCATGCGTCAGCCAGCGTGGCCGAGCAGTATGCCGGCCTGCCATTCGAACCTGCCTGAGTCGATCATGCCTCGGAGAATGGCTCCCACCAACGGTTTCCACGAAATAGCCCTTTAGAAAAATGTCTTCCATTCCCACATTTCAAAAGACGCCCGGCTGGCTCGACTGGTACGCCGGCCCCTCCAAGCCGCGCTTCCAGCTGCCGCCCGGGAGTGTGGATGTCCACTGCCACGTGTTCGGCCCCGGCGCCGAGTTTCCCTATGCGCCGGAGCGCAAGTACACGCCCTGTGATGCATCGAAAGCGCAACTGTTTGCCTTGCGCGACCACCTGGGATTCGACAAGAACGTGATCGTGCAGGCCACCTGCCACGGGGCCGACAATCGCGCCGTGGTCGATGCGCTCAAGGCGGCCAATGGCAAGGCGCGTGGCATCGCCACCGTGAAGCGCAGCGTGACGGATGCGGAGCTTGCGGAACTGCACGCGGCCGGCATGCGCGGCGTGCGCTTCAATTTCGTCAAGCGTCTGGTCGATTTCACGCCCAAGGAAGAACTGCTGGAAATTGCCAACCGCATCAAGCCGCTCGGCTGGCATGTGGTGATCTATTTCGAGGCGGTGGACCTGCCGGAGTTGTGGGACTTCTTCACCGCCCTGCCGACCACGGTCGTGGTGGATCACATGGGGCGGCCGGATGTCACCAAGCCGGTCGACGGACCCGAATTCCAGTTGTTCGTGAAGATGCTGCGCGAGCATCCGAACATCTGGTCCAAGGTGACCTGCCCGGAGCGCCTGTCGGTGGCGGGGCCGCCGGCCTTGAACGGCGAGCGCAATCCCTACCGCGACGTGGTGCCGTTTGCCAGGTATCTGGTCGATCACTTTCCGGACCGGGTGGTGTGGGGCACGGATTGGCCGCATCCGAACCTGAAGGACCACATGCCCGATGATGGCCTGCTGGTCGATTTCATTCCGCACATTGCCACCACGCCGGAGCTGCAGCGCAAGCTCCTGGTGGACAATCCGACGCGCCTTTACTGGAGCTGACCCTTGAGAAACACGTGGAGCTAAACGATGGCCCTCGACAAACCTTATCTGGACGTACCCGGCACCACCATCTTTGACATGGAACAGAGCCGCAAAGGCTACTGGCTCAACCAGTTCTGCATGTCGCTCATGAAGGCCGAGAACCGCGAGCGCTTCAAGGCCAACCAGCGCGCCTACGTGGACGAATGGCCGATGACCGAAGCGCAGAAGCAGGCGGTACTCAACGCGGACCTGAACGCCGGTATCCGCGAGGGGGGCAACATCTACTTCCTCGCCAAGCTCGGTGCGACCCACGGCAAGAGCTTCCAGCAGATGGCAGGCTCGATGACCGGCATGACCGAAGAGGAATACCGCGACATGATGATCAAGGGGGGCCGCTCGGCCGATGGCAATCGCGTCATCGGTGAGGACGGCACGGCCCAGGCCCATCGCCAGCCGCAGGGCAATGGCACCGGCAAACTGCTTTGAAGAGAGAACATTCCATGGCCCGCGTGACCGCATCTGTCTACACCTCCCATGTGCCCGCCATCGGCGCCGCCATGGATCTGGGCAAGACCCACGAACCCTACTGGCAGCCGCTGTTCAAGGGCTACGAGCCTTCCAAGCAATGGCTCAAGGACAACACGCCCGACGTGATCTTCCTGGTCTATAACGACCACGCCACCGCCTTCAGCCTGGAGATCATTCCCACCTTTGCCATCGGTACGGCGGCCGAGTACAAGCCGGCGGACGAAGGCTGGGGCCCGCGCCCGGTACCGGTGGTCAAGGGCCATCCGGCACTGGCATCCCACATTGCGCAGAGCGTGATCCAGCAGGATTTCGACCTCACCATCGTCAACAAGATGGACGTCGATCATGGCCTCACGGTGCCGCTCTCCCTCATGTGTGGCCAGCCGGCGGCGTGGCCGTGCCCGGTGATTCCCTTCGCGGTGAACGTGGTCCAGTACCCGGTGCCCTCGGGCAATCGCTGCTTTCAGCTCGGCCGCGCGATTCGCCGCGCGATCGAATCATTTGATGAGCCGCTCAAGGTGCAGGTGTGGGGTACCGGCGGCATGAGCCACCAGCTGCAGGGGCCGCGCGCGGGCCTGATCAACAAGGAATTCGACAACGCCTTTCTGGACCAGCTGATCGCCGACCCGGCCGGGCTCGCGCAGAAGCCCCACATCGACTACGTGCGTGAAGCCGGCTCCGAAGGCATCGAGCTGGTGATGTGGCTGATCGCGCGTGGCGCCATGAGCGATGTGGGCGACGACAAGCTGCCCGGCGGCAAGGCGCCCAGGGTGGCGCACCGCTTCTACCATGTGCCGGCCTCCAATACGGCAGTGGGTAACCTGATTCTCGAAAACGTCTAGAGGAATTGTCATGAAAATCGCCCTTGCCGGTGCCGGCGCGTTCGGCATCAAGCACATTGAAGGCCTGCAGAAAATCGACGGTGTCGAGGTCATCTCTCTGGTCGGGCGCGAACTGCCCAAGACCCAGGAAGTGGCCGCCAAGTTCGGCATCAAGCACGTGACGACCGAGCTGGCTGACAGCCTGGCCATCAAGGAAGTCGACGCCGTGATCCTGTGCACGCCGACGCAGATGCATGCGGCGCAGGCGATTGCCTGCATGAAAGCCGGCAAACATGTGCAGGTGGAGATTCCGCTGGCCGACAGCCTCAAGGATGCGGAGGCGGTGGTGGCCCTGCAAAAAGAGACGGGCCTGGTGGCGATGTGCGGCCACACGCGCCGCTTCAACCCCAGCCACCAGTGGGTGCGCAAGAAGATCGTCGCCGGCGAGTTCAACATCCAGCAGATGGACGTGCAGACCTACTTCTTCCGGCGCACGAACATGAACGCGCTCGGCCAGCCGCGCAGCTGGACCGACCACCTGCTGTGGCACCACGCCGCGCACACGGTCGACCTGTTCGCCTACCAGGCGCGCTCGCCGATCGTGAAGGCCAA
>CAYUEG010000208.1:750-4537 GCA_964443245.1 uncultured Burkholderiales bacterium | reverse complement strand
AGCACCACCTTCTTGTTGACCTGGCAGGTCACGCACCAGGCGGCGGTGAAATCGACAAACACCGGCGTGCCTTTGGCGCCCAGTTCGGCCAAGGCAGCGCGCGAGTAGGGCTGCCACCCTGAGCCGATCTGGCCGGGCGCCTGAGCCATCGGGGATGTTGACGAGGATGCGCCTGAAACCGTTGGTGGGAGCGGGTTTGCGGCCACCACACCGGCAAGAATGGCTGCCAGAGCGGTCCAGCGGCCGGTGGCACCGGACGATCTGCCCAGCAGCCAGGCGCCGAAACCGATCACCACCAGACCAGTGCCAAACCACACCATGCCGTCAGCCCCCACCTGCACGAGGAGCACCCAGGCCAGCCAGACCACGGTGGCGTACATCGGGAATGCCATCGCCTGCTTGAAGGTATCCAGCCATGGCCCCGGGCGCGGCAAGCGTTTGAGCCACGCCGGAAAGAACGAGAGCAACACGTAAGGCAAGGCCATGCCCACGCCCATGGCGGCAAATACCGTCAGGGCGGCCACGGTGCTTTGCGTCATCGCAAAGCCCAGCGCGGCCCCCATGAACGGCGCCGTGCAGGGCGAGGCGACCAGTGCGGCCAGCACGCCGGAGAGCAGCGCGTCAGCCGTCGGATGCTTCAGGGAGGCGGCGGCCAGATTGCCGGGCAGCAGGTTGCCGAAGGCGAAGACGCCGGAAAGGTTCAGCCCGATCAGGAAGAACAGCAGCGCCAGCAGCGTCACCACCAGCGGAGACTGCAGCTGGAAGCCCCAACCGACGGCTTCGCCCGCCGCCCGCAGCCCGAGCAGGATGCCTGCCAGCGCCACGAAACTGGCAATCACGCCAACGGCAAAGGCCACGCCCTGCACGCGCATCGCCGTGCGCGACTGCGCCGCTTGTGTGCTGCTTGCCGCAGGCCCGCCGCGGGCAAAACTGAGGATCTTGAGCGACAGCACCGGAAATACGCAGGGCATCAGATTCAGGATCATCCCGCCCAGCAGCGCAAACAAGATGGCCAGCCCCAGCGAGAGCGGGTCGGCCGCGGGCGCCACGGCGGGTGCCGCAGCGGGCCCGTCGAGCAGGCCCTTGCCGGCGACCAGCTTGCCTGGCATCGGTGCTTCAAATGCCAGTGCAGCGGCACTGGTACCGACCACCACACCGCTGATACGTGGCTCGCTCGCGGCGAGCTGCTTGCTCACCATCAACGTGAACTTGACGCCGTCGCCCACCACTTCCACGGTTTGGGGCGCGGCATGTTCGACCAGGCTCTCGATAATCGGAAAGACGTACAAACCCTGAAGGCTCGCCGGCTTGATGCCGGGCAGCGTCAGCTCGATCAGGCCGTCCGCCGTGCTCGCCTGCGCACCGGCAATTTTCTGTGTCGGCAACTTGGCCAGCGCGGCATCAAACAGGGCAGCCCACTTGCGCTCGGGCGCGGCGTTGCCCGTGACCACCGGCAGCGACACTTCCAGGTCCGCGCCGCCGGGCAGGCACACGTCCTTGCACACCAGCCAATCGGCACGTGCGGCGATGCGGGCGGTCTGCCCGGCCGGCCAGTCCTTCGGCACCGAAAGCTCGACGGGGAGCACGATTTCGCCCTCGTAGCCGTAGTTCATCAGCGGCGGGATCGGCAGTTTTTGCGGGGCTGGCCACTGGATCTGGCCAGCCTTGAAGCCGGGCGGCAATTTCCACTGGATGGTGGTCGGCATGCCCGAATCGCCCGGGTTCTGCCAGTAGGTGTGCCAGTGCGCATCCATTTTCAGCCGCAAGCCGGCCAGCACCTTGCCACCCGGTTCGGCGGCGCCGTGGCGCAGCACCAGTTCGGATTCGACATAGTCGGTACGAACCGGCTTGGCAATGCCGGAAAGCGGCGCTGCCAGGAGGAGCGCCAGAGGCAAAAGCAGCAGGCAGGAGAGGAGGCGTCGCATGGGAATGCAATTATGAACCTTGCAGGTTGGAGGCCAGAGGACGGATTCGGTTCCCTGCTGCAGGCGGATCAATGGCCGAAATGGCGCGCGAAATGGTGATAATGGCAAGGCGCGTGTCGTCTGGTAAAAAATCGGGCACGTCCGTTTGCGCACCACAACCCACGCAGGGGGGACCTTTCAGCCATGACGCAGGGCGCAGCCCAGGCGGCGCAGCATCCACCCTTTGACCTCATCGTCATCGGTGGTGGCATCAATGGCTGCGGCATTGCGCGCGATGCCGCCGGGCGCGGCCTGTCCGTCATGCTCGTCGAACAGGGCGATCTGGCCTCGGCCACCAGCCAGTGGAGCAGCAAGCTGATCCACGGCGGCCTGCGTTACCTCGAACATTACGAATTTCGCCTGGTGGCCGAATCGCTGGCCGAACGCGAAGTGCTGCTCAAAGCGGCGCCCCACCTGATCGAACCGCTGGAATTCGTGATTCCGCATGAGCCGCACTTGCGGCCGCGCTGGATGCTTGCCGCCGGCCTGTTTCTGTACGACCGCCTGGGCGGCAAGAAATCCGTGCCGCGCTCGCGCAGCATCACGCTGGATGCGGCAGGCAAGGGCGCCGGGCTCAAAGGCAGCTTCCGGAACGGCTTTTCCTACTTCGATGCGCGTGCCGACGATGCCCGCCTCACCATCCTCAACGCCCGGGGTGCGGCCGATCTGGGTGCCGCGATTGCGCCACGCATGCGCTTTGTCAGCGCGCGGGTTGAAGGCGGCCTGTGGCGAGTCGCCTTGCAGGATGTGCAGAGCGGCCACCGTTTCGAGTTTGACGCGCGGGCGCTGGTGAACGCCGCCGGCCCCTGGGTGATGCGCGTGATTGGCGGTGTCACGGGGCTTGCGCCCTCGGCGGAGCGGGTGCGGCACATCAAGGGCAGCCACATCGTGGTGCCGCGCATCCACACCGGGGAGCACGCCTACCTCCTGCAGAATCGCGACAAGCGCATCGTGTTCGTGATTCCCTACCAGCAGCACTTCTCCCTCATCGGCACGACCGATATTGCGGTGGAAGCCTGGGACAGCCCGCACATTTCAACAGCCGAGATTGACTACCTGTGCGAGATTGCCTCAAGCTACCTGGCGCAGCCGATCCGGCCGGCCGACGTGTTGTCCACCTACAGCGGCGTGCGGCCCCTGTATGACGATGGCCAGGCCAATGCCTCGGCCATCACGCGTGACTACGTGCTCAAGCTGGACACCTCCGCCGGGCTGCCGCTGCTCAATGTGTTTGGCGGCAAGCTCACCACCTATCGCAAGCTGGCCGAGCACGCCCTGCAGAAGCTGCAAGCGCACTTCCCGGCCATGGGCGCCTGCTGGACCCACGCGGCGCCCCTGCCCGGCGGAGACTTCAGCGGCGGCCTGCCGGCGTTTGCAGCCGACCTCAAGGCGGCTTACCCGTACCTGCCGCAGGACCATCTCATGGGCATCGCGCGCCGTCACGGCACGCTCGCGCTCGACTGGCTGGACGGCTGTACCAGCCTGGCCGACCTCGGCACACATTTCGGTGGCGGCCTGTATGCGCGGGAAGTCGATCACATGGTCGACTGCGAATGGGCCGAAGCCGCCGAGGATGTGCTCTTTCGCCGCAGCAAGACCGGGCTTATGATGAGCGCGGGTGAACGCCAGCGTGTTGCCGACCATCTCGCGAACAAGACCAGATGAAACCACTCTCCGCCATACCGAAAAGCGTGCTGCAGGACATCAAGGGCGTGTTCACCGATGTCGATGACACCATCACCACGCATGGCCTGCTGACCTCCGAGGCACTGGCGGCGGTCGAGTCGCTGATCGCTGCGGGCATCAAGGTGGTACCGGTCACC
>CAYUEG010000208.1:0-740 GCA_964443245.1 uncultured Burkholderiales bacterium | reverse complement strand
GGTCATCGGTGAAGGCGGCGCGTTCTACTTTCACCTCGATCGCGAGACCGGCAAGCTGGTCAAGCGCTTCTGGTTCGATGAGCAGACCCGCGCCGAAAAGCGCCAGATGATGGAAGCGGCGCGCGACTCCGTGCTGGCCGAGTTTCCGGGCGTGTCCCTATCGTCCGACCAGCCCTACCGTGAACTGGACCTGGCCATCGAGGTGCGCAACGCCAAGGGTTCGCGCGTGCCCGAACCCGTGGTCAACGACATCTGCTCGATCCTGCGCCGGCGCGGCATGACCACCAAGGTCAGTTCCATCCACATCAATGCCTATTTCGGCGATTACGACAAGCTCGCCATGGCGCGCATCGCCGCCCTTGAGCTTTGGCAGGAGAATCTCGAGGACACCCGTGACACGTGGCTGTTCATCGGCGATTCCGCCAATGATGCGGCCATGTTCGAGTTCTTTCCCCTCTCCATCGGCGTGGCCAATGTGCGCCACGTGCTTGACCGACTGCCAGTGCCGCCCGCTTATGTGACGCCGGACGAAGGCGGTGCCGGCTTTGCGCAGGCGGCGCGGGCCTTGCTGGCCGCGCGCGCCTGACGCCGGCACAGTCGATCAGTTACGCACGAGGTTGGGTAGCCACAGCACCAGCTTCGGCAGGTAGGTGATGATGACCAGGCTGCCCAGGAGCGGTACCAGCCAGGGCAGGATCGCCATGGTGGTGCGTTCCACCGACAACTTGGCCACCCGTGCC
>CAYUEG010000207.1:0-4558 GCA_964443245.1 uncultured Burkholderiales bacterium | reverse complement strand
AAGATCGCGTGGAACAAGCGCTTTGCTCCAGAGCTGTTCGAAGAGGGGGCAATGCCGCCGGATCATCTGCTGGTCGATCCGGCCGTTAGCGTGATTCGGGTATTCGAGCCGAACTTCAAACCGCCAGGGAGTTTGCGCATTCCCAGTCTCATTGCGCGCCGCGCCGCTGCTCGACAGAGCGCAATAGGCATTGTTCCAATTGCCGACGAGCGGCGTCGCAATCTGGACGCTGCCGCGTTGGCACAATTGATCCAGGGCGTGCGCCAGCGCCATCCGGCCTCAACCCTGCGAATATTTGTCAACCCGGTCAATGCTGGGGCGGAGGCCGTTGTGGCACAACGGTTTCCGTCTGGAGTCGAATTGTGTACCTTTAAGGATCTGAGTGATCTCGTTGAGCAGTACATGGAGCTGGCCGCATGGTATGGCACTGATACCGGGCTTTACCATCTGGCCGTAGCGTGTGGTATTCCCGCTACCGTCTTTTTTGGTCCCACCCAGCCGCACAAGATCGTGATGCCCAAGCAATCAAATGTAAAGGTGTATCGGCTGTCTGTGCTGGGCAATGCGCATTGTGACGAAAAGTCTTGCGCGCGGCCGCTCTGCTTGCACATGAACGTCGCGGCGTTTGCGAACTCGTCACCCTTGACGCGTATTGACGAAACGCCATCAGGCTGCCCGCTGCGCGCATACCCGTCAGAGGCGCTGACGGCAATCAGTGACCATAGCCCGATTGCCGCATGAAGATTGTCATTCTCAAGCGCGACAAAGTCGGCGACATGTTGCTCGTTACGCCGATGCTGGAGCATCTGCGTGCCAGTCTCCCGCGTGCAGAAATCCACATGCTGGCGAACGACTACAACGCGTGGGTACTGGAGGGCAACCCCAATATCGACCGACTCTGGATTTACCCACGCGTGCGTCATGGTGCCAGCATGCGACCGTGGGCCGTGTGGGCACAATTCAAGCAACTGTGGCAACTGCGGCGCGAGCGCTTCGATTTTGCGATCGCCGCTGGCGGCGTCGTCTCACCACGGGCAGTGGAGCGCATCCTTCGCCTGGGGGCCAGGCGGACGATCGCGTATTCTGGCGCGAACAAGGATGAGAATGCCTCTGATGCCGCGCTGTTCAACCGCCTCTCTGATCCTGTCGCGTATCAGCGGACGCTGCACGAAGTCGAATCCAATCTGAATCTGCTCACGCCGTTGGGCGTGTCAATGCCTGAGGCGCCGCTCTATCCGTGCTACACCCTGAACGATCCGTGGCTGGCTGATGGCCTGGCCTGGGTCAAGAGTCAAGGCCTCACGCCCGGCCGTTTTATCGTCATTGGCCTGAATGCCCGGCGCGTCAAACGCAAACCCACTACGCGGCAGATACTCTCCTGGTCGCGGCATTTCAAGGAGCGCCTTGGTTTGGATAGTGTTCTGATTTGGCAACCAGGTCATGCCGATAATCGTGTCTATCCGGGGGACGACGAAATTGTCGGGCCCTTCATCAAGCAGCTACCGGATTACCTCAAGCCGTTCCGCAATCCCGATGATGTACGAGCCGCCATGGGTGTGCTGTGGCATGGTGCCACTTCCATTTTTCCTGACGGCGGGATCGCGCATCTCGCTTCTGTCTCACCGGGTGGCGTATTGGCCCTGTTTGCCGAAACAGACGTATCGCCGCACCCGGACAACTGGCGTCCTTTTTCGAAAAAGGGCGCATACCTTGAAGCGCAGAAAATGGTGTCCGAACTGTCCGACGAGGCAGTGTTCGCCAAAGTTGACTGGCTTTTGTCGCGATGAGTACATGGGCCATTGGCGATGTTCAGGGTTGCCACGACGAACTGATGCAACTGCTCAACGCCATCCGTTTTGACGCGCAACGAGATCGCCTTTGGTTTGTTGGGGATCTCGTCAATCGCGGTCCCAAGTCGGCCGATACCTTGCGCTACATTGCGTCATTGGGCGATGCGGCAGTGACAGTACTCGGTAATCATGATCTTTTCATGCTTGCCAGCGCTCAGGGACACGGGAAGGCCCACCCAGGCGACACCTTTGAAGAAGTCCTGGAGGCGCCCGATGCGCCCGTGCTTCTGGATTGGCTTACCAGCCAGAAGATGGCCCATCAGGGCACCATCAATGGGCAGCGCTGGCTCATGGTGCATGCCGGCGTCCTGCCGGGTTGGAGTAGCCAGGACGTATTGAGTCTGGCGCGGGAGGCCGAGGCAGCGTTGCGCGATGGCAAGTTCTTTGCCCACATGCGCGGTAACGAGCCGACGCATTGGGGTGAGACGCTGACTGGGCACGATCGCATCCGCACCATCGTCAATGCGTTGACCCGCCTGCGGTTCTGTACGCCCGCTGGCGAAATGGAATTCACTACCAAGACCGAGACAGCGCCTCCCGGGTATCTCGCTTGGTACGAAGTACCCCGACGTGCTACTGCCACGGTCAACGTTCTATTCGGCCACTGGGCGTCGCGAGGCCTGACTTTGCACGACCACGTTGTCGGTATTGATACCGGTTGTGTCTGGGGTCGGCAATTGACGGCATTTCGGTTGGAAGACCGAAAGGTAGTGCAGGTACATTGCCTGGCTGGGAGTCGCGGATACGGCGTCATCTAAAGGCGCCAGATTCGATTTTCCTGCTCGACCCCGGCGCAACCAGATCAACGATCCTGCCGGGTATGACCCTGTAACCGTTGGCGCACAAGGGTTTCCGCTGCAATGGCCAGTTGGCGCCGGTCCCGACCTGCGGTGTCCAGTGGTGCGAAGATGGTCAGTTCGGAATGCAGCCAGGGCTCACGCAAAATCAGCTTGAGCGAGTCCCAAAGCGACATCTCTCCGATGTAGGCGGCTGCCGTGGTGAAGTGGCCTTTAGCATCGGTATAGCGCAGGCAGAACGGTACTATCTCGGCACCAGCATCAAGTGCGGCCTGGAGCAGATTGGCGTGGAACTTCTGCACATCCATTCCGTCACTGGTCGTCCCCTCCGGGAATACGGCAATGATCTCGCCGTTTTCGAGGTGCTGTTGCAGCGTGGCGTTGATACGTCGTGTGTCTGAACGTTTGCCCCGCTCGATAAACACGGTGCCAGCCGCACTGATGAGGCGGCCAAGGATCGGCCAACTGGCCAGCTCCGCCTTGGCAACAAAGCGCGCTGCCGTGACTGCCTGGAGTACATAGATGTCGAGCCAGGAGACATGATTGCCGATGTACAGACGCTTTGGATGCTGCATGACAAACCCGGGAGGCGCATCGACCCTCATGCGGATACCGAACAACTTGAGAAGCTTGCCATCCCAGGAGCGCACCAGGCGGTTCCGTCGCGCTGGCGACACGCGGGGAAACACAAAAGCCAGCGTGGCCAGGCCCTGCGCCAAGTGGAGAGCCATGCGAGCCAGGCGCATGCCTCTGGTGAAGAGCGACGTCGGCCGCGTCAAGCAGAGTGAACGGCAGCACCGGCCACATAGGTGCGGTGCACGCGGCCTTGCAATTCATAGTTGATGAATGGCGTGTTCTTGCCCTGGCTCGTGAGGCTGTTGGCATCCACTCGCCAGTACTCGTCCGGCGCGAAGACCACGAGGTCCGCATTGCCGCCTTCCACCAACTTTCCGCCGGACAGGCCGAGCACGGCAGCCGCGCGCGAGGTCATCAGGGCAAGCGCCTGCGACAGGCCAACGCCTTCTTCTTTCGCCCATTTCAACGTCAGGGAGAGAAGCAACTCAACGCTGGTAACACCGGGCTCCGCCTCGCCAAAGGGAAGCTGCTTGGAGTCGTCGTCCACGGGTGCATGATCCGAACAGACAGCATCGATGGTACCGTCCTTGAGCCCGACGCGGATTGCAGTGCGGTCAGATTGTGCACGGAACGGCGGAATGACCCGGCAACGAGCGTCGAAAAATCCGATGTCCATCTCTGTCATGTGCACATGGTGGATGGCAACGTCACACGTAACCGGCAGCCCCTCGTCCTTGGCCGCACGCAGCAAGTCGACCGACCGTGCGCAGGACAGCCTCGCCAGATGAACCCGTGCACGCGTGAGGCGAACCAGTTCGAGAATGCGCAAGATGCCAATCGTCTCCGCCTCCGGTGGCACGACGGTCAAGCCCAGGCGTGCCGCGATCTGACCCTCGTGGGCAACTCCATCGCCGGCCAGGTGGAAGTCCTCCGGGCGCAGGACCACCGTATAACCATAGGTTGAGGCATATTGCAGGGCACGGTACAGCACCTGTGTGTCGACCAGTGGCGCATCGGCATGGGAGAAAGCCACACAACCGTGGCTCTTCAGCTCCGCCATCTCGGTGAGTTGCGCGCCAGCCAGGCCAACCGTTAGTGCGCCTGCCGGGAACACGCGCGGACCCCGCAGATTCTTGGCCCGATATCGCAGCATTTCCACCAGCCCGGGTTCATCCAGTACCGGGTCAGTATCCGGCGGGCACACCAGGCTGGTGATGCCGCCGGCAACCGCCGCGTGCATTTCGGATGCCAGCGCATTCTTGAACTCATTGCCGGGCTCACGCAGACGTGCGCAGAGGTCAACCAGGCCGGGGGCTACCACTAGATTCGTGGCAT
>CAYUEG010000206.1:0-4677 GCA_964443245.1 uncultured Burkholderiales bacterium | reverse complement strand
AGCGCTTCGCGGCTGATGCCGGCTTCGGCGGCGACTGCGCCGAGCCCGCCATAGGCCTCGGCCACGGTGCGCAAGGCCAGCAAGCCTCCTGCGCGGTCATCCGGATCATCCAGGGATTCCATGGCTGCCTTGAGATACTCGACCGCCAGTTCGCGATCGGCGCGCAACTCTTCCACTTCGCGCTCGTGATGCGATACCGCCGCTGAAATTTTCTTGCCCATCACTGCCTCCGTTTCCAATCAGCCCAGTATTCCTTGGCGGTCTTGATGTCAGCGGGCTGGGTCTTCTTCGCTCCCCCGCACAACAGGATGACCACCGCTTGACCATGCCGGCCGTAGTAGACGCGATAGCCCGCGCCCAGGTGCTCGCGCAGTTCGAACACGCCTTCGCCCACCGGCTCGGCATCACCGAAGGCCCCCGCTTCAATCCGCTTGATGCGTATCCGCACCTTGGCTTGGGCACGCTTGTCGCGCAGCGATTTGAGCCAGTCCGTCATCGGCTCTGCGCCCGTCGCGGTGCGGTAGCGGAAGACTTCGATCATTTGATAATTGTAGCTTAAAAACTACATGCACTCAATATTTGATCAGCCCGTTACGGATTTCGAACCAATCGTTACGCTTGACGTAACGATGGCCTGGCGTTACGCTACGCGTCATGATCCTGAGCTACCGAGACAAGCGCACCCGCGAGTTTGCCGAAGGGAAGCGAGTCAAGGCTTTTGAAGGTTTCGATCGCAAGGCCGAAATGAAGCTTGATCAAATCGATGCAGCGACAGCGCTGCGCGATCTGGAGTTGCCAGGCAACCGCCTCGAAGGTTTGAAGGGCGATCGCAAGGGCCAGTACAGCATCCGCATCAACGACCAATGGCGCATTTGTTTTGAATGGCCGGTTGGCTCACCCGGTCCGGTTCAGGTCGAGATCGTTGATTATCACTAGAGGAATTTCCATGGCACGCACTGCAATCCACCCCGGCGAACATCTCGCCGAGCAGCTTGAAGAATTGGGCATGAGCGCCGCCGAGTTGGGCCGGCAGTTACAAGTGCCAACCAACCGCATTACTGCCATCATCAATGGGCAGCGCGCCATCACGGGCGATACCGCCTTGCGGCTGGGCCATTTCTTCGGGGTCAACGCGCAGTTCTGGCTCAACCTGCAAACAATCTACGACCTTCGCCTGGCTGAGAACAAGGCCGGCAAGGTGATTGGAAAACTGCCCACGCTGGAGAGTCGCGCCAAGTCTCCGAGGGCCGTAGTGGTGGCGGCTTAAGTCCTTTGTGGCAACTGCTTCCGTGTTCGACCGTTTGATCGACCAGCAGGCCGCCTCCGGCCCCGGTGGCACCTTCCGCATCCACCGCGACGCCTACCGCGACCCCGCCATCTTCGATCTCGAAATGCGCCACCTCTTCGAAGGCGGCTGGGTGTTTGCCGGGCATGCTTCGCAGTTGCCGAATCCGCACGATTACCTCACCGTCACCATCGGGCGCCAGCCCGTGGTGTTGATGCGCGATGCCGGCGGGCGTCTCGGGGCGTTCATCAACAGTTGCCGCCACAAGGGTGCGCAGGTGTGCCTGCATGCGCGCGGCAACAAGAAGGCGCACATTTGCCCGTATCACAGCTGGACCTACGGCAGCGATGGCCGCAACATTGCCATCAAGGCGCGAGCGGCCGGCGGGTATGCGGCGTCGTTCGATGAGGAGTCGCACGATCTGCTGCGCGTGCCGCGCTTTGAGGAGTACCGCGGCTTTTTGTTTGTGAGTCTTACGGCCACCGGGCCGACGCTCTCTGAATATCTGGGCGAGGCGCGCGTGTTCATCGATCTGGTGGTCGATCAGTCGCCGCAGGGCATTGAGCTGGTGCCGGGCAAGGTGAGCTATACCTTCAAGGGCAACTGGAAGCTGCAGCTGGAGAACACGCTCGATGCTTACCACCTGACGTCCGTGCATCCTTCGTTTTTCCGTCTGCTGGACCGGCGTGCGCAGATGCAGAACCGCACCGACGTGACCGCCGCCGTGTGGCAAAGCGATGACGGCGGCAAGGTTGAGGAGCAGATGGGGTCGTTCGGGTTTGAGCAAGGCCATGCCCTGGTGTGGACCAAGACGCCCGTCGAGCGGCACCCGCTCTATGCCCAGCGCGAGGCGCTGGCCGCGCGCATCGGCGCTACCCGCGCCGACTGGATGATGCGCACGCGCCAGTTCAACCTGTTCCCCAACCTGCAGCTCGCGTCCAACGCGGCCCTGCAGATGCGCGTGATCCGCCCGCTCAGCGTGAACCTGACCGAGATGACGAGCTATTGCATCGCGCCGGTGGGGGAAGATGCAGAAGCGCGGCGCAAGCGGATTCGCCAGTACGAGGATTTTTTCAACCCGAGCGGCATGGCCACGCCCGATGACACCGTCACTTACGAGGCAAGCCAGCGCGGCTTTGAGGCGGGCCTGGTGGAGTGGCAGCAGGGCACGGCGCGCGGCGCTACTGCCGTTAAAGCCGGGGCCGACGAGCACGCGCGCGAGCTGGGCATTAACCCGGCCACCTCGATGAGCGGGCCGTTTTCGATGGCCGATGAAACGGTGTATCGCGCCATGTATCTGGCGTGGCAGCGCAGGTTGCAAGAGGGGGAAACTGCAGACAAGGCGAGGGCGAGGGCATGACCGCTTCTGCCAAATGCGCGATTGCCGCCGCAGAAGCGGCCGACCTCCTCTACCGCGAAGGCCACGCGCTCGATACCCAGCGCTGGGACGACTGGCTTGCGCTCTATTGCGAAGACGCTGTCTTCTGGATGCCGGCCTGGAAAGACGAACACGAGCTGACCGACGCGCCCGAACGCGAGGTCTCGCTGATGTATTACACCGCCCGCGCCGGGCTGGAAGACCGCGTCTGGCGCGTGCGCTCGGGCCTTTCCACCGCGTCCAGCCCGCTCTTACGCACCAGCCACGGCATTACCGGCGTGGTGGTGGTCGGCGCAGCTGACAACGGCGGCAAGGTGGAAGCTGAGGTGCACGCCAACTGGACTTGCCACACCTTCAACCTGCGCGACTCGGCGCAGCATGTGTTCTTCGGCCGCTATGAGTTTGTGCTGCGGCAGGAGGGTGGCGTGTGGAAGATCGCGAAGAAGAAGATCGTGCTGATGAACGACCGCATTCCGACGATGCTGGATTTTTATTGCGTGTAGCCTAGGAATATCGGCCGGAAACCCTTGGTGGGAGCGGGTCTTCAGCCGGTGGGCCGCGCAGGAACCGCAGGACGTTGCTTCAGGCGTTTACCCGTTTGGCGGCCGTCCACTTGTCGAGCTTGGCACGGGCGCCGTTGATGGCCGGGTCCATCGCCGCATCATGGCCGGGCAGCCTGGCGGTGAGCTCAATCACGTAGCCATTCGGATCGCGAAAGTAGATCGACTGGATGAAGTGGTGGTCGGAGACACCACGCACCTCCATGCCCGCTGCCTTGCCTTTGGCGAACATCGACTGCAGCGTCTCCATGCTGACCTCCAGCGCGATGTGCAGGTCGAAGTCGTGCTGGTCCTTGAATTCGAAGGGCATGTCGGGCGCTTCGAAATAGGCCAGGTAGGAGCCGTTGCCCATCTGGTAGAAGGTGTGCAGGGTGCTGGTGGGCCGGCCGCTTTTGGTCTCGGTGATTTCCAGCGTGCCTGCCAGCGGCAGGCCGAGGAAATCTTCATAAAACCGCCGCGTTTCTTCCGAATCGCGGCAGCGGTAGGCGTTGTGGTGCAGGCCGTGGATCGCAATCGTGCGGGGCATGGGCGCTCTGGATCGTGATGAACGGGGGATCAGTGTAGCGCGGCAATCCGCAGCGCCGGGCCCGCTACGGCGCCGCGAATCCCGCGGCCTTGTGGCTGCCGTCGCAGTAGGGCTTGTTTTTCGACGCGCCGCAACGGCACAGGTAGGTTTCACCCACTTTGTTGCAGGTGCGCCCGGTGCCGCTCACCACTTCCAGATTGCCGACCACCTTGAGCGGGCCATTCGGCAAGGGCATCACATTGACCGGGCCGTTGCGCACGGCGAGGGCTTCAAACTGGGCCGTGGCCGGCTCGCCACTGGCGACAAAGCCGCCGCCGCTGTGGCTGCCATCACAGTAGGGCTTGTTCTGCGACAGGCCGCAGCGGCACAGCGTGGCACGGGGGGAGGCCTGCGCCACCCCGCCAATCTGCAGCTCCGCCTCGATGGCAAGCGGGCCGTTTTCGCGCACACGCACGGTGTTGACGATCGGCGCGGCATCCGAATCCGGCGCGGCGCTGCCGGCTGCATTGCGGACGACGCGGATCGCGCCTGAAGGGCAGCTCTTGGCGATGTGCATCAGCTCTTCCACCGGCTGTGCGTCAGGGTGGATCCACGCGCCCTTCACGTTGGGCACAAAAACGTCCGGGTGCGAGAGCACGCAGGTGCGGGAATGGATGCACCGTTGTGCATCAAAGTGAATCGTGGCTTCCTTGCCGGCAACGGTTTCGATGGTCATGGGGCGGCTCCGCAAAAAAGCCCACTGTACAGGTTTGCGCCCCGAAACGCGATGGCCCAATCAACCAATACGGCCAAAACCGTTGGTGGGAGCGGTTCTTCGTGGCCTTTGCCTCAGCCGGTGGCAGCCGCATTCTCCGCCGGCTTCACCGTGACGGCAGCGGGCAGGCCCCGCGCCACCCAGACGCCCACCACGTTGACGCACGCGGCAATC
>CAYUEG010000205.1:0-4694 GCA_964443245.1 uncultured Burkholderiales bacterium | reverse complement strand
GATGCCGGGCTGGGGCATCCGGCTGTCAGGATCATTCACGATCTGCTGGAGGGCGGCCGTACCTGGATCAAGCTCTCCGGCGCCTATCTGGATTCCAGGGCGGGCGCGGCAGGCCATTATGCCGATGCCACCACGGTGGCGCGCCATTGGGTCAGCGCAGCCCCCGAACGCATGGTCTGGGGTAGCGACTGGCCCCACCCCACGGAACAGCACAAGCCGGACGATGCGCAGCTGCTTGACCTGATGCAGGAGTGGGTCGATGACGACGCCACGCGCCAGCGCATCTTCGTCGACAATCCTGCCGCGCTATACCAATTTTGACGGAGCCCCACGTGAGCATGTCACCGCACCACCAACAGCAAGCCGCTGACACCGTTTGGCGACACTGGCAGCAACGCACGCACCTGGCCAACCTGCCGGAGGCCATGAAGCCCCTGACACGCGCCGACGGCTATGCGATTCAGGCGCGCTTTGAGCAGCGCAGCGCAAAGCCGCTCTACGGCTGGAAAATCGCTGCCACCAGTACTGCCGGGCAGCAACACATCCATGTCGATGGCCCGATCGCCGGCCGCATCCTCGCCGAGCGGGTGCGCGACAGCGGCGCCACTTTGCCACTCACCGGCAATCAGATGCTGGTCGTGGAAGGTGAGTTCGCCTTTCGCATGGCCTGCGACCTGCCACCCCGCACCACGCCCTATTCGCGTGCTGAAGTGTTTGATGCCATTGCTTCCCTGCATCCTGCCATCGAGGTGCCGGATTCGCGCTTCCAGCCCTTCGAAGCCGCCGGCGCGCCACAACTGATTGCCGACAACGCTTGCACGGATTTTCTGGTGGTGGGGAGCGCCGCGCCGGAAAGTTGGCGCAAGGTGGACCTGGCGACCCATCGCGTCACGGCTCGCACCGAACACGGTGCCGTGCATGAAGGCACCGGCGCCAACGTGCTCGGCGATCCGTTGGTCGCCTTAACCTGGCTGGTCAACGAGCTTTCCGGCATCGGTATCACGCTCAAACAGGGGGAACTGGTCACCACCGGCACCTGCTTCAAACCATTTGCCGTCGCGCCTGGTGATGCAGTATCCGTGGACTTCGGCGCCATGGGCGCCGTGTCAGTACGCTTCTCGGCCTAGCTTTCCTGGCTTGGTTGCCAGCCTGCTGCTGGCGGATACACCGTGACCGGTTAGCGCCGCATCCACCCATGCAACGAGGAAACCGTTGGTGGGAGCCACTCCTGGCGTGATTGCCTAGTCCAGCTTGACGCCAGCCTTCCTGACCAGCCGGGCATATTTTTCAAGCTCAGTCTTGAAGTACTGTGTCGCCGCTTCCGGGGTGGTCAGGCGAATCGTGTTGCCCTGCTTGGCCATCGCTTCCTGCACTTCCGGGGCGGCAAAGGCTGCGGTGAAGGCCGCATGCAGGCGCTTGACCTGTTCGGCAGGCAAGCCCTTGGGAGCGACCACGGCAAACCAGCCTTCGATGTTGTAGTTCGGAAAGCCCTGCTCGCCGATGGTGGGAATATCCGGCGCGGCTGCCGATCGGGATGCGCCACCGATGCCGATGGCACGCAGGGCCCCGCTCTTGAGATGCCCCTGCAGCGTCGGCAGCGCCGACACCGCCATCTCCACCTGCCCGCCGATCGTATCGGCCAGCATCGGCCCGACCCCCTTGTAGGGAATGTGCTTCACATCCACCCCGGCCTCGTCGACGAACATTTCCGCCGCCAGATGGAGGATGGTGCCGTTGCCGGACGAAGCATAGTTGTAGGCGCCGGGCCTGGCTTTGAAGAACTCCGCCAGTTCACGCGCGTTGCGCGCCGGCACCTTGGCCGGATTGACCACCACCACCATGGGAGTCGTGCCGATGATCGAAATGGCCGTGATGTCGGCCAACGGGTCAAACGGCAGCGATTTGTACACGCTGGGATAGATCACGTGGTTGTTGGACACCAGGCTGATGGTGTTGCCATCGGGCGCCGACTTGATCATCGCGTTCGTGCCGGGAATGCCACCAGCACCAGGCTGATTCTCGAACACCACCGCCTGCCCGCCAATAGCCCTTGAGAGGGCCGGCCCGACCGTGCGGGCAATCGTATCGACACCACTGCCGGCACCGAACGGCAGGATGATCTTGAGCGGGCGGTCAGTGCCCTGCGCAAACAAGCAAGTACTGCAGACCAGGGCCAAGCTCGCCAGGGCGCCGCGCAAGACTGCGCCGAACGGGGTACGCGGGGCCGCTTGCTTCATGGTGTGCGCTTGATGACTAACCCAGGGCCTGCGCATTCGGCAACACAAAGCCGACCGCATCGAGCGCCTGCTGCAGCGTGGCTTGCTGCTCTGCATTCAGATCCACCAGCGGTGGGCGCACCGTGGCCCAGGCCGCGCGGCCGGATTTCCACGCAATTGCCGCCTTCATCGCCGGAATCATCGGAAACTTGGCAAACACGGCACGCGTGGCATCCAGGCCCGCCTGCTGCGCATCCGCATCGGCGCCCTGCCATTCGTTGTAGAGCTTGACGATCGGCCCCGGGTTGACATTGCCGGTGGCGGTGATGCAGCCGGCGCCCCCGCCACGCATGTTGGCCAGCAGGAAGTTCTCGCTGCCGGCAAACACATCAAAGCCTTGCGGCTGAAAACGTTCCAGCATGCCGGACGTATTTTTCCAGTCGCCGGAGCTGTCCTTGATGCCGGCAATCGCACCCGGATAGGCCTTGAGCAACCGCTCGATCAGCGCGTAGGTGATCGGCACGTTCGACACCGGCGGGATGTGATACAGGTAGACGCGCAAACGTGCATCGGCCACCTTGTCAATCACGGTGGCGAACGCGCGATACAAGCCTTCATCGCTGACACCCTTGTAATAGAAAGGCGGCAGCATCAGCACACCACCGCAACCGGCGGTGACGGCATGTTTGGTCAACTCGATGGCATCGGGTAGCGCACAGGCACCGGTACCCGGCATCAGGCGGCTGGCGGGCACACCCGCTTGCAGCAAGGCATCAAGCATGCTGCGTTTCTCGGATACAGAGAGCGAATTGGCCTCGGAGTTCGTGCCAAACACCGCCAGCCCCACGCCCTGCTCGATCAGCCAGCGGCAATGCTTGACGAAGCGATCCGGATCCGGCGAAAGATCGGCATTGAACGGGGTGAGAACCGGCGAGAAAACGCCTTGCATGCGTGCGGGGCTGGTCATGGCAAAACCTTGATCAATAAGTACGGAACGGAGGAGCCGAATTAATCGGCAAACCTACTTGGCAAATACCTGGCTCATGTCGGCAAACGACTTGAACTCAAGGGCATTGCCTGACGGGTCGAGGAAGAACATCGTTGCCTGTTCGCCCACTTCGCCCTTGAAGCGGATGTGTGGCTCGATGATGAACTTGGTGCCCACCGCAGCGAGCTTCTCGGCCAGCGCCTGCCATTTGTCCATCGACAGAATGGCGCCGAAATGACGCACCGGCACCGCGTCGCCATCGACCGCGTTGGTCGCGGCGGTGCTGCATTCCTGCGGTGCCAGATGCGCGACCACCTGATGGCCGTAAAAATCGAAATCTACCCAGTCAGGCGCACTACGCCCCTCAGGACAGCCCAGCAGCTCGCCATAAAAGCGGCGTGCTTCAGCAATGTCTCGCACGGGGAACGCCAGATGAAACAGGGGGATCGCAGTCATCACAAAATGGGGTGGGGTTGGAAAGAGGCGCTATTTTGTGCCAAAACGCGATTGCCCATTATTTAGGCAGGTCGATTGCTGCAATGCGATTCATGCACAATCTCGACTCGCATTCACTCAACGTCGACACACCTTCCCGAGAGCATCGCCATGTCTGACAACGCCAAGAACCCCAAAGCCCCTTCACCCAATGCTTCCGGCATGAAGAAAGGTCTCACCAGCTATGGCGACATCGGCTTTTCGCTGTTCCTGCGCAAGGCCTTCATCAAGGGCGCCGGCTACTCCGACCGCGCGCTCGACCGCCCGGTCATCGGCATTACCAACACCGGCAGCGCCTACAACCCCTGCCACGGCAATGCGCCGCAGTTGATTGAAGCAGTGAAGCGCGGCGTGTTGATGGCAGGCGGATTGCCGATGGACTTTCCGACCATCTCGATCCACGAAAGCTTTGCCGCGCCGACCTCGATGTTCCTGCGCAACCTGATGTCGATGGATACCGAAGAGCTTCTGAAGGCGCAACCAATGGATGCGGTGGTGCTGATCGGTGGCTGCGACAAGACGGTGCCGGCACAACTGATGGGCGCTGCCTCTGCCGGCCTGCCGGCGATCCAGCTCATTACCGGCTCCATGCTCACCGGCTCGCATCGCTCCGAGCGCGTTGGCGCGTGTACCGACTGCCGCCGCTACTGGGCGAAATTCCGCGCAGAGGAAATCGATGAAGAAGAAGTGGCCGACGTCAACAACCAGCTCGTTGCCAGCGTCGGTACCTGTTCGGTGATGGGCACGGCCAGCACCATGGCCTGCGTTGCCGAAGCGTTGGGCATGACAGTACCGGGCGGCGCCTCGCCGCCCGCGGTGACGGCCGATCGCATCCGCATTGCCGAGCAGACCGGCTTCCAGGCGGTGGAGATGGCCAAGAAGGGCCTGACCATCGACAAGATTCTCACCGAGAAGGCGTTCGAGAACGCCATGCGCGTGTTGCTCTCGATTGCCGGCTCGACCAACGGCATCGTGCACCTCACCGCCATCGCCGG
>CAYUEG010000204.1:0-4768 GCA_964443245.1 uncultured Burkholderiales bacterium | reverse complement strand
CCTTTGGATTGATGTTGAATGCAAAACAATTCTGAGGGACTCTCGGGCTTTTTCGCCGATCTGAACCGGCTCTACCCGGATCTGGACGCGGGCTTCCTGCGCAGCATTGCCAGCGAGTTCGAGCAGGTGTCCGTGGCCGGGGGGCAAACGCTGGTGCGGCATGGCGATCCTTCCGATGCGCTCTATGTCGTCATGAGCGGGCGTCTGGTGGCCACGCGCAAAGACCAGAACGGCCGATTTGTGCGCCTTGGTGAAATCGGCCGCGGCGAAATGATCGGCGAGATGAGCCTTCTGAGCGGCGGCACGCGCACGGCGAGCGTGACAGCCCTGCGGGATTCGCGTCTGGTGCGCATTTCGAATGAAACGTTTCTGGAGTTCATGCATCGCCACCCCAGTGTGACGCGCCAGTTCATTCAGATCCTCACCAGCCGCTTGCTGCGGCAGGCGCCTTCGAACCACGAAAAGCTGTCGACGCTCGCCGTCGTTCCCATCTGCTCCGCGCGGCGTGCCGAAGCCTTTGGCGCAGAGCTTGAGGCCGCTTTGCGCAAGTTGGGTTCGGTACGGCGCATTGATCGGGCGGCGATTGAGGCGCACTTTCCCGGTGTGCTGGCACGCGTCGAAAGGGACGATGGCATCGCCGCCTGGCTGGACGAGCAGGAGCGTGAGCACAGCATGCTGGTCTACGTATGCGACCCCGCACCCAATGCGTGGACCCGCTTGTGTCTGCGGCATGCAGACAGGGTGCTGGTCGTGGCCGATGCGCAAGACAAGGCGATGCAACCGGGTGAGGTGGAACAGTTGCTCTACGCACACCAAGAAGTGGAGCTGCGTGGCAGTGAACTGGTGTTGTTGCAGGCGGCCGCGGCCGCGCGGCCCGCGGGCACGGCACAGTGGCTGGCGTCGCGGCGCGTGCGGCGCCATCACCACGTGCGCACGGGGGATGCTGCGGCGATGGCACGCTTGTGTCGCCATCTGACCGGGCGCTCGATCGGTCTGGTCCTGGGCGGTGGCGGCGCCAAGGCTTTTGCGGAGGTAGGGGTGCTGCGCGCCTGCGCGGAAGCCGGGATCGAACTGGACATGTTTGGCGGCACCAGCATGGGCGCGGTGGTGGGCGCGCTGGCGGCGCAGGGGCAGGACGCAAAAGCGATTCAATCCCTGTTGCACGCCATGCTGAAGATCAAGCCGTTTTCGGGCCTGACGTTGCCGGTGGTCTCGCTCCTTTCCGACAAGCGCCTGACCCGCGCCATGGAATCCTTGTTCGGTACGACCGAAATCGAGGATCTGTGGCGGCGCTACTTTTGCGTGGTGTGCAACCTGACGCACGGCACGGTGAAGGCGGTGCAGGGCGGCCGGCTCAGCCGCTGGGTGCAGGCCAGCAATGCGGTGCCCGGCATCATGCCGCCGGTGGTGGAGGGCGGCGAGCTGTATGTGGATGGCGGCCTGCTGAACAATGTGCCGGCCGACCTCATGAGCCAGCTCAACGCCGGCCCGGTGATCGCCGTTAACGTCAGCAGTGTCACCACCCTGCATGCCGGTAGCCCTGACCAGATTTCTGCGTCGGCCTGGCAGGCGCTGGTTCTGGGGCTGCTCGGGGGGCGGGATGCAACGGCCGCGCCGGCGCAATCGCCCCGGCTCGGGCGCCTGATGGTGCGCGCCATGCTGCTGGCCAGCGCCAATCACGCCGCGACCATGCGCAACTATGCTTCGCTTTACCTCACGCCGCCGCTGGAAGGCGTCGATGTGAGTGATTGGCATGCCCTCGATACCCTGGTCGAAACCGGATACGCCTACGCAAGCAAGGCACTTGAGACATGGAACCGCGAGCACACGACGAACTGAAGCGCCGGGCACTGAGCCTTGTGCACTACGTTCTGCTGGTGGGCGGAGCCGTGGTGTTGCTGGCCGCCGGGCTGTTGCACGCCCCCTGGCTGACACTGGCCGCGCTGCTGGCTGGCTGGTTGGCCGGATCGTTTGCCGAATATGCGGTGCATCGGTTCGTGCTCCACGGGCCACCCTGGGCCGCGCGGGTGCACGCCCGACACCACGCCAACCCGGCGCAGGAGCAGATTGATGCGTTGTCCTACTTCGGGCCGATTGCGGTCGCGCTGGTGACATGGTTTGCGATCAACGGGATCGGCGGGCAGGCGGCCCTGGCCCACGGCGTGACTGCCGGCTTGTGCCTGCAGTATTCGTGGTTTCGTGCCCTGCACCGGCGCATGCATCGGCCCGGGCATCGTCTCGCGAGCGGCAGTCGCGCGGTGTTTCATCGCGGCCACCATGGCAACAAGGGGCGTAACTTCGGTGTCACTACCCCGGTGTGGGACCGCCTGCTGGGCACGGCCGCTGGCGCAGGGCGCGGCTCCGGGAATCCATGAGCCGGGGTGTTTCAGACGGGCTGCCGGTGCAGATCACGGACCCGTGCCCGCTTACCGATGCGCCCCGCAATGCGGTTGAACGATGGTGCTACCCGTGGCTCCTTGATGTGCGCGACCTCAGTTTTGTCCGCTTGACCCTGCGTGCCACCCTGATCCTGTTGCCGTTGTGCGCGGGGCTGTTTGTCGTGAGCCTTTCTTCCGCACCAGGCTGGCTGGTGTGGGCGTTGGCACTGCCTTACCTGTGGCTGCTGTATGCCACCTTCGGCGGGCCGGTGATGCTGATGGTCCACGCAATGGAACATCGCCCGGCCTTCACCGGGCGGGGAAGAGTGCTCCAGGCGTGGATTCGCCATGGCATGCCCGTGCTCTACGGCATTTCCCCATTCGCCTATCGCGCCCACCACCTGGTGATGCACCACGCCGAAGAAAATCGCCCCGGCGATCTTTCCAGCACCCTGGCCTACCGGCGCGACAGCTTTGCCAGCTTCCTGCGTTACTGGCTGCGGTTCCTGCTGCTCGGCAACGTTGATCTGGCGCGCTACCTCCTGGCACATGGACGCAGGCGCGCACTGCGCCGCTTCGTGGCCGGCGAGACCGCGCACCTGTTGTTGATCGCCGCAGGCCTGTGGTTGGCCCCGGTCGCCAGCACCATCACCATGCTCCTGCCGTATGCGCTGACGCGGTTCTTTCTGATGGCCGGCAACTGGGCCCAGCATGCATTCGTCAATGCAGCGGCGATCGATGATGGGGTACGCAATGCCACGATTCTCGTGAACGCCAGCCACAACCATCGCTGTTTCAACGACGGCTATCACGCGCTGCACCACCAGCATCCAGGCTTGCATTGGGGTGACATGTCGGCCCGCTTTCAGCAGGATTGGCGCAGCTATGCTGATCGTGGTGTGCTGGTGTTTGCCGGCGTGCCGAACAACCAGGTGGTGTGGTGGCACCTGATGTGCAAGAACTACGCATTTCTGGCGCGCCACCTGGTCGATCTCGGTGGATCGCCAAGCTCGCAGGAGCAGAAGGTGACGCTGCTCAAGCAACGCGTGCGGTTCCAGCCAGGTTGATGCAGGGGCTGACCTGATGCGCATGGCTGACCATGGCTGAGCCCGCGAACCCCACAGCGCCTTCGCCCTCCGGCTTTCCGCTCTGGCCGCTGGCGATGACGATGAGCATGCAGACACTCGCCACCATGGCGGCGTTCTCGGTGCCATCGCTGGCCCCGGCGATTGCGCGTGATTTGCAGATCGACGGGGCCCTCACGGGTTACTTTGTCTCGCTGGTCTACGGCGTGGGCATCGCCTCTTCGCTGCTGGCCGCGAACCTGATCAACCGGTTTGGCGCGGTGCGCGTCAGCCAGCTGGTGCTGGCGGCGGCGATCGCCATGCTGTGCATATCTGCCTTCGGGCACCTGGCGGCGCTCGCGCTGGGCGCCATCGTGCTGGGCCTGGCCTACGGTGCCACGGCGCCGGTGAGCGCCCATCTGCTGGTGCCGCGCACGCCTGTGGCCATGCTCAACCTGGTGCTCTCGATCCGCCAGATCAGCGTGCCACTGGGGGGCGTGCTGGCCGCATTGATTCTGCCGGGCCTCGCCTTGCGCGTAGGCTGGCAGATGGCGCTGCTGGTACTGGCAGGGCCCGCCTTGCTCCTCATGCTGGCGCTGCAATGGCCGCGTCGCCACTGGGATCAACCATCACGCGAACCCGCCACGCGGCGCGGCAGCGGCCTGGCGCAGATCAAGGCGCTCCTGATGTCGAGTGCGGAAATGCGCCGCCTGACGGTGGCAAGCTTCGTGTTTCAAGGGGTGCAGTTGTCCTTTGTGGCATTTACCACCGTGCAATTGACCAGCCAGGCGGGGTTCGGCCTGATTGCGGCGGCACAGGCGCTGGCGATTTTCCAGATCACCGGCGTCATCAGTCGCCCGTTCTGGGGCTGGGTGGCGGATCGCATCGGCAGCGCCCGGGTGCTGCTGGCGATGCTCGGTTGCCTGATGGGGGCCGCATCGATTGCGGCCGGCTTTTACAGCACCGCATGGCCGCCTGCGCTGGTGTTTCTGCTCAGCGCCATTGCCGGCGCATCGGCCAACGGCAGCACCGGCCTTTCGTATGCGGAATTCGCCCGCCTGGGTGGGGCGCAGCGTACCGAGGCCACCGGTTTGGGTTCTGCGGCCATGTTCAGCGGCGTGCTGATCATGCCGTCCCTGGGCGCGGCACTGATTACTGCAACCGGCGGTTATCTGATGACGTTTGCCGGGTTCGGGTTATGCGCGCTGATCGTCGGCATTCTGCTGGCGCTGGCAGTCGGGCGCGATCACCGTTCGCGGTAATTTCAAACCGCCCGGACGACGCGATTGCCCAGCACCCCGATCGCCTCGCATACCACCTCGACCA
>CAYUEG010000203.1:0-4775 GCA_964443245.1 uncultured Burkholderiales bacterium | reverse complement strand
GCTTGCAGGAGTGGACCGTGGCTGCGGCTGTGCCAAGAGGAAAGCCTCTGGATAATAGCGAGTGCCGTGAAATGGCGGCAGCGCTGAAGGCCATGGGGAAATGGAAGTTCACTCCCACTACGTGCCGCGACAGCCGCGCGGCTCCCGGGTGTAAGGACTAACGATGGGGAAACCGAAGTTCGCCCCCACGCCAAAGCCCTGATCCGCCGGAACACCTCGCCCTTGAGCACTGCGTTGAACCGGCGCTTGCAGGTCTGATCGCCGCAGCCGCGTGCAATCTCACCAACTCACCTGGGACCATCTGTGAAGCCAATCCGACAGACTTTGCTCTCGATCGCTGTCACTTCCGCCCTCGCCGGCTGCGCCACGCTGCCCGGACCGTTTCAGTCACTCGCCGGCACAGCATCCGGGCCGGCTGCGCCGGTGGCGCCGGCGGACTTCATTCCGCTGCAACTGGACACGGCGGCCGGCAAGCTGCATGACGGCATCCCGCGTGCCAAGCTCACCAACGCCTCGCGGCAACTCGCGGCCGAAGGGATCAAGGCGCTTGACGAGCGCAAGTTCAAGCATGCCAATGACCTGTTCAACCTGGCGCTCAAGACGGACCTCAACAATTCCTACCTGCACTTCCTGAACGCCATCGCCTACCACTACCGTGGCCTGGAAGGCGAGAGCAACCTGCTCGGCCTGGCCGAACAGGGGTACGAACTGGCGATCCAGTTTGACGCGAGCAACGCCACGGCCCGCTACTACCGTGGCCTGCTCTATCTGGACAAGCGCGAATATGCCCAGGCCCAGATGCAGCTGATGGAGGCCTCGCTCTACGCCAGCGATGACGCCGAGCTTCTGTACGACTTGGCGGTCGCCGCCTACTACAACAAGGATGCCGCCACCTCCTACGCCGCGTTGCAGGGCCTGAAGGCGTTGGACGGCAAGTCGGGGGTGCGCCCGCAGACACTGCGCGGCCTCGCACTCATTTCAGCCGCCGTAGGCAACAAGCAACAGGCCGAGATGTATCTCGACCAGATGCGCAAGGCCGGGTCCCAGAAAACCGAGACGGATTTTGTTGCGCGGCGCGTCGATTCCTGGGCACGCTCGCATGCATCGGGCCTGATGAAGGTCCAGTTCCCCACTGCGCCAGGAGGCGGTGGTGGCTTTCCTGCCGGAACCGGCGGGTTCCCTGTCGCGCCGGCCACGGGTGGATTTCCTGCCGGAACCGGAGGATTTCCAGCCGGTGGGGGCGGGTTCCCGGCCCCAGGCGGAGGCGGCTCACCGGGTGCCCCGACGGGTTTTGGTTCACCGGGTGGCTTTGGCCAACCCGGCGGTTTTGGTCAACCTGGCGGGTTCGGGCAGCCGGGTACCGGGCAAGCGGGCAACCCCAATCTGCGCACGTTTGTTGACAAGCAGATGGTGATGGTCGATGTCGTCATCGTCTCGACCCAGGAAGACAACAGCAACACCATGGGTGTCAACCTGCTCGACGGCCTGCGCCTGCAGTTTGGCAACGCGGCAACCCCTGCCTGGAGCCGGGCGACCAGCGCCACCCAGGATTTTGCCAATCCCGCGTCGTCGACCTCGACGCGCACCATCACGCGTTCGCTTGGTGTTGCGGCTGTCGCCTACACCCTCAACATCGCCAATGCGAGCGAGGTGAGCAATGACATTCTGGCCCGCCCGACCCTGCTCGCCCTGTCGGGGCAGACCTCACAGTTTTTCTCCGGCGTCGATGTCGTGGGTGCGGCCGTCTCCGGCGGTCAAGGCAGTTCTGTACAGATCCAGAAGGAGGTGGGTGTACGCCTGGCGGTCACGCCGGAGTTCCTGCCGGAAAACCTGATCCGCCTTCAGGTGGTAGCGGAGCGGACCTTCCTGACCAACCCCAGCGCCAACGTGGTGTTCGATTTCCGCCTGGACACCACCAAAACGACGGTCAATGCCAATGTGGCGATGAAGTTTGGCGAAACGCTGATTCTTTCCGGCCTGTCGGAACGGGACGCCAGCACTTCCGCCAGCAGTGTGCCGGTATTGCGCGATGTGCCGCTGGCGCAGTACCTGTTTTCACGCAGCACCAAGCGCGATGTCCAGAAGAGCGTGCTGATCATGATCACGCCGCGCCGCCCGCAATACACCAGCCGCGACCAGGCCGACATTGACGCCGAGCGCGGCAAGTTCACCGAGCGCGAACGGGTGCAGCAGGAATTCGAGGACAAATATCGCATGTGGTACCAGCTCGTGCCCAATACCGCCTATGCCATATCGCAACTGCAGGAAAGCCCGATTTTCCGCGAGTTCCGCTCGGGTGATCTTGAACTGCCCAGCTGGGTATCGCGCAAATCGCATGCGGGGCGCCTGCGTTCGGCACTCGATTTCCTGTTTTATTGACCAGGCTCCGCAGATCGCTGGCCACAGGGTGAACCGGTGAATCCCTTTCGGTGCAACAAACCAGCGAAGCGGTGGTTCGCCGCAGTCCTGGTGTGCCTTCTGAGCATAGGCCTCGGCAGTACACCGGCCAGCGCCCAGACCGGCACCCCGTTACAGCGCGTACAGGGCAACGCTGCCGATCTCGCGATTGCGCCGGATGGTACGGTGTATGTGATCGATGTGGATGGCAAGCCCTGGGTACAACGCCTCGGCAGGGGTGCCAACTGGAGCCCGCTGCAGGGCAATTTCCGCGCGATTCGCACCGGTCTGGATGGCTCGGTGTGGGCAATCGCCAAAGACGACCTCGTATTCCAGCTCGCGGGCAACGTCTGGCGCGAAATGCCGTTCGGGCGCATTCGTGATCTGGCGGCCATGCCATCGCTCACGGCTGACGGGCCGGTGGTGCTGCTCAATGCCGAGGGAGCGCTCGAAGTGCGCCTGCCCGGGTCCAATGCGGGCGCACCGCTCTACAAAGTGGATGACGAGGCGTTCAAGGCTGCCGCCTTCGAGCGTCTCGTGGTGGATGAACACGGCCTGCCCTGGGTGTGGCGCACGAACGGCACGATGTGGCGCTTTGACGGCACGCGCTGGATCGACATCGCCCGCTTTGCCGAGACCGGGCTGACCAGCGTGGCGGCGGGTCTGGATGGCAGCTTGATGGCAGTGGCCCGCGGCGGCCGGGTGTACCGCTGGAATGCAGCAACGCGCGAGTGGTTGCCCGAACCGCTCGCGGCGCCGGTGCAATTGGTCGCGATCGGCCCCAATGGCAAGCCCTGGTATGCCACCCAGGACAACACGCTCTTCGCCAGCGAACTCTTTGCCAACCAGAACAACGCGCCGCGCGCCAAGCCGGCGGCGCTGTTCACGCGCCTGTTGAGCTGGCGCCGCGTTCGGGGCGAGGCCTCCTGGCTCGCCGTCGGTGCGGACGGCACCGTGGCCACGATCGACGCAGAGAACACCGCGTGGCGCTGGCGGGGTGGCAACACCTGGACGCCCCTGCCTGGCAAGTTTCGGCGCATCGCCGTGGCTGGTAACGGCGTGCTGTGGGGTATCGACCTGCAGAACCGCCTGCGGCGAAACGCTACCGGGCAGTGGGTCGACGCCGGTATTGATGCTGCGGAAGTGGCGGCCGGCCCCAAGGAAGAAGTCTGGGTGCTGGGTCCGGCGGGCAACATTGGCCGGTACGACGCGCAAACACGTCAATGGCAGGCTTTGCCTGGCGGGCCCGGCAAAGCAATCGCCGTGGGCAAGGATGGCGAAGGCTGGATCATCGATGCCAACGGTACGGTACAGCTGGTCAATCCGCCGACCCTGGTTCCGGGCATTGTCGCCACCTCGCTCGCAATCGGCCCGGAGGGTACGGTGTACGCGACCACCCCGGAGCGCCAGCTGTTCTGGCTGGATCCTAGGGAGCGGCAGTGGAAACCGGCAACCGGTGTCGCGGCGGCTGTTGCGGTCGGCCCGGCCGGTACGCCGTGGATCATTGGTGAACGCAACGAACTGCAGGTCTCAACCGCCTTTGTGGCCGAGTTCGACACCATCGTGGCGGCGCGTGCGGCGCAGGCAGCGCCCCCGCCACCGGTGTTTTCGATTCCCCCACCCGGGGCCTCCACCGCCCCCACCTCCAACCGGCCTCTGGTGTACACCAGCATCACCGGCGCCTTCAGCGATGTTGGCATCGGGCCGGCGGGCGAAGTGTTTGCCGCCGGTACCGACGGTGGCCTGTATTGCTTCTCGAACCCGGACAGCCGTTTCGTGTTGGCGAGCAGTGGCTCGGCGCGGCGTGTGGCGGTGGCCGACGGCGGCGTGCCCTGGGTGGTCAATTCGCTGGGGCAGGTGTCGTTTTTCGGCGGCACCGGATGGACCATCGTCCCCAATTTCCGCGCCGAAGACGTGGCAGTCGGGCAGGATGGGCGCATCTATGCAACCCAACAGAACCTGGTGTATCGCTACGATGGAGCAGCACAGGAATTTCGCGAACTCACCACTTACACCTCCGGTGTGCCGCTGCGCGCGCGCCGCGTGGCGTTCGCACAGAATTCCCTGTGGGGGGTCAACGCCTCGAACCAGCTCCTCAAGTGTGATGGCACCCAGTGTCAGGTGCAGTCGATCGGTGCGATTGACGTCTCCTCGGGGCCGGAAGGCTCGGTGCTGGTGCTCGATGCCAATGGTGCAGTCAGGCGCTACAACCCGCGCACGCGCGGCTTCGATGCCGCCAACGGTACCGGCAGCTCGCTCTCTGTGGGGCCGCAGGGTCTGCCCTGGCTGGTCACGGGCACTGGCAGCATCAATTCCGCTGGCCGGTTTGCCACCAATAGCAAAAGCATCAACACGGCCACTTGCGCACAGCGGTTTGC
>CAYUEG010000202.1:0-4808 GCA_964443245.1 uncultured Burkholderiales bacterium | reverse complement strand
AAGTACCAGGGCGCTTGGAAAACGCCAGGCGCAAGCTGCTGCAGCGCCGCCTCCACGGTGGTCCCGGCGAAGTAGTTGCCAGCGTCCTGAACGGACACCAGAGACGCGCCTTTGCTGCTTGCCGTGCTGGCCAGATCAAGAGCCAAGCCCGCGGCGCTTCCGGTGTCGACACCAGCGATGGCAATCGGGTTGCCGCTGCTGTCAAACGCCATGACACGCGACGCCCGGGAAGATGCCACGGGCAACTCCGACAACACCTCACCGGCAGGCGCGCGCACGCTGGTGGGGCTGGCCTTGCTGCCGAACACCAACTCCTGCAGAACCAGCCAGAGCCGGTCGAAGTCGGCATTGACCACTGCCGCCAGCAGGTCGCCATTGTTCTGATAGTCGGTTGAGCGCGTAATCGAACTGTTCCGCAGCAGCACCACACGCTGCCCAGCGGTGGGCGTTGTCACCAGCGTGACAGTGCCACCCAGGCCCGTGGTGGTCGAGAAATCAGCGCCTAGCGTCTTGGCCACACCGTCTACCAGCACGGTCATATCGGCAGCGGCCAGCAGCTGGAACGAGAAAGCGAAGACGGCGCTGGCGCCGCTTGCGGTATACGCCTGCAGGGGTGTTTGCTGGGAAACGGCCATAAGCCCTCGCGCTGGTGGCGCGCAGGGTCAGTCCGTCAACACAACCTCGTGCACGCCCGCGCTTGGGCGCCAATCCTCGCGGTCTTGATGGGTCGGAATCCCGTCAGACGCCTGGGCTCGGACAATGCGCTCGGGCGTCTCGGACACAGCGCCGGCCACAGCGTCGAGGTAGTCGTCGGGCTGCTGCTGCGTCGCCGGGTTCCAATCGCGCATCTGCTCGGTCAGCGGGCCGTCGAGAACCGACACATGCGCCCACAGTTGATCGTGCGAGATCAGCAGCGGCTCCAGGGCTTCGAGGATGCGGCGGTTCTTGTTCTGCACCGCGGTGACTTCGGCAACCCCGCAGCGCAAGCCCTGCTGCTTCAGAGCGGCCAGCACCACCTTCGGCGAGAACTTGCCGATGCCGTTGGTCTCCACCGTGATGCGCGGCAGGTGGAACTGTCGCACCAGCGCGCACAACTGCAGCACCTGGCCGCCAATGATCGTCTTGCCGTCCTCGGCGAACTCCACCAAGTCGCCGGTCAACCGCTTGACCCGGTGCAGATATCGCCGGCCGTCCTCGTCCTGCAGCAGCACCGCCACCGCCGACACATCGCTAGTCAGCTTGCCGCTGGCCGGGTCCCACCGCAGCACCGCGCCGCTGATGCGGACGTCGCCCAGCATCATCAATACGCCGCCGTTCGCCCGGCGAATGACCGGCTCGGCATCGTAGGGCACCATGCGATCGGGGTTCAGGCGGCAATCGCTGAGCGGCTTCGCTTCAAGCTGGTACTGCTGATCCCAGTAGTTCAGCGTCTCGCACTCCTGGCGCCGCGCCAGCATTTCCTTCCGGTCGAACCGCTCGGGCCAGGCGTTGCCGAGGCACACATCGACCAGACCATCGACCGGCTTGGTGAACAGCACCTGCTGCCCGCGCACCGTGTAGTCGCGGCCCTGCACCAGAAGCCTTGCCGGTGCGCCGATGCCGACAAACACCCACACGCCATCAGGCCCCACGGTGCCAGAGAACGGCAGCGCGGTGTGCGGGTTGTCGGCGGCCTGGTGTCGCGTCTGGTGAGCGAACAGGGGAATGACCAGTGCCTGCGCTCCGGCCTTGATCTTCTGGTCGTAGATGCTGTCATGCGTGTGCGGCGTGCCCACCCACAGCACCGCGCCGCCCGGCTTCAAGATGAACGACTGCTCGGACAGCCGCTTGCGCAGCTTGGCGCGCGCCTCGGGGTTCTCCACGTTCTTGCTCATCTCCGTGTCGTCGTTGATGATCTCGTCGGCACGGTTGCCGGTGACGCGGGACAGGATGCCGCGACCGCGGAACTGCGGCGTGCGGGCGTTCGCTTCAAAGCCTTCGCGCGTGAACCAGTGGCGCACGCCGGCCGGCTCCATCAGCACATCGCCGCCCACCAGAGGATTGCCGCGCATGATGGCGATGGTGTCCCGGCTGATGTCGTCGGCCAGGTCATCGTCGGCGCCCTGCACCAGCAGCTGGTGGCTCGGGTCTTTGCGGTAGCGGTGGGCGTTGCGCACGCCCAGGATGGTGGACTTGCCGCAGCCGCGGAACACCATCAGCACCCGGTTTCGTTCGCCCTCGGTGCGCTGGAACCAGTCATAGATCCGGGTGTGCACATCGGGCATGGTCCAGCCCCGCCGCTTGTACTCGGCAAAGGCGAACCCCAGCAGGCTGATGTCAGGCTTTGCCGCCATGCGTGCGCTTGTCGAACGCGGCCTTGTTGGCGCCTGACTGGATGCGCTTGAGCGCTCGCGCGGCTTCCTTCTCGGCCTGCGCAATGGTGCGGTCCAGATCCTCGGCGCTCTCGCCTTCAGGTGGCTTGTTCGTGGTGCGGCGCTGGATGATCTCGTCGGCCCTACTCAGCAGCATGAAGGTGGCCGCAGCGTTCTTCTTGCACCAGTACCTGTCGCCCCGCTCCTGCTGCGTCAGGTCGGCCAGCGGCTGCCCAGCGCCAGGCCACTCGGCCGGGTCGGCTTCCTCAAGCACCACATCGGCCAGCTTCTCGGTCAGTTCTTGCAGTCGTTGCAGTTGGTCGGGTCGCATCAGTTCGCTCCTGCCATCTCTTCGAAACTTGGCGCGCGGTTGGGCAAGCCCGAGCCAGGCGCCCACCAGTATTCTTGCCCCCAGTCCTTGCGCGCCTTGTTCTGGATGCGCGACATGTAGCCAGGGCTCAGGCTCTCCTGAGCAGCATGCAGGGCCGCATGGTCAAGAGCCGTCTTTGCGTACCAAAGGTTGACCAGCGGCAGGTGCCCGCGAGCGAAGCGCAACGTCTCGGCGCCCGCGTGCGTGTCCTTGCCGGCCCGCCACTCATCGACGTTGCCCTTGGTCAACTCGTAGAGGTCGGCCGCGCTGCCGAACGATGGACCCAGCAGCAGGCGCCCGAAGCTGTCCAGCGGGCTGCGGTCGTCGGTCGTGTCGGTCAGCAGGATGTCGCCCATGAAGCCCAGGCCGCCGCCCTGCGCCACTGCGCGGGTCCAGAACTTGGGCGTATCCATGGCCACCGGATCCTTGCCGCTGACCAGCTGCTTGATCTGGAACGCGATCGCACCGAGCGCGGTCAGGCTCACCATCATGGCCCCGAAGTAGGCCCGGCGGTCGGCCATCAGAGGGGCGCCCTCCATACCCTGCGGCGTCTCAAGCATGCGCCGCCAGTGGCGCGAGATCATGGCGATAGGGAAGGACTTGAACTGCGCCACCGCCCGCCACAACTCGCCGTCGATCGTGCCGGCCCGGGTGCCGCCCGCGGTCGTGATGGCGCGCGTTGCCAGGTCGGGGTTCAGCACCGCAATCTCGGACTCGTCGCTGATGGCGCCCAGGTACTTGGCCACCACCTCGCCGGCCCGCGGGTCGCCCGTGGCATAGATGGCGTCGGGCGTCACAAACTCGCGGCCGTTGTGCACCACCGGCTGCGCCGCCTGAATCACAGCCCAGTCGTTGCCGGTCAAGCCTTGCCGCCCAAGGCGCCACCGGTCGTACTGGCTCAGCTGGTCCCAGGCCGTCGCCCGCATGCGCCCCACAGCCTGCATGTGCGTGAGCTGGAATCCACGGCGTAGGGTGTCGGTCCAGAAGTTCATCAGCGACAGGCGCATGGTGGCCGATGCGATTCGGCCCGACCACGACTGCGCCACGTTCTCGCCGGCCCAGCGGTTCAGGTCGCTGATGGCCGACTCGGCGATCATGCCGTGCGCGTCCATGAACTCGCGCGTGTCCTTGGTCACTGCGCGCCCGATGTTGGCCAGGCCATCGAAGTACGGCAGCCGGTTGAAGCCCAGCGTCACCATGTAGGTGCCCAGGTCCGTCACGCTCGACAGCACGGCACCCTGCAGCTTGCCGAACGTCTCCACGTTGCGGATGTGCTGACCGACCATCGCCACCCGGGCCGATTCTGGCGTGCCGGCGGTGCCGTTCAGCAGCCGCCAGTAAGCATCGGCCTTGTTGCCGAACACCCGCGCGTTGGCGCCGTCCGCGCGCTCGGCCAGATCCGCCTGCAGCCTGAACTGCGCCTCGGGGTTCGGCCCGTACCGCTCGACCAAGCCGATGTCGCGCGACAGCCCGCCGATGTGGCCGATCATGGCGTCGTACATGCTGCCGGTGCCGAAGCGCGACAGGTAGGCCAGATACGCCTCGCCGTCCCTGAAGTGGATTTCGCGTGACTCGCTGCCGCGGTTGGCCCTTGCGCCGCTGCCCTTGAAAGCGCCCGGCGCCGACTTGTTCGCGCCGTCGCTACTGATGGTCTCCCACGCGCCGCGCAAAACGTCCAGCACCTCGGCATCGTTCAGCCGCCGGCCGTCCTCGGCCACGTAGCGGCTGCGGTCGAGGATCGGCAGCACTTCAGCGGCCCAGGCATCCCGCCCGGCAGCCAGCACACGCAGGTTGTCGTGCGCCTGCGGCAGATAGCCATAGTCCAGCCGGCCGACGTCACCGCCTGCTGCGTTGAACCGCTGCCGCATCGCCTCGGTCACCTTCAGCCATGCCTCGGCGCCAGCCTTGGCCGCCGCGTTGCCGGTGCCGGCCTTGCCTTGGGCAAAGACTTCAAGCGCCAGGTCGCGGGTCATCACGGGGTTCTGCGCGTCGAACAGCACCATCAGCGCCTGCCGGCCCGCGCTGGCACCCTGCCGGCTGTCGGCCGCCTCAATCAAGTCGAACAGCCCGCGCACGTTGTCGCGCTT
>CAYUEG010000201.1:0-4818 GCA_964443245.1 uncultured Burkholderiales bacterium | reverse complement strand
AACTGCCATCCAGTCGGCAACCGGAGCCGGATCCATGCGGGTGAGCTTGGGCAGCTTGCCGGCATGTCCGAGGATCAGAAACGCCAGGCGCTTTTGCTCGCCTCGCGAGAAACCCGGCATGTCGGCATTCTCGACGATGTACGCGGAGTGCTTGTGATAGCCATTGTGGGCAATCGTCAAGCCTGCCTCATGAAGCCGCGCCGCCCACACCATGCTCTGGGTCAGGTCGTCGGAGGCGTTGCCTGCGCCCGCCGCCAGGTCGCTGGCGAAGCGCATCGCGAGCGCCGCAACACGGCTTGCCTGGAGCTTGTCGATGCGATACCGCAGTTCAAACTGAGCGACGGTTTCTTCGCGCTTGTCAGTCGCGCCGGAAGGTTTGGCGAGGCGCCCCAACAAGTCGTACAGGACTCCCAGGCGCAAGGAATTGTCAGAAATCTTGAGGGAGCTAATCCCAAGCTCTGCGAACGCTGCCGACAGGATGGCGAAGCCACCCGGCAGGTTCAGCGCCCGGTCCGGCTTCAATCCTGTGATGTTCAGATTGTCGATGCGTCCGCCACACAGGATCGCCTTGCGCATCCAGCGCATGCCATCAAGGTCTATTTCACCGTTGCCGACGCGGTTTTCCCTCAGAACCCGCGCGATCGATCGTGCGGTGCCGCTGGAAGCGACAGCTGATTGCCAGGCCATCGACCGGATATCGGCCGCGATCACCTGAATCTCGCGGCGCGCCGCCAGTTCGGCCTGTTTCAAGGTGAAATCGTCGATGAACCCGCCGGGAAAATGCGTCATGGTGTGGTTGATGGAGCCCATGTAGAGGCTTTCCATCAATTCCGGTTCGAAGCCGGTACCAACGGAGAACTCGGTGGAGCCACCGCCGATGTCGATCACCAGCTGGCGTGCGTGTGGCGGTGGGGCGCTGTGTGCCACCCCCGAGAAGATCAGCCTGGCTTCTTCCCTCCCTGCAATCACTTCGATCGGAAAGCCCAGGGCGGTTTCGGCGGCCTGCAAAAAGTCGGCGGCGTTGCGGGCGACGCGCAAGGTGTTGGTGGCGACGGCGCGTACACTGCCACGGTGGAAGCCCTTGAGGCGTTGCCCAAATTGGCGCAAGGCCTCCAGGCCTCGCTCGCAGGCTTCCGGGGTGAGGCGTTTTTCGCTGTCGAGGCCTGCGGCCAGGCGTACATTGCTGCGCAGCGAATCCAGAATGTAGATATGAGAGCCTTCGGCCCGCCCCACCTCCAGGCGAAAGCTGTTGGATCCCAGATCAACGGCGGCCAGCTGGGTGGTTCGATACACGGCATGAATGCCGACAACCATCCACTACGACAGTTCCGGCACTTGTTTTGACAAGGGTCAAATCGTACGGACTGCATATGACCGTAACATGACAACGTTGATGAGGCAGACTGCTTGTCACGGAATTGTCATTGAGATGCAACATACTGGAATGATGACCGCCAAGCCGAAAACCAAGACCAGACCGGAACGCATTGATTTGCCGCTATTGAATCGCGAGCTGGGGATACTTGCCTTCAACGAGCGTGTTCTGGCGCAGGCAGCTGACGAATCGATACCCTTGCTGGAACGTTTGCGCTACCTTTGCATCGTCAGTTCCAATCTGGATGAGTTTTTCGAGATCCGCGTCTCCGGCCTCCTTGAGCAGTTCAGAATCGATCCGACCCAAAGTGAGGTGGATGGCCTTCCGGTGGGTCAGGTGCTGCAGCAGATTCAGCAGCGTGCCGGCGCGTTGGTCGCAAGCCAATACCAGCTTCTCAACCAGACGGTGCTTCCGGCGCTGAAGGGCGCAGGCGTCGCTGTCCTGTTTCGGCCGGACTGGACGCCTCAGCTTGATGCCTGGTGTCGGCGGTACTTCGACGAGCAGATCCTGCCGGTACTGACTCCGATCGGCCTCGATCCGGCGCACCCGTTCCCGCGAATTTCGAACAAGAGCCTCAACATCGTGGTCGAGCTGTCAGGCACGGATGCCTTCGGGCGGAATGCCGAGCTGGCCATCGTGCAGGCGCCGCGGATACTGCCGCGCGTCATCGTGTTGCCCGCAGACCGGTTCGGCAAAGACTGCTACATCCTCCTGTCAACCATCCTGATGCGCTATATCGGGGAGTTGTTTGCAGGCATCGACATGCGTGGCTGCTTCGCGTTTCGTGTCACGCGCAACAGTGACCTGTTTGTCGATGAGGAGGAAGTCACGGATTTGCGCAAGGCCTTGCAAGGTGAACTGCCGCAGCGCCATTTTGGCGACGCCGTCCGTCTGGAGGTCAGTGCAGATTGCCCGCAGCATGTAGTCGAATATCTGTTGAAGCAGTTCGAAGTAGGGGAGGGCAACCTGTTTCGGGTCGACGGGCCGGTGAACCTGGCCCGACTGATGCAGGTGGCCGATACCTGCGAGCGTGCAGACCTGAAATTTGCCCCGTTTCAGGCGGCACATGCCGGCGTGTTTCCCGATATCGGCAGCGTCTTTGACACGATTCAGGCGGGCGAGATCCTGCTGCACCACCCGTTCGAATCGTTCGAGCCCGTCATCGAATTTCTGCGGGCCGCGGCACGTGATCCCAAGGTCATTGCCATCAAGCAGACCATCTATCGCACGGGTGCGGAATCGGAACTGATGGAATTGCTCATTGACGCTGCGCGCAGCGGCAAGGAGGTCACGGCGGTCGTGGAACTGATGGCGCGGTTCGATGAAGAAACCAACATCAACTGGGCGGGACGCCTCGAATCGGTGGGTGCGCACGTGGTGTATGGCGTGGTGGGTCACAAAACCCATGCCAAGATGTGTCTTGTCGTGCGACGCGAGGGCTCCAGGCTCAAGCGTTATGTGCACCTGGGAACCGGCAACTATCATCCGCGCACGGCAAAGTTGTACACGGATTTTGGCCTGATTACCGCCAATGAAGAGCTGTGCAGCGACGCCAACGAGGTTTTTCGCCAGTTGACCGGGTTGTCGCGCGTGCCGCCGCTAAAGCATATGTGGCAGTCGCCCTTCACGTTGCATGATCAGGTGATGGCCGCGATTGCCCGGGAGATTCGCCATGCCAAGGCAGGCAACAAGGGCCACGTCATTGCCAAGATGAATGCCCTTCTCGAGCCCAAACTGATCAACGCTCTCTATGCGGCCAGTGCGGCGGGTGTCAAGGTGGACCTGATCATTCGCGGCGCCTGCGCCCTGGTGCCGGGGCGCCCAGGGCTGTCAGAGAATATTCGCGTGGTGTCGGCGATCGGCCGCTTCCTCGAGCACAGCCGCATTTACTGGTTTGCGAACAATGGCAACGCGGAAGTTCGGCTTTCGAGTGCGGACTGGATGGACCGCAATTTCTTCCGTCGCGTGGAGATCTGCTTTCCGATTCTGGACACGCAGTTCAAGAAGCGCATCTATGCAGAAGGGCTGGCGCCTTACCTGCGGCGCGATGCCGGCGTGTGGGAACTTGGTCCGTCCGGTACATACCAGCGACAGCCTCGAGCGGAGCAGACGGTTCAGGAGCGCCTGCTCGCGACGCTGGTCAAAGCCGTGCCGGCGCCCCGCCTCAAGCTCAAGGGCATCGGTGCCGCCCTGAAGAGGCGTTCGAAGTAGCCTGTCACGTGCCGGTCATGGCAGCCCGTCAGAATGGAGTGATTCCTCCATTCTTCGATTAGCTGCATGCGCCCATCGGATTTGCCTGAACCGCTCCAAAGCGCAAATCCGCTTCAGTATCGCACCCTCTGGATTTCAGACGTACACCTCGGTACGTCGGGCTGCAAGGCAGAGTACCTGCTGGATTTCCTCAAACACAACGAGTCCGAAACCCTGTATCTGGTCGGCGACATCATCGACGCCTGGCAGTTGCGTCGAAGCTGGTACTGGCGGCAATCCCACAATGACGTGGTCCAGAAGCTGCTGCGCAAGGCGCGCAAGGGTGCGCGCGTGGTGTATATCCCCGGCAACCACGATGAGCCGCTGCGCGATTATGTTGAACTGACATTCGGCGGCATTGAAGTGGTGTCTGATGCAGTGCACGTGACCGCAGACGGTCGCAAGCTGCTGGTGATTCATGGAGACTTGTTCGACGGCGTGATTCGCCACGCCAAATGGCTGGCCTACCTGGGGGACTCGCTCTACAATAGCGTCCTGAAGCTGAATCATTGGTTCAACCACTTCCGGGTCAGGATGGGTTTTCCCTACTGGTCGCTATCGCAGTACCTGAAGCATCGGGTCAAGAATGCGGTGAGCTTCATCAGCGATTTTGAGGGTGCCTTGGCCAACGAAGCGCGCCGGCGCGGGCTGGATGGTGTGGTCTGCGGACACATTCACAAGGCCGAGATTCGTGACGTCGACGGCATCCTGTATTGCAACGACGGTGACTGGGTCGAGAGCCTCACGGCGCTGGCCGAGACGCATGGCGGCGAGTTGAAGATCATTGTCTGGGATCGGATTCGAGAGCAACAAGCCCCTGCCGATTCGTTTCTGCCGCACGACATGGAGGTGACGCAATGAGAATCCTGCTCGTAACTGATGCGGCTCCGCCACAGGTCAAATGGGGTGGTGGAAGATGGCCTGCAATTGGCTGCACGGAAGCGTGCCTATGCGGAGGTGCACTTCGCCGGCGTCGACCGCATTCGGAACTGGCGCGAATTGTTTCGCGGAGCGGATGTATTCGTGTTTCCAAGCCTGACCGAGACGTTCGGTCTGGTACTGCTTGAGGTGCTGGCGATCTCACCAACGAAGGCCAGCACGCATCCGGCCTAGCGTTTTGCGACGCGAACTGAGCGTTTGGGTTTGGCCGCCACTTTGCTCTTGGCGGTAGATTTGACGGCAACGCGGCGCTT
>CAYUEG010000200.1:0-4846 GCA_964443245.1 uncultured Burkholderiales bacterium | reverse complement strand
ATTTACGAGACCGGCATGGCGCAGGACGAGATGCTCAAGAGCATCCACATTCCCCTGCCTGCTGCCGGCGCCTGCAGCGCGTTTGGCGAACTGACGCGGCGCAGCGGCGACTATGCGATCACCGGCGCATTCGTTGCGGCGCGCAAGACGGGCGCCACGCTCTCATCCACACGCATCGCGTTCTTCGGCGTGGCCGGCCAGCCGCTGCTGGCGCGCGGTGCCATGGCGGCACTTGATGGCACGACCGGCGATGCCGCTGCCGTGGCGCGCGCGCAAGCCTGCCTTGCAACCGACCTCAACCCGATCGCCGACCTCTACAACACCCCCGCGACCAAGCTGCACCTGTCGCGCGTTTTGCTGGCGCGCCTGGTCGCGCAGCTCGCCTGAAGGAACCCTCCATGGAAAACACATTCCCACTCGCGGTGAAAGTCAATGGCGCCGATGTCGCCAAGGCCGTTGAGCCGCGCACCCACCTGATCGACTTCTTGCGCAATGACCTGGGCCTGACCGGCTCGCACGTCGGCTGTGAACATGGCGTCTGCGGCGCCTGCACCGTGCTTGTGAACGGCGAGATCGTGCGCGGCTGCCTGACCCTGGCCTGCCAGACCCATGGCACCGAGGTGCAGACGGTCGAGGGGCTCACGGATTCCGGGCTGATTGCCGACCTGCAGGCCGCGTTCCACCAGCGCAATGCCCTGCAGTGCGGCTATTGCACCCCCGGCATGCTGGTGTGCGCCACCGCCCTGCTGAACGAGAAGCCGCATGCCACGCGTGCGGAAATCCGCGAATACCTGTCCGGCAACTACTGCCGCTGCACCGGCTATGAGGCAATTGTCGACGCGATCGAAACCACGGCGAAGAACCGCGCCGCCGGCATCAAGCTCGCCAATGTGAACCATGCCGCGAAAGGAGGTGCCGCATGAACGCGCCGACCCCAGGCTTGAAGCCCACCACCTACATCGGCCAGGATGTGCCGCGCCCCAACGCCAAGCGCCTGCTGGCCGGGCGCGGCCAGTATGTCGATGACATCCGCCTGCCGCGCGAGCTGCATGCCGCGTTCGTGCGCAGCCCGCACGCCCATGCGAAGATTGTCCACATCAACCTGGACCTGGCGCGCAAGGCCGAAGGCGTGTTCTGGTGCGGCACCGGCGCGGACATTGCCGGCGTGGTCTCGCCCTGGGTGGCGGTACTGACGCACTTCAAGGGTCTCAAATCGGCACCGCAGTACGCCGTGGCGCTGGGCCGCGCCACCTGGCAGGGTGAAGCGGTGGCGATGGTCGTCGCGCAGACGCGTGCACAGGCCGAAGATGCGGCCGGGCTGGTCGAGGTCGAGTACGAGCCCCTGCCCGCGGTCACCAGCATGGAAAGCGCGCTCGATGCAGCCACACCCGTGATCCACCCCGACCTGGGCGACAACCTGGCCTTCACGCGCGGCGTCGATACCGGTGCGGTGCAGGAGGCCTTTGCCAGGGCCCACGTGGTGGTCGAGGACACCTTCCGCTTTGGCCGCCATACCGGCGTGTGTCTGGAGCCGCGCTCGATCACGGCTGACTACAACGCCTCCGAGGGCCAGCTCACCGTTTACATGAACAACCAGGCGCCGCACATGATGCGCGACATCTTTGCGCGCCACCTCGAGATTCCCGAGGCCAACGTGCGCGTGATCACGCGCGATGTCGGCGGCAGTTTCGGCATCAAGGTCCACGTGTATCCGGACGAAATGGCCGTGGTGGGCGCCGCCAAGCTGCTGGGGCGGCCGATCCGCTACAACGCCGACCGGCTCGAATCGTTCTCCACCGACATCCACGCGCGCGAACACGTGGTCAAGGCCAAGCTGGCGGCCGACAAGGACGGCAAGATCATCGGCTTCGAGCTCGACGACCTCACCGGCATCGGCCCCTACTCGGTGTATCCGCGCACCAGCGCGGTCGAGGGCAACCAGGTCGTCAACCTGACGGGCGGCCCCTACGACTTCAAGCATTACCTGGCACAGCTCAAGGTGGTATTCCAGAACAAGACCCCGACCTGCCAGTACCGCGCAGTGGGGCATCCGATCGCCGTCGCCGTGACCGAGGGCCTGGTCGATCTGGCGGCGCAGAAGCTCGGCATCGATGCCGCCGAATTCCGCCGCCGCAACCTGATCGCCGATGACAACTACCCCTACACGGCGGCCTCGGGCATCAAGTTCGAACAGCTCTCGCACCATGCCTGCCTGGACAAGCTGCTCAAGCTCATGGACTACGACGCCCTGCGCGCCGAGCAGAAGGCGCTGCGCGCCAAGGGTGTGCACCGCGGCATCGGCCTGGCCGCGCTGATCGAAGTCACCAACCCGTCGGCAGCGTTCTACGGTGTCGGCGGCGCGCGGATTTCCTCGCAGGACGGCTGCACCCTGCGCCTGGAGCCGACCGGCTGGGTCACGGCGATGTCGGGCGTGACCGAGCAGGGCCAGGGCACCGAAGGCATGCTGGCGCAGGTGGTGGCGTCGGCCGTCGGCATTCCGGTCGAACACGTGCGCGTGATCACCGGCGACACGGACACCACACCCTACGGCGGCGGCACCTGGGCCTCGCGCGGTGCGGGCATTGGCGGCGAAGCGGCGCTGATCGCCGGCAAGACGCTCAAGGCCAACATCCTGGCGCTGGCCGCAGTGATCCTCAATCGCGACGCGGCCGGCCTGGATCTGCGCGGCAGCCAGATCGTCGATGCGCAAACCGGCGAGACCTTGACCCCCCTTTCCGAGGTGGCACGCATCGGCCAATACCGGCCGGACACACTGCCGCGCCACTTCCAGCCTGAACTCACGGTTTCGCGCCAGTTCGGCCAGCGCGACTGGCCCTTCGTGTTCACCAACGGCATTCAGGCAAGCTATGTGGAGGTGGATCCGGACACCGGCTTCGTCAAGCTCCTCAAACACTGGATGGTGGAGGACTGCGGCACCGTGATCAACCCGATGCTGGTCGACGAGCAACTGCGCGGCGGCATCGTGCAGGGCATCGGTGCCGCCATGTGGGAGGAATGCCTGTACGACAGCACCGGCCAGTTGCGTAACGCCACCATGGCCGACTACCTGGTGCCGATGGCGGCCGAATTGCCGGACATGGTGATCGGCCATGTCGAAACGCCGACCAAATCGTCCGAACTGGGCGCCAAAGGCGCCGGCGAGGCCGGCACCGCCGGCGCACCGGCGGCGGTGATGAACGCGATCAACGACGCGCTGGCCCCCATGAAGGCCCGCGTGACCGAGCAGCCGTTCACGCCGGAACGCATCCTGCGCGCCCTGGGCAAGGTCTAGCCCTCTTCATCCCCGCCGTCCTGCCCCCGCTGCCGCCCGAACCGGCGGCGGCGGGCGCTTGTCGGGGACGCTCAAAGCATCCTATAATTTATAGATTGATAAATTAATCTTGCTGGCGGGTCGGTGTGCATCACCTCCGCCAGCCTACCCGACCGCCCCCTTTTTGCCCCTTCTTTGCGAGCCCGCCCATGAAACTCGGATTCTTCACCATGCCCCTGCATCCGCCCGGGCGCAACTACGTCGAGACGCTGAAGGAAGATCGCGAAGCCATCCTGATGGCTGACCGCCTGGGGTTCACCGAGGCCTATGTCGGCGAGCACACCACCGACCTCGCCGAGACCATTCCCTCCTGCCTGATGTTCCTCTCGACCCTGGTGCATGACACCAAGACCATCAAGCTGGGCACCGGCACGCTCAACCTGCCCAACGGCCATCCGGCCGCGTTTGCTGCCAATGCCGCAATGCTGGACAACCTGCTTGAAGGCCGCTTCATTGTCGGCATCAGCCCGGGGGGCCTGCCCTCCGACATGGAAGCGTTCGAGAATCTGGATCGCGACCGCAAGGCGATGTTTCTCGAGTGCATCAATCACATGATCGCGATCTGGACCGGCGATGCGCCGTACAACATCAAGGGCCAGTTCTGGAACGTGTCGACCGAACGTACCCTGATTCCAGAAATCGGCCAGGGCACCATCCTCAAGCCCTACCAGCGGCCGCACCCGCCGATCGTGATCACTGCGGTGGAACCCTTCTCCGCCGGTGTGACAGCGGCGGCTGCGCGGGGCTGGGAGCCGATCTCGGCCAACTTCCTGCTGCCGCAGTGGGTCAAATCCCATTGGGGCAAGTATGTCGCCGGTTGCGAGCAAGGCGGCCGTGCGGCCGACCCTGCCAACTGGCGTGTGGCCAAAACCGTATTCGTCGCCGACGACGGCGCGGTGGCGCAGCGCTACGGCAAGGGCGAAGACAGCCCCTACCGGTTCTATTACAAGCAGCTGTTGCACAAGCTGCGCAAGGCCGGCCGGAGCAATCTGTTCAAGCACAGCAAGGACGCCCCCGATGATTCCGTCACGCTCGATGGCGTGGTCAATGACCTGGTGATCACCGGCACCCCGGAAGAAGTGACCGAGCAGATTCTGGCGTTTCGTGAGCAGATCGGCGATTTCGGTACGCTGCTCTATTGCGGCATCGACTGGGCCGATTCGAAGCTGGGCAAACGCTCGATGGAGTTGCTGGCCGAGAAGGTGATGCCGGCCGTCAACAAGGCGATCGGCCAACACTGACACCCTGACAGGGAGGGCACGCACCGCTGAAGGCAGCGACGTGCCCTGGCTGCCCAACGCGGTGCGACGGTGCCGCGCCCTGGCGCAGCCCCCGCTTAAGCCTCAAGCAAGCTTCAAGCGCCCAAATACAGGTTTTTGACGACCTCGTTGTTCTCGAGTTCGGCCACATCGCGGCTTTCGAACGCGATTTCCCCGTGCACGAGGACATAGCCGCGATGAGCGATCTTGATGGTCTGATGGAAATTCTGCTCGGCCATCAGCACCGTCATGCCGT
>CAYUEG010000199.1:1225-5066 GCA_964443245.1 uncultured Burkholderiales bacterium | reverse complement strand
ATGCAACTGCTCCTGATCGCCCGCGACAAAGCCGCCGAACGGCTGGATTCGATCGAGAAATTGCCGGGCAGCAGTGTCGATGACGGCTGGTTGTGGATCGACGCCACCATTGCGGAACCGGCCGAGCCGTGGCGCGATCTGGTGGAAAAGCTGACCGGCGTGCGCTTTTTCGATGCGCACATGACCGATGCGGCCAACGAAACCCATCCTTCCTATTTCGACAACACGCGTGATTACGAAGTGGTGATTTTCCGCGGCCTTTCGGCGCAGGCGGAACCGCATGATGATGACAAGACGGTAAAGGTGGTGGCCGGCGCTGCAGGCCAGGCAGCGCGCGAATTTCACTACGGGCCGATCAACACGCAGCCTTACCGCATCAAGAGCACGCCAATCACGTTTTTCCTGCTGGACCGGATTCTGGTGACTGTGCGGCCGGAAGAAGCGCCCGCCATCGGCACGGTGCGCACGCGCCTGCTCGCGCACACGACCCGCGCACCGGGCTCGCCACTGGAATTGGCCTACCGCGTGCTCAATGCCATGGTGGATCGCTATCTGGAGCTGCGCCAGCTTCTCACCGACAAGCTGGACCGCTGGCAGCGCAACCTGCTCGATCCGCGTCGCCCTTTCGATGACTGGTACGCGCTGCTGGAGCAGCGCATCGAGATCCGCAAGCTGGAGCACCTGTGCGAAGAGCAGCGCGATGCGATCCAGGAATGGCGCGATTACCATCTGGACGAGTTGACGGATGCGATGAACGTGCGCCTCTCGGACCTGCTCGAACACATTGCCCGCGTGCTCAACCACGCGCAGCGGCTGGAGCAGGCGGCCGAATCCGCCGTGCAACTGCATTTTTCGGCCACCGCCAACCGCACCAACCAGATCATGCGCACGCTGACGATCATCACGGCGATTTTCATGCCGCTGACGCTGATTACCGGCATCTACGGCATGAACTTCAAGGAAATGCCGGGGCTGGACTGGCACTGGGGTTTCTGGGTCACGCTGGGCGGCATGGGGCTGGTGGCGTGCGGCCTGCTGCTGTTCTTCCGCTACAAGCGCTACACCAGCGGCCCGGGCGCGCGCCCGAACCGGCGCTAGGCTGGCAGCGGCCTCCCCTTCTGAGGCACAATTCTTCCTGCATTGACCCAACAACAACCCGGAGACAAGACATGCATTCGACTGACGACAAACAAACCCAACTGAACGCCAAACGGCGCACGCTGCTGGCTGCCGCCGGCGCGGCCGCCGCGACCGGCGCCGCACCACGCCTGGCTTCGGCGCAAGCATTCCCGAACAAGCCGATCAAATACATCGTGCCGTTCACCCCGGCGGGTGCCACCGACATTACGGCGCGCATCGTGGCCGACAAGCTGGGGCCAGCACTGGGCCAATCCGTCGTGGTGGAAAACCGACCGGGCGCCGCCGGCAACGTCGGCACCGAACTGGTGGCCAAATCGCCCGCTGATGGGTACACGGTGCTGCAGTTGACGGTAGCGCAGACCATCAGCGTCACGCTCTATTCGAAACTGGGCTACAACCTGGAGCAGGATCTGGAACCGGTGGCCATGATTGCCCTGGTGCCCAACGTCATGGTGGTGCATCCGAGCGTGCCGGCGAAGAACGTCGCCGAGTTCACCGCCTGGGTGAAGGCCAACCCTGGCAAGGTGAACTACGCGTCGTCCGGCTCGGGCACGTCGATCCACATGTCGGCCGAGATGTACAAGATGATCGCTGGCGTGCAGATGACGCACATTCCCTACAAGGGCAGTGCCGGCGCCATTTCCGACCTGGTGGGCGGGCAGGTGAGCGTGATGTTCGACAACCTGCCTTCCTCGATCCAGCAGATCAGGGCGGGCAAACTGCGCGCGCTGGCCATCTGCACGGCCAGGCGCTACCCGGGGCTGCCGGATCTGCCGACCATGATCGAGTCGGGCGTCCCGGGTTATGACTCGGCCGCCTGGTTCGGCATGGTGGCGCCCAAGGGCACGCCGCGCGAAATCATCACCCGGCTCAATACTGAAGTGAACAAGATTCTCGCCCTGCCGGACGTGCGCGAGAAGATGGAAGCGCAAGGTGCGATACCGAGCCCGATGTCGCCTGAAGAGTTCCGCAACCATATCTCGAGCGAAATCAGGAAGTGGGGCCCGGTGGTCAGGGCTTCCGGCGCCAAGGTCGAGTAAGGATTTTGCAGCGTACCGGTTTCTTTGCCTGCCGGCATCGCAGGTAAAGAAACGTTTCAATGGGGTTCGGGCGGGAACCGGAACCTGACAGCGTGGTCACACCACGCTCGCCACGTCTTTCCCGCCCCCCTTTTCAGGCCGTTCGCCATGTTCAATCCCATCCAGTTCACGAGGCGCATCCCGCCTTCCATCGTCGGCGCAGTGCTGGGGTTCAGCATGGCAGCAGCACTGGCGCAAACCTGGCAGACGCCGGCCACCAGCGCTCCCGGCCCGGATGCAGCAGCCGCATCACAGGCGCCCTCCCAGGCCCAAACCTGGGCGCAGCGCGAAGCACAGCGGGCGGCAGAAGCGGTTGTCGCGGCCTCTGCCGTCGGCATCAACATCCGTGATGCCGAGTGGCAGGACAGCGCACGCCAGCGCACCGTGCCGGTGCGGGTCTACCTGCCCCGTGAAGCGCAGGCCAGCGGCCCCAGCCCCAAACTGCCGCTGGTGGTGTTCTCGCACGGATTGGGCGGTTCACGCTTAGGCTACAGCCAGTTTGGCCGCCACTTTGCGGAAAACGGCATGGTGGCCCTGCACGTGCAGCACGCCGGCAGTGACCGTGCAGTCTGGCAAGGCGGGCCATTCGCACTGATCGGCAACCTGCAGGAAGCGGCCAGCGAAGCCAATGCGCTGGCACGGGCGCAAGACGTCTCGTTCGCGATCACTACGATTCTGGCCGATCCGAAGATCGGGCCGCTGATCGACCCTGCGGCCATTGCCGTGGCCGGCCATTCGTACGGCGCCAACACGGCGATGCTGCTGGCGGGCGCAGCGGTGGAGCGCAATGGCAAGCGCGTCAGCCTCGCGGATGGCCGTGTCAAGGCGGCGATCCTGCTCTCGGCGCCCCCCTTCCATGGCGAGCGTGATCAGGCGGCGGTGTTGCGCGACGTGCGCATTCCTACCCTGCATGTGACGGGTACCGACGACGAGATTCGCGTGCCGGGCTACCGCTCGGATGCGGTGGACCGTATCGATGTGTTCCGCAACATGCCGGCCGCACCTTCCGGCTTGAAGCACCTGGCCATTTTCGAAGGGGGCGAACACAGTGTTTTCACCGACCGCACCCGCTCCGACAAGGCAATGGCGATCAAGGCAGCCACGCGCGATCTTTCGTTGGCGTTTTTGCGCACGGCCCTGCGCAATCAGTCGGGCGTGATGGAGAAGGTACTGGAACAGATCCGGCCGCTCCTCACGTCGCCTGAGCAGTTGCTGGCCCGCCGCTTCGACGCCCAGGTGCGCGGCACCACCCACTAGCCCGCCGCGGCACGCGCTCAGGAGCGCGCGGTCTGTGCGGCCTTCTGGGCCCGCTCCAGGCTCTGCAGGAATTTCTCCGGCGGCTCAAAGCCAACCACCCGCGTGCCGGGAATTTCGTTGCCGGTGCGATCAAAGAACACGATGCCTGGTGGTCCCACCAGTTTGAGTCGCTTGAGCAGCAGCTTGTCTTCCAGCGTATTGCGCGTGACATCCGCCTGCAGCAGCGTGAACTGGCCCATGCGGGCCTTGACACGCGCATCGGCAAAGGTGGCCTTCTCCATCTGCTTGCACGGACCGCACCAGTCAGCGTAGAAATCGAGCATGGTGACGCCGTTCGCCTCCTTCAGACGCGCATCCAGTTCGTC
>CAYUEG010000199.1:0-1125 GCA_964443245.1 uncultured Burkholderiales bacterium | reverse complement strand
CCACGCTGTCCCGGTGGGTCTGCATGTTGCGGTTGAAGGTGGGATCAAACTTGACGGTACCGCGCGGAATGATGGGCTTGCCGACGCCCGCCCCCTCGACCTTGAATCGTTCGCGGTACATGTAGTAACCGGGCGCGATGTCGAAGCTGAGTTCAGCGGTGTTGGCGTCCTTCATGCGAGTGGAAAGACGAAACGCCGCCTCCGCGGCCAGCAAATCAGGCTCCTTGGGCAGCGGCTTCAGTACGCTCTGCCCATGGGCACCGGATGCCATGCCGAGCACGACCAGAAGGAGGATCGGAAGCGTGAGGAAAATCAACCCCTGCAGGGGTCTTTGGGCAAGCATGACAATCGGTTTCAAACGGTGTTCTCTCCTGCAGTTTCGGCCCGAACCCAGCCCAGATAGGCCGGCAAGCCGTCTGCCAACGGCATGGCAATGACCTCTGGCACCTCATACGGATGCATCGACACAATGGAAGCACACAGTGCTTCGACACGATGGCGCACCGTCTTGAACAAGAGCGGGATTTCCTGCGCGGTTTCCACCTGGCCCTGCCAGCGGTATACGGATTCACATGGACTGAGTATATTGACGCACGCGGCGAGCTTTTGTTCCACCAGATGCGCCCCCATCTTCCTGGCCAGTGCCAGATCGGGCACATTGGTGACCACCAGCATTACTTGATCGGACGGACCACTTTTCATGCCAGGATTCCTTGTCGGGCTGGTGCGCGGTTTCATCCGCGCCATTCCGCTGATTTTACTGATGCTGCCGGTGGCCGAGCTGCTGCTCGATCTTTGGCTGTTCCGCGAATACGGCGGTGCGTTCATGCTGTATCTGGCGGCGGCGGCGGTGCTCGGTTTGTGGCTGATCGTGCGCGCCAGGGCTTCGCTCATCGCGGGGCTGGCCACGTTGCGCCAAAGCACACTGGCCGCCGGGGCGCAACTGAACGCCGGCGCGCTGTTGGGCTATTTCCTGGCCAGCGCCCGGGCGTTCTTCGCCGGGCTGCTGCTGCTGTTCCCGGGTGCCCTTTCCGACCTTTTGGCCCTGCTGGTGGTGTTGCTGCCCGGGCGGGTGGTAGCACCAGCCGCTCCCCCACGGTCTGACGACGGCGTGATCGAAGGCGA
>CAYUEG010000198.1:0-5119 GCA_964443245.1 uncultured Burkholderiales bacterium | reverse complement strand
GTTGTTCGCGGATGCGGGCTGTCATGGTAACGGGGATCGAAGCGCCACTGGTATTGCCAAAATCATGCAGCGTGGAAGGTACCTTCTCGGCCGGCAAACCAAGTTTTTTGCGAATGGTCTCGTTGATCATCCGGTTGGCCTGGTGAAACAGGAAATAATCGACCTGGTCGGTCGTCAGGTTCGCATATTCCAAAGCACGCTTGACGGCCGGGGGAACCCGCTGCGTCGAAAAGCTCAGGACTGCGGTCCCGTCCAGCTGCAAGTCGTATGCAGTACGAGGGATGCCGTTTTCGTCCTTGGTGGGAAAGAAATGGTGATAACTGGGCGGTTCGCGGTGGCCGCCCACCGGCAGAATGATGGCCTTGTAGCCGCTGCCGTCGCTATTGAGATCAAAATGGATGGGGGGGGCGGAGGGGTCGTACTCTAGCGCCGTGGCGGTCCCGGCATCGGAGAACAGCGGATCGTAGAGGGAGCCCGAACGGTCGCCCACCAGGATTAGCCCTTTCTTGACGGCACCCGCAGCGATCATCGAACCTAGAATGTGGAGTGCGAACGGGTAACCCGAACACCCGAGGTTGACGTCAAAAGCGATGGTCGCGTGACTGAGCTTGAGCCTATCCTGCAGGATGATGGCGGTTGCAGGGATGAGGTAATCGGGTGACTGCGTCACCACAATCAGCGCATCAATCTCTTCGCGTTGCCAGTTCAGATCTTCCAGCAGGCGCTCGGTGGCAGTAAAGGCGAGGTCGGAAAAACATTGCCACGGATAACATAGCCGGCGCTGCATGATCCCGATGTTGCGCGTCAGCCGCTCCCGCTCCTGCTTCAGATTCGGCGGGCAATCCAGGTTCGACACCACCGTCTTCGGCACGCACGTGGCCATGCCACGATACCGAATATTGGAGAGAGTCGATAGGCCCATGGGCTATGCGAGAAGCGCGAAGAGATCCGCAATCGACTTGCAGTTCTTCAAATCGTTGCCGGTGATGGTCTTGTTGTGTTCCATATCGAACATGACAATCACGCCCAAAGCAGCGAGAGAATCCCATTCCGGCAGGTCCGCGAGCAGTGTTTCAGGCGTGATCTCCACCGGTTCCTGGAAATCAACCGCAGTTTGAAACTGCTCGATGAAGGCACTGATGTCAGACAAGCTGCTTCTCCCTGATTCGTTCGTCGTGCTCAGACCGAAACACCCAGTCGGCTACGCTTTCCTTCGAGCCAATTATGCCACATGGCCCGGTATGCTTTTTCCACTTCCCGAGTGACATTGGCTGCATTCATCACAGCAGTGCGGGAGAGACTTTCACGCAAGATCGAGCGTAACCCTGCAAGGCGCGCAGTGTCTTGCGACAGCTTGATCGCGATGGCGACGTAGTCATCGCGGGTAGACGCGCACAGGTCTGCCAGTCCTACGCTACTCAGGATGCCTTGGCCGGCGCGGCCAATCTCCTCATGACTGCTCAAGCTGACGATCGGCACGCCCATCCAGAAACAGTGAAAGCTGGTGGTACCACCGTTGTAGGGGAAGGGATCGAGGGCGATGTCCGCCTGTTTGACGATTTCAAGGAATCCCTTCAAGGAAGTTGTGCCTGAAATGGAGAGACGGTCGCCAGGAATGCCATGTGCCAGGAATCGGTGTTCGATTGCGTGCCTCACGACCTCTGTGTCACCGCCGGCAGCAATGATCCTGAGGATGCTTCGCTCACATCCCATCAGTATTCGGGCCCAGACGCCAATGACATCATCAGACACCTTGGACCAGTTGTTGAAGGAACCGAACGTGACCCGGCCATTCGCCCGCAACGGGGGGGGGCCAGGATCGGGGCTGCCGGCCTCAGGAGCCCAGGCCACTGCGGTCGGCAGGCGGTAGATGGTTTCGGCGTAATTTGCCTCACTGCCTGCCGGACACAGGTTGGGGTCGGCGAGGCGATAGTCAACGCTTTTCAATCCGGTGGTGCTCATATAGCCGAACCACGATACCTGAACGGGAGCGGGCCGGAGCGCGAACACAGGCAGGCGATTGCCGGCGGTATGGCCAGAAAGATCGACTAGAACGTCAATTTCGTCGTTGCGTATTTGCGCTGCCATTGCCTGATCGTTGAGCCTGGCGCACTTGACCCAGCGATCAACCAGGGTTCGCAAGCGCTTCGTGACGGCGTCTTCCGTTCCTCCGTGATTGTCGTAGCACGTGATTTCGAGCACGCTGCGATCGTGTTCGCGGAGGATTGGCTCTAGCAACGCAGCGACTGGATGAACGCGCAAGTCTGCGGATACGTAGCCAATCCTGAGACGTCGATCCGGATCACGGCTGTTGGCGAATGGGGCGGGCGGCTGCACTTGCTTGGATTGGTAGCGCGCTTCCAGCTGGTTTCCCCATTCGAGATGCTCGCGCACCAAATGGTCGCGAGCAATTCCTGGCAGGCAGGTCAGCGCAAACAGTCGATTGCTACGAATCGAGTCATCCTCCGGGCTCATTGCAATGGCACGATCAAAGGTCTCGATTGCTTCGGCTATCTTGCCCAAATGAAACTGCAGCACGCCGACGCACGACACCATGGCTGGATCTGGCCGTAACCGGACTGATTGTTGCGCCGCTGCCAGCGCATCGTCCATCAGCCCCAATCCGCGCGCCGATAGCGCCCTGAGCGTCCAAGCTTCCGGAACGTGGGCAATCTGGTCGGTCAACTCCCTTGCGATGGCGTAGGCCTGCGTAAAGCGATCCTTGCTAATCAGCAGAAGGGACAACCCGTGTAGTGCCATCAGCGATTCTGGTTCGCGTCTGAGAATGGCCTCATATGCCGCAATCGATTCGTCGATGCGCCCTGCCTCGGCGAGCTTGACGGCTTGCTGGAGCGCGAGCTTGAGCATTTCCTCGCGCTCGGCGCGGGATTGCGGTGGAGGGGCGGGCCGAAGGGCCTTGCGCAATAGACGAAGCAACATGGATTTCGAGATGACCAGCCGGTGTATGCGCCTCCTGAGGGCTCGGGCGAGGCGCTAAGATACCGTCAAGTTTACTTTCGATCCTCCTCGCCGCTTTGACGACGCCCATTCGCATACCCTTGTTGATACCGGATATCCCGGATGCAGGCGCGTTGCTGCCCTATCTGCGCCGCATTGATGCGGCGCGCTGGTATTCGAATTTTGGGCCTTTGGTGGGGGAACTCGAAAGCCGCCTCGCGTCCAGTTTTGTCGCGGCCAACCCTGAAGGGGTTTACGTTGCAACGGTGGCCAACGCCACTGCCGGACTGGAGCTGGCACTTTCGGCCCTTAACCTGCCTGTCGGTGCGCGCGTACTGCTGCCAGCGCTGACGTTTGTGGCCACGGCCGCGGCGGTACAGCGCGCAGGCCATGTTCCAGTGGCCTGCGATGTTGATCCGGAAAACTGGCTTCTGACACCACAGATTGCGGCTGAGGTGGTGAGGTCACGGAGTATCGATGTTGTCATGCCCGTTGCGACGTTCGGCGTGTCGGTGGATGCAGTCGGATGGCAGCGCTTCTCGATTGAAACCGGCATTCCCGTCATCATTGATGCGGCGGCGGCCTTTGGCAATCAGCGAACCCTTGCTGGTCTGACCGCGGTCTACAGCATGCACGCAACCAAGCCACTCGCTGCCGGTGAGGGTGGCTTTGTGGTGAGTGCCTCAGCCAGTATGGTGAAGCGCATTCACCGGCTATCCAATTTCGGCATCAACCTGGGGGATGTCGCGTCGGTGCCGGTCGGCGTGGTGACGCAGTCGGGAACCAATGGCAAGTTGTCGGAATATCACGCGGCAGTGGGTCTTGCTTCGCTGGACCGATGGCAAATGTTGGCCAACCGCAGACTTGACCTTGCTAGGCGATACCTTGGGCGAATGCGTGAAGTGACCGGCAGCGATGTCGTTCAAGTACAAGCCGGCAGTGATTTTGCGGTGCGTTCCACGCTCTGTGTGGCGTTTGCTGATGATCGTGTGTGCAGCACCGTACGGGAACTGTTGGCGCGTCGCGGCATCGCATCGCGTACGTGGTATTGCCCGCTGATTCCGGACCACCCTGCGTTTCGCGGAAGTGCCGACGGCATTGACCTGACGGTGGCGCGGCGCCTTTCGGGCCGACTGATGGGGTTGCCGTTTTTTCCAGCAATGTCCGACCCTCAGTGGCAAGAGGTATGCGAGGTCGTTGCGGAAGGAGTGCGGATAGCGACTGCTTGACGTGTGGCTGAAAAACCAGGGTCGAAAAGCCCGGACGGGGCCGATGTTGAAGCAAAGCCTCCCCGCAGGGAGGCTTTGTCGGGACCGAAGTCGAACTAGCGGCAGGAGGCAGGGAAGTACTTCGAAGGCGAGCCCGAACACACCCACGTGAGGGTGCCCCCGGTCATGGTCGGGGTCATCGTGACGGTCACGGCTGCGCCGGTCGACGTTGATGCGGTGGAGCCTTCGATGCTGATGATGCCCGCGTCGCTGACGCTACCACCGGAGACCTTGCCGGCAACGTTGACAGTCAAGCCCGATCCGGCGCTCGTCAAGGCGCCATCTACCTGCGCCTTCTCGGTGACGCCGGTACGGAAGCCGCTCGCCTGAAGCATCAGTTCCGAGACCTTGGCACGGATGGTGTAGTCCTGGTAAGCCGGTAGTGCGACGGCAGCCAGAATGCCGATGATCGCCACCACGATCATGAGTTCGATCAGGGTAAAGCCCTTTTGCATGTGTTTCATGGAACCTCCGGAAGGCAAAACGTCCTCGGGGAATCCAAGGGTGCTTCTGGATAAGCCTTAATCGTGCCATGCAGGAAACTTAATCAGAGTTAAGCCTCGAAAAGGGAGCTTTTCCCTTTTGCTACGACAAGTGGGGGCGTCAACCTCCTGATATCGCAAAGGAATTCCTTGTTGAACGAAGTCCATACGCGGATCCCAACGCGCCGCGAGAGACTCATTGACTTACGTGCTATGGTGCAGCAAGTGACGGTAATGGGCTCATTTGAACGAAAAACGGACGAAAAAAAGCCTCCCCACAGGGAGGCTTTTCGACCAGAAGCCGGATTAGCGGCAGGAGGCGGGGAAATACTTCGAGGGCGTGCCCGCGCAAACCCAGGTCAGCGTACCACCGGTCATGGTGGGCGTCATGGTGAGAGTCACTGCGGCGCC
>CAYUEG010000197.1:0-5222 GCA_964443245.1 uncultured Burkholderiales bacterium | reverse complement strand
TCTGAGCGGAAACCTGCCTCTTCCTCCCGGAAGGGAGGTGCCCGAAGTGATGAAGACTGCCGGATACCTTGAGGCCGCGTATCTGCCGGCCGACATAAAAGCCGCACCGGTTCCGGCGTGGCTGGTCCGGGCGGCTTGCGATTCAGTCGAGCAGCACCACTGGTCGCGCGCGCAGGAAATTGTTGCCTGCTATCGCGCTGAAGGCGGGAATGTGTTGTTCGTCGGAGATGCCGCACATGCCATGGCACCCACACTCGGGCAGGGTGCGACACTGGCGCTGGAGGATGCATGCGCCTGGATAAACCTGTTTCGGCAGGCCCTTTCGGAAGCCAATGGACAACCGGGTGATGTTGACCTGTCCAATTTGACTACAGCGTTTGAAACCCTGCGTCACGAGCGCGTTGACTTCATCCGCCAACTTTCCTGGGATGCAGCCGATTGTTTGCTGGAGGGTGCCGATGCGGAAGCCCTGGTGCGGGAAAAGGCCAGCCCGCGCTGGCGCGCCCAATTCTCTCGCTTGTACCGCGAGGCACCTTTGCCGATGGTTGCAGCCTAGGCAGGCGCGGGGTGGTGCGTGGCCCAGTGGCGCGCGACGTCAACGCGTCGGCACAGCCAAACGCCCGCATGGCCGAGCACGTAGTCCGCGAATCGCTCCACGCCTGCAGATCGGCCTGGGTGGCCGCTGACGCGCAGGTGCAGGCTGATGGACATCATCTTCGGCTGCTTGGCACCTTCCCGATACAGCACGTCAAATGAATCTTTTGCCCAGGTGAAGAAATCGTCGGAGGTGCCAAACCAGCCGCGTCCATATTTGTTGTCGTTGGTGGCAAAGGTATGCGGGATCACCAGATGTGGCTTGTCTGCGGCGCGGGTCCAGTAGGGCAAGTCATCGTTGTAGGCGTTGCTGTCATAGAGAAAGCCGCCTTCCTCTGCCAGCAAGCGGCGGGTGTTCACGCTGGGGCCGTACCGGCAGTACCAGCCTAACGGGCGCGTGCCGATGCTTTGCGTCAGACTGGCAATGGCACGCCGGATGTGCTCGCGTTCTTCGTCCTCGGTCAGATTGAACTGATTGACCCAGCGCCAGCCATGGCACATGACTTCATGGCCCTGTTCGCGAATTGCCTCACACGCCTCCGGGTTGCGTTCGAGCGCGAGAGCGGAGCCACTGATGGTCAGCGGGATGGAGCGTTCTGCGAACAGGTTGTGAAGGCGCCAGAAGCCCACCCGGCTTCCGTACTCGAAGAAAGATTCTGCTGCAAGATCTCGACCCTTTACCCCGGTGTCACCCATGCCGGCGTCTGTAAGGGTGGTCTCAGAGCGGGCATCACCGTCAGGAAAAGAGTACTCGGACCCTTCCTCGTAGTTGAGGACGAAATTGACGGCAATGCGGGCGCCATTTGGCCATTGCGGGTCTGGCGGCCTTCTGCCATAGCCTGTCAGGTCGCGCGGGTGTTCGTTCATGTAGGAAGCTCAACAGCGAATGTGGATGCGCATGATCGCTGTTCGCGGGTTGTTGTGCAAGCAAGGCCACGTTGCCATGGCGATCGCGCACTCATTTGGCATGTGCGCACCAAGTTGGTGTGAATGGTCATGTGTTCCCGCCCACTGCAATTCCGGCGGGGTGATGCGATGCATAGGCACTGCCTATATCTTGCCCGTCCGCACTGTGGCGACGTGCTTTTCGCTACATGGTGTGAAGTCTGGCATGGCTGTTGCATTGGTAGCCATACGCAACGGAAGCAAGTCTGTTCCGTCATCGACTTCCTTGAAATGCATTTCCCTTACAGGAGTATGGCCATGACTGTAAATGCTGTTCGCAGGGTATTGAGTTTGGGAGCCGTTTTGGCGACACTGGTTTCATCTGTGCCGATGGCGCAAGCCCAACCAGCGCTGACCAAGATCCGGTTCCAGCTGGATTGGCGCTTCGATGGACAGGCTGCGCCCTTCCTGATGGCGCGAGCGAAAGGCTACTTCGCGCAGGAAGGACTGGATGTGCAACTCGATTCAGGAGTCGGCTCGGCTGCTGCCGTGGCGCGTTTGGCCAGCGGTGCGTACGACATGGGCTACGGGGACACCTCATCGTTGATCGAGTTCCTTGCCAACAACTATGGCAACCAGAATGCGGCGCGCATGCAGGCTGTGTATATGGTGCTGGATTCCACCCCGGCAGCGGCGATGGTGCTCAAGAAGAGCAACATTGGCAAGCCGAGCGACTTGGTGGGCAAGACGCTGGGCGCGCCAGTATTTGATGCGGGCCGCAAGTTGTGGCCCTTGTTTGCGCGTGCGCAGGGCTTTGATCCGGCGTCGGTCAAATGGCAGTCGATCGAACCGGCACTGCGTGAGCCGATGCTGGTGCGGGGCCAGGTTGACGGCATCACCGGGTTCCAGCCGAGCAGCATGCTCGCCGCTGTCACTGCCGGCGCCAAGGAAGATGATTTGCGCATCTTCTATTACAAGGATTCCGGTGTTACGGTTTACGGCAATGCGATTCTCGCGACCAGCCGCTTCATGGAGCAGAATCCGAAGGCGGTGGCAGGGTTCCTGCGCGCCTTCAATCGCGCGCTCAAGGAAACCATCGTCAACCCGGAAGAGGCGATCAAGTTTGTCAAGGAGCGTGAGCCAATTGTTGACGTGACTGTGGAGACACGTCGGCTCAAGGAGTATCTGGACCGCTTTGTGGTGACGGCTGTCACCCGTGCCGACGGCCTGGGGGCGATCAGCAAGTTGCGGCTGGACACGCAAGTCGAAGATGTTGCCCGCGCATTCTCGCTGAAGACGCCACCCAGCTCGGACGCGATCTTCAATTCATCCTTCTTGCCACCCCGGGCAGAACGGCAGATGCCTGCTTCGGTGCTGGCTTCGGCGCCCAAGTAACTGTTCCCAACGCTCACAACTGACCCCGTCATGGACATCAAGACAGTCAAGCTTGCGGTGCAATCGATCAGCACTGCAAGCTTTGCGCCTTACGGCACATTGCTTCCTCCGTATGAAGACGGCAAGCTGTTCGGTCCGGATGAGGCGCAGCTTGAATTGTCGCGAGGCACACCACGCTTCTACGTCATGCGCCTGTTCGGCCGGCCGATGGGCTTTTCACGCATCACGCGCCACCTCAACGTAACGCAGTGCCTGGCGTCGGTCGAAGGCGGTTCATGGGTCATCGCGGTGTGCCCGCCGGACGATCCGGACAATCCGGCAGCGACGCCGAATTTGGCGCGCCTGGCAGCGTTTGAGGTGCCTGGCAATGTTGCCATCATGCTAGGCCGCAGTACCTGGCACGCCGGGCCTTACTTCACCGGCAAGACCAAGGATTTTTTCAATCTCGAACTGGCCGATACCAATCAGGTGGATCACCACTCGTGCGAGTTGGGCAAAACCTTCGGCCAGGTGTTTGAATTTGAGAACAGCCTCTGATGTCGGGATCCCTTGAACGCGGCCTGTCTGTGCGCCACTGAAAGAAACGCGGATGATGCGACCCCTGAACGACGCAGAAGTGCGCCTGGCCGCGTTGACGGCGCAGGCACGTGCCGACCTCGCCTTGATGTCCTACCCCAATCGCTCATGGGTGCGGCCTCTGGCCGGTTCGTCCGACAAAGTCATCGACGTCATCATCGTTGGCGCCGGGCAGGCAGGCTTGGCGGCGGCTTTGGCGCTGTGGCGCGAGGGTGTGACCAACGTCCTGGTAGTGGACCGTAGCGCACCCGGGTTCGAGGGGCCGTGGGAAACCTATGCGCGTATGGAAACGCTCCGTACGCCGAAATCGTCGATCGGCCTTGAAAGCGGCCTGCCCAACCTCACTGCGCGTGCATGGCACGAAGCAAGATATGGTGCAGATGCGTGGAACGCCTTCGATCGCGTTCCGCGCACCCAATGGATGGATTACCTGCGATGGTTGCGCCAGACCATTGATTTGCCGATACGCAATCGCACACAGGTCGGCGCATTGAGCGCCGCCGCGGACGGCCTGATTGCGGTTCCGTTGCATGCGGTCAACGAATCAAACGCGACGGGTACCGACGTAGTGGAGACCCTGCTGGCGCGCCATGTCGTGCTGGCAACCGGCTTTGATGGTGGCGGGGAATGGCAGATTCCACCGCATATCGTCGCGGCGGTGCCGCCTGCTCACCTGACTCACTCCAACGTGCCTCTGGACCTGTCTCGTCTGAAGGGCTTGCGGATCGGCATCCTTGGTCATGGTGCTTCTGCGTTTGATACTGCGGCCGCCGTCCTGAAAGCGGGCGCGGCATCCGTGGACGTGTGCTATCGCCGCCGCGACATTCCGCAGATTAATCCGCATCGGCATCTTGAGTACGTCGGTTTGCTGAAGCACTATGCCGAGTTGCCGCCCGCCGTTCGCTGGGAGATTGCGCATTTCTTTGATACGCGCGACCAGCCGCCTACCCAGAATGCGTGGAATGCCGCAACCGCCTATCCCAACTGCCGCGTGCATTCGGCATGTCCGTGGGACCAACTTGCCTACCGGGATGGTGTCGTCCATGTCACCACACCGCACGGAAAATTCGAGTTTGACTACCTGATCTGCGCGACAGGCTCGGTAGTCAATCTTGCTGCGCGCCCGGAGCTTCGCGACGTGGCTGACCAGATCGCGCGTTGGTCGGACCGCTATCAGCCGCCATCGGGGCTCGAGCACCCGGTGCTGGCGCAGTATCCGTATGTCGGTGAGGAGTATGGCCTTCAGGAGCGGGTGGCCGGCTCCGGTTACGCATGGCTGAACCGTGTGTATGCCTACAACTTCGCAAGCTACGTCAGCATGGGTCCGCATTCCACCTCAGTGAGTGCGCACAAGTACTCGATGCCACGCATGGTGCGCGGCATTACCCGAGCATTGATGTTCGAGCAGATTGATGCGGTGATGCCCGGCATCGCCGCTTACAACGAAATCGAGCTGCGCCTGCCCGATGCGCGTGCCGCCGCCTGACCATTCGCGCCCTGATGCACATGATGGTGCGCCCAATGCGTCGGCGATGCCGCGCTTGTTGCGTGGACTGGTGCTGGGCGCGGCCGCTGAAGGCCGCTATGGGCGAATTGCCCCGGGGCGGCGCGTTGATATCGGCCTGCACGCAGGGCGCATCGTGTCGATCGAACCTGCTACCCGTCTTCGGGAAGCAGGGCAAGCAGACGTGATGGATGCGCGCCACCTGATCGGCTTTCCCGGCCTCATCAATGCGCACGTGCATTCGAACGAAAGTTTTGAGCAGGGCGCC
>CAYUEG010000196.1:0-5233 GCA_964443245.1 uncultured Burkholderiales bacterium | reverse complement strand
CTTCTGCGGCGCAGCGCCAGCGTGCGCGGTCTCGGCCAGCACCACGGTGCAGGCGCCGCAATCCCCTTCCGCACACCCCTCTTTCGTGCCGGTCAGGCGGAGTTCTTCCCGCAGGTATTGCAGCAGGGAAACGTGCGGGTCCACGCCGGCAGCTTCGTGCAGTCTGCCGTTGAGAAGGAAGCGAATCGGTGTCTGGGCCATGGTTCGCCACTATACGTGGCAGCCTCGTTTCGCCTCATAATGCGCTGTTTATAGTCAGCATCAGCCGCAATTTATGCGTGAAGTCCTTGACGTGCACCTCCTGCGTGTTCTGCATGCCGTCGTCACGGAAGCGAGCGTATCGCGCGCGGCCGACAAGCTGGACATTTCGCAGCCAGCCGTCAGTGCCGCCCTGAAGCGCCTGCGCGATCTCACCGGGGATGCGATCCTGGTACGCACCCGCAACGGCATGGCGCCCACCACGCGGGCGCTGGAACTGCTGGCGCACGCCACGCGCGCCCTGAACGGCATTGACGCCATCCTGCAGCACGGTCAATTGTTTGTCCCGGCTGAATCGGTGCGCAGCTTCAACCTGGCGGCACCGGACTTTCTCGATACGCGCTTCTTCCCCGCCCTGATTGCCCGCATCGGCAAACTCGCGCCGCATGCCCGCGTTTCGCTGCGGCCGCTGACCCAGGACATGGACTTCGAGCGGCTGCTCGAAGCCGGGGACGTGGATGTGGTGATCGCCAACTGGCCCAACCCGCCGCCCTATCTGCGGCTGGCGCCGCTGTATGAGGATGAAGTCGTGGTGATGATGCGCCCGGGCCATCCGCTGGCACGCAAAGCCGCCCTGACGGAAGCCGCCTACCGTGCAGCGCAGCACATCGCGCCCCTGCGCTACGCCGGCGGCGTGCGTGGCAGCATCGACGGCCACCTGGCATCGCTCGGGATGGAGCGCATGCATCGCGTCTCGCTGGCCTATTTCAACCTCGTGCCTCACGTGCTGCAGGATACGGACCTGCTGTTTACCACCGGCAGGCGCTTCGCCGAGAGCTGCGCCCGCGTGGCGCCCATCAAGATTGTCAAGGCGCCGCTGAACTTCCCGCCGATGAAGTTCTACCAGCTCTGGCATGAGCGCACCCATGATGCGCCCGCAGCAAGGTGGTTGCGGGAGCAGGTGCAAACCTGTATCGCCCGGGGCTAAAGCAAAGCAACCGGAAACACGATCGCCAGCAACAGCCCGATGGTGGAGATGAAGAGAAATGGCGCTACGGCACCACGCACGCTGCCGGTGCGCCAGCTGATGTAGGCAAACGGTGGCAGCAGGATCGCCAGGGCCCATCCTGCATACCAGGGCCAGCCCCAGGCTTTGGCAAAGGATCCGAGCAAGCCATACCAGGCGAACGAGGCGGCGATGGCGATCGCCAGGCCGCCGGCAATCAGGGACACCGGGGAGACCTGGGAATTGGCGGGTGCGCCGCCAAGATCAGATGAATCTGGCACGCGCTGGACCGATCAAGGCATCCTTCGGATCATCACTTGCTGCGGATGAGCGTGCCAACGCCCTGATCCGTGAGGATTTCCAGCAACAGTGCATGCTCCACGCGGCCATCGATGATGTGCACGCCCTTCACACCGGAACGCGCGGCATCCAGCGCAGAGGCAATCTTGGGCAGCATGCCGCCGGAAAGTGTGCCGTCGGCCACCATGTTGTCGATGTCCCGCGGGGTGATGTTGGTCAGCAGGTTGCCCGCCTTGTCCAGCACGCCCGGGGTGTTGGTCAGCAGCACCAGCTTCTCCGCCTTCAGTACTTCGGCGAGTTTGCCGGCCACCACGTCGGCATTGATGTTGAAGCTGTCACCGTCCTTGCCGATGCCGATCGGTGCCACCACCGGAATGAAGCCCCCCGCTTCCAGGGTGCTGATCACGGAGGGGTCGATGAATTCGATGTCGCCCACCTGGCCGATGTCGATGAATTGATCCGGCTTGTCCTTGTCCGCCATGAGGAGTTTCTTGGCGCGGATGAAGGCACCGTCCTGCCCGGTGAGCCCGACCGCCTTGCCGCCAGCCTGGTTGATCAGCGTCACGATGTCCTTGTTGACGGCGCCACCCAACACCATCTCCACCACGTCCATGGTTTCGGCGTCGGTGACCCGCATGCCCTGTACAAACTGGCTCTTGATGCCCAGCTGTTTGAGTCGTTCTTCGATCTGCGGCCCGCCGCCATGCACCACCACGGGGTTGAGGCCGACCAGCTTGAGCATCACCACGTCGTGGGCAAACTGCTTTTGCAGATGCAGGTCGGTCATGGCGTTGCCGCCGTACTTGACGACGATGGTCTTGCCATGGAACCGGCGTATGTACGGCAGCGCCTCGGCAAGGATCGAAGCCTGGGTGGCAGGAGAAACGGCAGCAGCGTTCATGATGACGATGTAAGGATGAAGAGTTGCCGTGAATTCTAACCGCCCGGTTGGGGGTGATTGGAGTCAGGCGGCACGATCTGCAACCCGCACCAAGCCAAAGCGAAGCAACGCGCAAAAGAAAAGCGCGTCTGGAACAAACCAGACGCGCTTGAAGTACGGGCGCGGCAATCAGGGAGGAATGACTGCGCCCGGCCTGCCGGCTCTGCAATTGCGGGAGGAGATCGCGCTTGCAGTCCGCACCGTCAGGCTAGGTGACCGCCGAGGGGATCGTACGGCCACCTTCGGAAACTACCCAGTCCGCAACCGAGGAGGTGATTGCATCAGGATATGAGTCTGTGACCTTAGTGGATTGTCAAAAGTTTCCGGGTTTCGACAATTTTTTTCGGCAGTGCCAGCTTGAGCACGCCGTCTTCATACCGGGCAACGGCGGCGGCCGCGTCAATCTCGACCGGCAAGGTGAAGCTGCGCGCCACACTTCCGGTTTCCCGCTCACTGTATACAAGGCGCGGCGCTTCGCCCTCGCCCTCCTTGGCACTCGCCACTGCTTTGTATTCGGCCGAGATCGCGACTTGCGCGCCGTCAATCTCGATTTTGATGGCGTCTTTCGAAAGCCCCGGGAGGTCCGCTTCCACCAGATACTGGTTGCCTGCTTCCCTCACGTCCACCTTGAATCCGCGCGGCGCAGCCGGGGCTGCACTTACCGGGCGCACCACAAAGCCACGGAAAAAATCGTCAAAGGCATGTGCGAAAGGGTCACGGCGAAAATGGGTCAATACAGTCATGATGGTTTCCTTCAAAGATTTACGGGTGAGCCGGTCCGCGCCGCAGCACCGTACGATCTGGCGTGCCAGGATCCGGTGGTGCAGACAACGATGACGGTTCGATGCTTCGAATATCGGGCGGCCACGCACAGTTTCAAGTCCGGCAGCGCAAATTGGGGCAATTCAGCCTGCTGGTGCTTGCTGACCTGACGGACGGCACAGCCCGGGGTGAAGCCGTAAAATGCGGCTTCGCATCACTTTATCCACCCCCCACAAACAAAGGACATCATCATGGGCAGAGGCGACAAGCGCACCGCCAAGGGCAAGCGTTTCAGAAGTTCATACGGCAAATCACGCGACCACAAGGAAGGCTCCGCCAAGACGGCACCGGCCAAGCCCGGCAAGAAGTAAGGGTGGCATGGAATCCGCAGCGCTGTCCTCCTGCTCGCGCTGCGGAACGGCATTCACATGCGGCATGGTTGCAGGGATGGCGCAATGCTGGTGCGCTTCCCTGCCTCAGTTGCAAACACTACGTGCCGGGGCGACATGCCTGTGCCCCGCGTGCCTTGCCCTGGCGCTTGCTGAAGAGAAACGTGCCGAGCCGCTACCCGATCGCGCCGATCGCCAACCCTGAGTTGACCAGACGGCTGCAACAGAAGATTGATGGCAAGACCAAACCGCACGGCGCCCTTGGCGCCCTGGAGCGTCTGGCCTTGCAACTTGGCCTGATTGGCCAGACCGAATCGCCCAGAATCGAAAATCCGCACCTGATCGTGTGCGCCGGTGACCATGGTGTCACCGCCGAGGGCATCTCGGCCTATCCGCAGGACGTGACCTGGCAGATGGTCATGAACTACCTGGCGGGCGGTGCGGCGGTGAATGTGTTCGCCCAGGCCAGCCGGTTCCGGCTGCTCGTGGTCGATGCCGGTGTCAACCACACATTCTCCCCCCACCCCGGCTTGATCGACCGAAAAGTCGGCATGGGCACCGCCAACATGGCTTGCGGGCCAGCCATGACGCGCGCGCAATGTGAGCAAGCACTTTCATCTGGTGCTTTGCTGGTCAACGACCTTCATTCAAACGGCTGTACGCTGGTTGCTTTCGGCGAGATGGGCATCGGCAACACCACCAGCGCCAGCGCCCTGATGGCCAGATGGTCCGGGCTGCCACTGGATATCTGTGTCGGTCGCGGCACCGGCCTGGACAATGCGGGCCTGGCCCGCAAGCGCCAGGTCGTCGCCCACATTCTGGCGCTGCATCAGCAACGGACCGACCCGGTCGATGTGCTGGCCGCCATGGGGGGCTTTGAAATCGCGATGATCGTCGGCGGCATGCTGGCCGCCGCGCAAGCCCGCATGACGATTCTCGTCGACGGCTTTATCGTCAGCGCAGCGCTGCTGGCGGCGCAATCGATCGCGCCCCATGTCACCGACTACTGCATCTTTTCCCACACCTCCGACGAGCGTGGCCACGCCGCCCTGCTCAACCACCTCAGTGCCCGCCCCTTGCTGGCGCTCAACCTGCGGCTGGGCGAGGGCACCGGCGCCGCACTGGCGCTGCCGCTGGTCGAAGCCGCTGCCAACTTCCTCAACCGCATGGCCAGCTTCGAATCAGCGGGCGTGGCAACCCGATCAGCGTGACCCTTCAAATTTGTGCCAAGCGTACATCGCCTGTGACGGGTGATGGCGCCCCCACTACCAGGAGCCTGCCGTGAAACTTGCCCATCGCACCATTGTCATCACCGGCGCCGCCAGCGGCATCGGCCGCGCCCTGGCGCTGCGCTTTGCCGAGGAACACCCCAGGGGTCTGGTCCTCGCCGACCTGCCACGCCAACAGGGCGCACTGGATGAACTGGCCAGGACGATTTCGGCCGGCGGGAATGGCCTGTCTGCGGTCCCGGCGATTGCCGTACCCTGCGACATTGGCGCCGAAGAGGGTGTCAAGGCCGTCGTCGCCGCCGCAGAGGCACGCTTCGGCCACGTAGATGTGTTCTGCTCCAACGCCGGCATCATTCGTGACGGCACCGAAGACGCGCCGGATGCGGAGTGGGCCCTCAACTGGCAAGTC
>CAYUEG010000195.1:0-5281 GCA_964443245.1 uncultured Burkholderiales bacterium | reverse complement strand
GGAAGAAAGACGCCCCGCTCGGCACGGCGATCCAGATCACCGTGACCCCGCCGGCGGGCGGCAATACCTGCTGGTCTTCGATGAGCAAAGCCTACGAATGGCTCTCGCCGGGCATGCAGCGCTACCTGGAAGGCCTCTCCGCGGTGCACACCTGGGAAGTAAGCGGCTTTCGTGACGCGCTGGCACGCGACAGCGATGATGCGCTGGTCGCCGCGATCCGCAACTTCAAGCCGGTCGAGCATCCGATTGTGCGCGAGCACCCGGGCTCCGGCCGCAAGTGTCTTTATGTCAACAGCTCCTTCACGCGCAACATCGTCGGCGTGGACCGGCGCGAGAGTGCCGCCATCCTGCGCTTTCTGTTCGACTGGGTGCAACGCCCCGATTTCATGGTGCACCACCAGTGGGATGCGAATGGCATCGCGATCTGGGACAACCGTTCCACCCAGCACTATGCGGTAGCGGACTACTGGCCACACCACCGCATCAACCAGCGCGTCACCTTTGACGTGCCCGGTACCCGCAGCAAAGGCGGCAATGTGAACCAGACGGTACTGAAGGGCAAACGGTTGCGCACCGAGAAGGGCTAACGCCCCCGGGCCGGTTCTGCAGACCGGCCTCGCGCCGGAGAATGGCTCCTGGAGCGGCTCTCAGGCGCGACCCCAGAGGCGCTCGCTGGCCATGGCGGCTCCTTCGGCCATCGATTTGAGCTTCGCATAGGCAATCGGCGGGTGCACGGCCCCAAAACCTGCAAAGGTGCCGAAGCCGCAATCGGATGCGGCCATCACGCGTTCGCGGCCAACAATGTCGGCGAACTTCAAGAGGCGCTGGGCCACCAGGCGCGGGTGCTCGATGAAGTTGCACACCGAATCGATGACGCCGGGCGCGAGAATCCTGTCCTCGGGGATTTTCGTGGCCTGCCACACCTCCCACTCGTGGGCATGGCGCGGATTGGATGCCTCGAACACATAGGTGCCGACGCGCGCCTTGAGCACCACCGGCATGATGGTTTCCAGCGGCACATCGTGATGGTGCGGCCCGTCATAGTTGCCCCAGCAGATGTGCATGCGCACCCGCGCCGGGTCGATGTTGGCCAAGGCGTGATTGAGGGCATCGATCTGCAGGTGGGCGTTGCGCAGGAACTCGGCGTCATCGACATCACGAAAGCGGATATGGCGTCCCATTGCGATGTCGGGCGAATCAATCTGCAGATCGAACCCCGCTGCCACGATGGCTTCGTACTCGGGGCGCATGGCGTCAGCCAGCGCGGCGATGTAGGCCTCCTGCGTGGGATAGTGGCGGTTCGGCTGGAACACTGCAATCACACCGGGGGAGGCGGCGTTCATGAATGCCCGCTGCGCACCCGCCGCTCCCACCGCTGCCGCAAGATTGGCCAGGTCGGCGCGCAGCGGCTCCATGGTGCGCACGGTGATGGGGGCGCAACAGATCGGGCGGTGATACTTGGGTGTGGCGCCCAGTTTGGCCAGCCGCTCCTTGTAGTCGGGAAAGTCATCCAGGTCTTTCGGCACCGCACGCGGCATTTCCCCGATTTCAAAACCGTTGAGGCGGTGGCGGATGTAGGTGGCGTAGCTGATCTTGCTCATCTCGCCATCGCTGACCACATCGACGCCAGCGTCCACCTGCTTTTTCACCACGGCGGCAACGCTGTCGCGCATCACCCGGGCATAGGCTTCACGATCGGTGAGCGTGCCCTGGTCTTCGGCAAACAACTGGTCGACCACTTCCTGGGGGCGCGGCAGACTGCCGACGTGGGTGGTAAGGATTCGACTCTGGGCCATGGAAAACTCCGAAAGGGTGTGAGAGATTGGGGAAGGATGTTTCGATCGGACTCAGAATGCCACCGCGCGCGCCAGGGCGGCCGCACTCAAGGGGCGGGTGGTGCCACGCAACACCGGCGCCATGGACACGGAAACAGCCCGCGCGCGCACGTCCGGTGTGGCAATCCGCTCCACCAGCAGATCGATGGTCTGCGCCACCAGTCCGGGCACGTTTTGCCGCATGGTGGAAAGGGCATACCCTTGCCAGGCGGATGGGGGTGCATCGTCGACGCCCATCACCATCAGATCGGCCGGGAGGGTGAGACCCAACTCCGCACGCGCCACATCCATCAGGGCGTAGGCCAGCATGTCGGAGGCACAAAAAACGGCATCCGGCCTCGGCTTGCCGCGCAACAGCAGGCGCGCTGCAGCAGCGCCCTCGGCATAGCCGAAACTGCCGGCATGTTCGCATCGGGCCTTTGGCCACTCCTGGGCAAAGCCGGCAGCGCGATCGCGGTCTGTCGAGGTATCCGGGTCACCACCCAGATAGGCAGCGCGGCGCGCGCCGCACGCACGCAGGATGCGCCCCGCAGTGCGCCCGCCCGCGCGGTTATCACTGGACACTCTTGCCCCTCTGGCACGCAGTTCGGCACGCCCGAACTGGATCACCGCGATGCCGCGCTCGGCACAGCGCGCCGCCAGGCGGGACGAGAGCGTTGCCGCAGTCAGAATGACGCCATCAACGCGATACTCGAGAAACTTTTCCACCAGTTCATCTGCCCTGGTGTCCGCGCCGGCGGCCAGCACCAGCGGCTGCATGCCGCGCTCCGGCAGGCGCCGCGCAAATTCGCCCATCGCCAGACTGTAGAGCGGAATGAAATCCGGCGGGATCACCAGACCGACCAGACCGCTGCGCTCCGAGATCAGCGCCCGCGCCACCTGATTGGGCCGATAGTCGAGCGCGGCCGCGGCGGTCATCACCTTTTCCAGGGTGGCAGGTGCAATGCTGGCACCCCGGGTGAATGCCCGCGAGACGGCCGATTGCGAGACGCCCGCCCGCAAGGCCACGTCGTGCGATGTCACCGAGCGGCCGGAAGCCGTCTTCGCTTTGCGGGTCATGCCGGTTCGATAACGTGCCGGTGCTCAGTTGCGGGCTTGCTCAAGCGCGCGCGCATAGTGGGTACGCAATGCCGCCGCATCGTTGCCCGGTGTCACCAGGTGAAATCCCTGCTCGCGCCGGCGCGCCGCATCCTCTCCGGACGCGCAGAAGATGCCACACAGCAGCCCGCGCCGGCGGCCCGCCGCCAGAATCTGTGCAATCGCAGCTTCCACTTCCGGCACACGGCCACCGGGTGCAAAACCCAGGGACATGGCCAGATCGTTGGGCCCGACATACAGGCCGTCCAGGCCGGGCACATCCAGAATTGCATCGAGCGAACCCAGTGCTGCGCGTGATTCAATCATCGCCAGCGCCAGGATTTCAGCATTGGCATGACCCACGTAGTCCGGACCGCCATAGGTGAGGCCCCGGGTGGGCCCGAAGGAGCGGGAGCCGACCGGTGGGTAGCGGCACGCTGCCACCACCGCTGCGCAAATTTCCGGGGTGTCTACCTGCGGTGCGATCACGCCATACGCGCCGGCATCGAGCAGTTTCATGATCGCCACGGGGTCGGAAGAAGGCGGGCGCACCAGGGGAATCGCCGGGGTGGAAGAGATCGCCTGCAGCATGGCGACCACGCTGTCAAAGCCGACCATGCCGTGCTGCAGATCCACGGTGACAGCGTCAAAGCCGGCGTGCCCGGTGATTTCGGCTGCGTAAGGGGCCGCAATCGAGAGCCAGGCGTTGACGATCACGCGGCCCTCCGCAAACAGGCTGCGAACGCGATTAGGCCGCATGGCGAGCCCCCGCTTCCAGTGCGCTTCTGGGCATCAACCCGGCCTTAGCCAGATAGCCATTGGCATCGAGGGCCCACCCGGCGGTGTGCGCCGCTGCGACCACATCGGCACCAAACCTGGGAACCTTGCGCTGGTCTCCCGGAATCATCACGACTGCTTCGATGGTCTTGGCCGAGTCATTGCGAAAGGCGCGGGTGACATCGCCGGGAACCGACATCATGTCACGCCAACCCATCTCAAGCGACACCTTGTCCGCCCCTTCGTTCAGTTCCACCTTCATGGCATCGCCTTGCATCTGGACCACCACCATCTTTTCGGCCAGCCGGAACGGCGCGGTGCAGGCGCCGGGCGAAAGGCGCATCCATTCGATCGAAAAGCCCTGCGGATCAGAGACGCGCGGCGCATGCAAGCGGCGTTGGGTCAGCCCATTGCCGATCACCGGCGCCCACTGCACACCACAACCGGGTACATGGCCATCCAGCGTGGCCAGCGCGAAATCGCGATCTGCCCGGCGCAGGACGCGCGCTTCCATTTCCGCCGGCGTGTAGCGCCGCAGCGCCTCCAGTTCCTCGGCCGGGAAGGGCTTCATCAACGGCACGGGTGGCGGTGCTCCTCCTGGCCCGGTATCGATGATTTCATTGTCTGCCGTGAGCCACAAGCCGTAGCTGCCGGCTTCGGCAAGGATGTCCGGGGCCCAGATGATGCCGCCGGTATCGTCGCCCCCCAGGCAGGTGAACAGCCAGCCGTCATCCGGGCCGATGTTGGTGAATCCGCGAAAGATCCAGGTTGGCATGCAGACAATGTCCCCCTCGCGCAGCACGGCTTCGCCATCGCGCCCGCCGACGCCCCACCGCAGCAACCACTCACCGGCTGCACAGATGAAGACTTCGGCGGTGAAATGAATGTGCAGGTTGTTGGTAATGCCATGCGGCATGGCAGCGGCGCCAACATTGAAGCCGTGCGGCTCCTTCAGATTGATCACCTGGTTGGGGTTTTGTGTCACCCCCGGGCCGATCATGGCGTAGTTTTCCTTCGGCATCGAACCAGGGCGGCGGCAGTCGATAAAGGCCTCGACGCAGGCCACATAGTCATGGCGGCGAATCAGGCGTTGTGCGGCTTCTTGCGCGGAAATGATGGTGGGCATGGGTTTACTGGTGGCGTGGGTGGAAATGGCGATCGGCGCCGCAGCGAGGATCAATCGGCCTTGATGCCAGCCTTGCGGATCACGGTGCCCCAGGCTTCGGTATCAGACCGGATCAACGCATCCATCTGCGCGACCGACATCGCCGCCGACGGCTGGTAGCCCATGGTCTTCAGGGCATTCTGGACTTCGCTGGTGGCGGCGAGCCTGGCCACATCGGCGTTGATCTTCTCAAGAACCGGCTCTGGCGTTCCGGCCAGGCCGAACAGCGAGAACCAGAACGGTCGAACGGCCGCCGGGTACCCGGCCTCTGACATGGTCGGCGTGTCCGGCAGCATGTCGAGCCGGGTCGACGACGCGATGGCCAGCGCGCGCAATTTGCCGGCCTTGATGTGCTGCAACACCATGCTGGGCGAGACAAACATGAAGTTGACGCGGTTGGCCAGAAGATCTAGCACGGCTTCCGGCT
>CAYUEG010000194.1:0-5366 GCA_964443245.1 uncultured Burkholderiales bacterium | reverse complement strand
CCGGTTGCAGCGCCTGCCGTGGCTGCCCCGGCTGCATCTGCGCCGTCCCCCTCAGACGTGACGGCGGCGATCGAGCAGTGGCGCTCTGCCTGGGCTACCAAGGACGTGGCGGCCTACCTGGCTTCTTATGCGCCTGATTTCAAGCCGACCGGCATGACGCGGGCGCGCTGGGAAGCACAACGCCGCGAACGGATTGGCAAGCCCTCGTTTATCGTGGTCAAGGTGGTGGATCCGCAGATTACGCTGGTCGGTGACAAGGGGGCCGTTGCAGTGTTTACCCAGCAGTATGAATCGGATACCTTCAAGGAGGCCGGCCGCAAGACTCTGGTGCTCGGCAACTTTGGTGGCAAGTGGCTGATTCGCGACGAAACCTTCAAGGCTCAGTAATCACCATGGAAAAAATGCGCATCGCCGTAGCCGGCGCTTCCGGCCGTATGGGCCGCATGCTGATTGAATCCATCCTGGCGGCGCCGGATGCGCAACTGGTGGCGGCGCTCGATGTGCCCGGCTCGCCGGCGATCGGCCAGGATGCCGGTGATTACATGGGGCGTACAACGGGCGTCACCGTGCGCGCTGATGTTGAATCCGCCCTGTCAGGCGCGCAGTTCCTGATTGATTTCACGCGGCCCGAAGGGACGTTGCAACATCTGGCCGTCTGCGGGCGGGTCGGCGTGCGTATGGTGATCGGCACCACCGGTTTTGATTCTGCGGGGAAACAGGCGATTGCCGCAGCGGCGAAGCAAACGGCCGTCATGTTCGCTCCGAACATGAGCGTGGGTGTCAACCTCACGTTGAAGCTGATCGAAACGGCCGCCCGGGCGCTGCCGACTGGCTACGACGTCGAAATTGTCGAAGCGCATCATCGGCTCAAGGTGGACGCGCCCTCGGGCACGGCCTTGCGCATGGGTGAAGTCATCGCCAAGGCGATGGGGCGAGATCATGACAAGGTGGCGGTCTACGACCGCAAGGGCGAGACCGGCGTGCGCCGGGACGATTCGATCGGTTATGCGGTCGTGCGCGGCGGCGACCTGGTGGGTGACCATACCGTGATGTTCCTCGGCACCGGTGAGCGCATCGAAATTACCCACAAGGCCTCCTCGCGCATGACCTATGCGCAAGGGGCCTTGCGCGCCTGCCGCTTTCTGCAAAGCCGCCCGACCGGGCTGTACGACATGCAGGACGTGCTTGGGTTGAATTAACCGGGACGGCCGACTCCCAGGGCGGGGCCACGGAAACCCTTGTCCACCAACGATTTGCGGCCTGTTGGCCGGGGTGCTACATGGTGGTCGAGAAGCCGCCGTCGACCACCAGGATGTGGCCGTTGACAAATGACGCCGCATCGGACGCCAGATATACCGCAGAGTGGCCGATGTCTTCGGGGCGGCCCCAGCGTCCCGCCGGTGTACCGCCTTTCACCATGGCATCGAAGGCCGGGTCATTGACCAGTGCGGTGTTCATTTCGGTGTGAATGTAGCCGGGCGCGATGCTGTTGACGGTGATGCCGTGGCGGCCCAGGTCGGCGGCCATGGTGCGCGTGACGGCGTGAAGCGCGCCCTTGCTTGCTACGTAGGCGGAAATCGGCGCGCGGCCGAGAATCGCGGAAATCGAGCCGGTGAAAATGATGCGCCCGGTCTGGCGCGGTACCATCGCGCGCGCGGCTTCGCGGGCCAGCCACCATGGGCCATGCTGGTTGACGGCAACCACGCGCAGGTAATCCTCGGTGGCAAAGTCGATCAGCGGCTTGCGGTGCTGGATGCCGGCGTTGGCGACCGCAATGTCGAGCGTGCCGTGGCGCGCGAGCACGGTCTGTACCATCGAGACAATTTCGGTTTCGTCGGCAGCGTCCGCCGCAATCACGTCCGCTTTCAGGCCGGCAGACTTCAGTTCGGCCGCCTTGGCGTCGAGTGCGGCCTGGTCACGGCTGTTGAGAACGACCGTTGCGCCAGCTTCGGCCATCGCCTTGGCCATCGCGAAGCCGAGGCCACGCGAAGCACCGGTGACCAGGGCAACCTTGCCTTCAAGGGAGAATGGATGTTTCATGTTGTCAATGGAGGGTTTCGAGATTGGCCGGGTCTTCCTTGACCGTGATGCGCCACAGCGTGCGCTGGTGCGCGAGGTTGATCAGCGTAGCCGAATGCAACAGAGCGGCGTTGTCCCATACCACCACGTCGCCGACGCCGTACTTTACGTCGAGCAGGTAGCGCGGCTGGGTCGAGTGCGCCTTCAGTTCGTCAAGAAGTTCGAGCGCTTCCTTGTCCGGCATGCCGTAGATGCCGAATGATGTGCCGGAGACCGAATACAGCGCCTTCTTGCCGTTGACCGGGTTCGGCCGCGCAATGCGGTGCTTGACCCATTGCATCTTGCTGTCCTGCTCTTCGGTCAGCACGGAGGCAACGGTACGCGATTGGACATCGAGGTCATCGCGATTGCCGTAGCGGTGCCGGCCGATCAGGGGATCGACGGTGCGCTTCATCTCGGCCGACAAATCGTCGTAAGCCGCCTGCTGGTCGGCAAACCGGGTCGCGCCTCCCTCGGCCGGCACGGTGATCGAATAGAGCGTGGTGGCACGTGCCGGCACGGCGAGGTAGGAATAGTCGGTATGGAAGTAGGTGCCTGCATCCTGCAAACCGATCGGCACGCCACGATGCTTGACGTTCGAGAGGATCAGGATGTCCGGCAGTTCCTTGTGATGGAACTGGTTGATCACATGCGGTTCGGGCCGTCCCAGGCGCCGGGCCCAGTAGTGGAACTGCGGCGCCGTGAGTTTCTGGCCACGCAACACCAGCACATGATGTTGCTTCCACGCCTCCCAAAGTTCGGTGAACATGGCATCGTCGAGTCTGGAGAGGTCGGCGTCGTGGGTTTCGACGCCGAAGCCATCGGTGAGCCGGTTGAATCGCATGGTGTTACTTGAGCAGGTCGGGTGAAATCAGCTTGGGGAGGATCAGGGGAATCTCAGGCCAGATGATGATGGCGAGCAGCACCAGCAGCATGGGCACCAGCATGATCATGGTGTCCTTCAAGGCGTATCGCAACGGCACCTTCGCGACCGCACACGAGATCATCAGGCACAGGCCATACGGAGGAGTGACCAAGCCGAATGCCAGCGCGACGATACCGATGATGGCAAAGCTTACCGGGTGCAGGCCCGCTGCCTGGGCGACCGGCTGCAGGACGGTGCCGACGATGATGATGGCCGGGATGGCATCGAGAAAACAGCCAACCAGGAGGAAGGCACCGGCAATCAGCAAGCCGGTGCCGGTGATCCCCAGATTGAGCCCCTGAACGTGCGCCAGCAGGGCCTTCGGGATCTGGTAGTAGGCCATCAGCCAGCCGAACACCGAAGCGGTGCCGATGCAGAACAGGGCTACGGAGGCGAGTTTGCCGGTCTCGACGATGCAGTCGTAGAGTTTTGGCAGCGTCATTTCACGGTAGTAGAAGATCGACAGGGTCGCGGCGTACAGCACCGCCACCGCCGCCGATTCCGTCGCGGTGAACCATCCGAGAAGGATGCCGCCGACGATGATGAGCGGCGTTGTCAGTGCTGGAATCGCGACAAAGGCGGAGGTGAGGAACTCCCTGAAGGTCGCACGCGGATAGACCGGGTAGTTGCGCTTCTTGGCATACGCGTGCACAGTCGCCATTTGCGCCAGACCGATCAGGAGGCCCGGGATGACGCCGGCCAGATACATTGCGCCAATGGAGGTGGAAATGACGCCGCCCCAGACGATCATCAGGATCGAGGGGGGAATGATGACGGCCAGCACGGCCGAGACGGCGGTGATGGCAATCGAAAACGACTTGTCGTAGCCTTCCTTCACCTGGGCTTCGATGAAGAGCTTGCCTTGGCTGGCTGCGTCGGCCGTGGACGAACCGGAAATGCCGGCAAAGAATACAGAGAGCAGCACGTTGATCTGTGCCAGGCCTCCGGGGAAATGGCCAACCATGGTGCGCGACAGGCGCATCATGCGTTCGGTGATGCCGCCGACGTTCATCAGGTTCGCCGTGAGCAGAAAGAACGGCACGGCGAGCAGAATGAACGAGTTGTACGCCTTGAACATCTCGTTGAAGAGGCCGAGTGCCGAGAGACGCTCTTCATAAAACAGCAGCGGCAGGGAGGCCAGGCCGAGCGAAAAGGCCACCGGCACGCGCAGGGCAAGACAGAAGAAAAAGCCGCCAAACAGGATCAGCGCGGCCATGCCCGGGGTGAGCGCAACGGAGGTCATAGCGGCGCTCCCGGCAGGGTTTCGTTGCGGCGGTAGAGGCCGATGTCACGTACGAAGGCTTCGATCAGGAACATCAGCCATGTCAGACCTGTGAGCGGCCAGGCGATGAAGATCAGCCACATCGGCAGGTCCGCCAGTTCCGAGGTCTGGTTCCAGCCGAACTTGGTGAACGCCACGCCCCACCAGATGATGACGCCGGCGAAGGCGAGCACGAACACATTGGAGACCATGCGCAGCAGCGTATCGCCGCGCGCGGACAGCTTCGGCCAGAAGTCGACATCGAAATGCAGGCGCTCGCGCACCCCGATCATCGCGCCGATCATCACCATCCAGATGAAGCAGAAACGCGACAGCTCCTCTGTCCAGATGTAGCGCGGAATCCATTCGGTAAAGCGCGCCACGATTTGCAGTGTCACGGGGATGATGAGCACGGAAACGGTGGCGGCCATCACCCAGGTGAGCAGGCGTTGCCAGAGATCAAGGAAGCGGGTCATGGAATAAGGCGGCAAGAGGTGAGGGCAGCAGAATATGCGTCGATCGGGATGCTTCAGGACGGCCGGGAACGACACCAGGAATATGCATCAGGGCGGCGCCTGGACCTGCTCTCGCACAAATTGAAAAAAAGGAAACCCGCTCCGAGAGCGGGTTTCAGGGCAATGCGGCAAAACAAACGGGATCAGCCGGATTACTTGATGGCGTTGATGCGCGCGTAAATTGCCTCGGCGCCGATCTCCTTGGCGTAGGCGGCCATCACCGGGTCAACCAGTTTCTGCATGGCGGCACGGTCGGCAAACGGAATCTGCTTCAACTTGCCGGCCTTTTCCAGGGCATCCAGCTTTTTCTGGTCTTCGCCGGATTCGATTTCGCGGCCGTAGGCCCCGGCTTCCTTGCCTGCCCGCAGGATCGCGTCCTGCAGATCTTTCGGCAGCTTGGCAAACGTCTTGGCAGAGAAGCAGATCGGCCGGATGGTGATGGCGTGCTGGGTCAGGTTGATGTTGGGCGCGACTTCGTTGAACTTCATCGCCTCGACACCGGCAGCCTCGTTCTCGCCGGCCTCGATCACCTTGTTCTGGATCGCGTTGTAAATCTCGTTGTAGGCGATCACCTGGGGCGCCATGCCGATGGCGCTGAAGGTGCGGG
>CAYUEG010000193.1:0-5433 GCA_964443245.1 uncultured Burkholderiales bacterium | reverse complement strand
GGGTTGGAGGTGTTGGTGCAGGAGGTGATGGCGGCGATCAGCACATCGCCATGGCGGAGCGTGACGCCGTCACCCGCCGGATAGGTTTCGGCCAGCTTGGCGGCGGGCTGGTTGAAGCCGTTCTCGGCGGCCGGCCGGGAAAACAGGGTCTCGAACTGTTGCGAAAGGTGGGTGATCTCGATGCGGTCCTGCGGCCGCTTGGGGCCGGCCAGCGAGGGGACGACGCTGCCCAGATCCAGCTTGACCACGCGGGTGTAGTCGATCTCGCCGGCCTTGGGAATGCCGAACAGGCCCTGTGCCCTGAAGTAGGCTTCGAAGGCCTCGATCTCGGCGCGGGTGCGGCCGGTGCCACGGAAGTAGTCGATGGTGCGCTCATCGACCGGAAAGAAGCCCATGGTGGCGCCATACTCGGGTGCCATGTTGGCGATGGTGGCGCGGTCCGGCAGGGAGAGGGTGCGGGTGCCTTCACCGAAGAACTCGACAAATTTGCCCACGACCTTTTCCCGCCGCAGGATTTCGGTGACGGTGAGCACGAGGTCGGTGGCGGTGAGCCCTTCGCGCATCTTGCCGGTGAGTTCGAAGCCGACCACGTCGGGGGTGAGGATGTAGACCGGCTGGCCGAGCATCGCCGCTTCGGCCTCGATGCCGCCGACGCCCCAGCCGACCACGCCGATGCCGTTGATCATGGTGGTGTGGCTGTCGGTGCCGACCAGCGAATCGGGGTAGAACACGCCTTTCTTTTCGTACACGCCGCGCGCCAGATATTCCAGGTTGACCTGGTGCACGATGCCGAAGCCGGGGGGCACCACACGGAAGGTGTCAAAGGCCTGCATGCCCCATTTGAGGAACTGGTAGCGCTCGCGGTTGCGCGCGAACTCCAGCTTCATGTTGAGATCGAGCGCGTCCTTGCCGGCGTAGTGGTCGATCATCACCGAGTGATCCACCACCAGGTCTACCGGCACCAGCGGTTCGATGGCTTTGGGGTTCTTGCCCATGCGTGCGGCCACGTTGCGCATGGCGGCGAGGTCGGCGAGCAGCGGCACGCCGGTGAAATCCTGCAGCACCACGCGCGCCACCACAAACGGGATTTCGGCACTGCGCTCGGCCTGCGGTTTCCAGTTGGCGAGCTCACGCACATGTTCGGCGGTCACCTTCTTGCCGTCACAGTTGCGCAGCACCGATTCGAGCACGATGCGCAGCGATACCGGCAGGCGCTTGATGTTGGGGAACTGGGCGGCCAGTGCGGGCAGCGAGAACAGCCTGGCGCTCTGCGCGCCGGCCTTGAACGTTTTGAGGGTGCTGGCAAACGGGTGCGACATGGCTTTCTCCATCCTTCCTGCGCGCGGGTGACGATGCTTCGATCAACACTGCGGGCCAACGTTCGCGCGGGGCATCCACGGGCGGTTGCAGGGGATTCTAGGCCATGCTTGCACGGCATGCGGCGTGGTGCAAAAAAAAGCCCCGCGATGGCGGGGCTTTTGTTGGGGGAGTGAGCGATCAGGCCGTGACCTTCTTGGCTTCGTCGGTAAAGTCCTGGATCTGGTCGAAGTTCATGTACTTGTAGATCTTCGAGCCGTCCTTGTTGATCACGCCCATGTCGGCCAGGTACTCTTCCTTGGTCGGGATGCGGCCCAGCTTGGAGCAGATCGCAGCCAGTTCGGCCGAACCCAGATACACGTTGGAGTTCTTGCCGAGGCGGTTCGGGAAGTTGCGCGTGGAGGTGGAGAACACGGTGGCGCCTTCCTTCACCTGGGCCTGGTTGCCCATGCACAGGCTGCAGCCGGGCATTTCCATGCGGGCACCGGCACCGCCGAGGACGCCGTAATGGCCTTCCTCGGTGAGCAGCTTCTGGTCCATCTTGGTCGGCGGCGCCACCCACAGCTTGACCGGGATGTCGCGCTTGTTTTCGAGCAGCTTGGAGGCGGCACGGAAGTGGCCGATGTTGGTCATGCACGAACCGATGAAGACTTCGTCGATCTTGGCGCCGGCCACATCGGAGAGGGTTTTGACATCGTCCGGATCGTTCGGGCAGGCGACGATCGGCTCGGTGATGGCGTCCATGTCGATCTCGATGACTTCGGCGTATTCGGCGTCGGCATCGGGTGCCAGCAGCACCGGGTTGGCCAGCCAGGCTTCCATCGCGGCGATGCGGCGCTTGATGGTGCGCACGTCCGAATAACCGGTGGCAATCATCCACTTCAGCATGGTGATATTGCTGGTGATGTACTCGATGATCGGTTCCTTGTCGAGGCGCACGGTGCAGCCGCCGGCCGAGCGCTCGGCAGTGGCATCGGCGAGCTCGAAGGCCTGCTCGCACTTGAGCTTGGGCAGACCCTCGATCTCGATGATGCGGCCGGAGAAGACGTTCTTCTTGCCCTTCTTGTCCAGGGTGAGCAGGCCGCGCTTGAGCGCCGCCAGCGGAATCGCGTTGACGAGGTCGCGCAGGGTGATGCCGGGCTGCATGGTGCCCTTGAAGCGCACCAGCACCGATTCGGGCATGTCGAGCGGCATCACGCCGGTGGCGGCCGCGAAGGCGACCAGGCCGGAACCGGCCGGGAAGGAGATGCCGATCGGGAACCGGGTGTGTGAATCGCCGCCGGTGCCGACGGTGTCGGGCAGCAGCATGCGGTTGAGCCACGAATGGATGATGCCGTCGCCGACGCGCAGCGAAACGCCGCCACGGTTCGACATGAAGGTCGGCAGTTCGTGATGGGTCTTGATGTCCACCGGCTTCGGATACGGCGCGGTGTGGCAGAACGACTGCATCACCAGATCCGCCGAGAAGCCGAGGCAGGCGAGGTCTTTCAACTCGTCGCGCGTCATCGGGCCGGTGGTGTCCTGCGAGCCGACCGATGCCATGGCCGGTTCGCAATAGGTGCCGGGGCGCACGCCCTTGCCGGCGGGCAGGCCGCAGGCCTTGCCGACGATCTTCTGCGCCAGCGTGTAACCCTTGCCGGTGTCCTTCGGGCTTTGCGGCAGGCGGAACAGGGTGGAGGGCGGCATGCCCAGCGCCTCACGCGCCTTGGCGGTGAGGCCGCGGCCGATGATCAGCGGGATGCGGCCGCCGGCGCGCACTTCGTCAAAGATCACGTCCGAGCGGATTTCGAATTCGGAAATCACCTCGCCATTCTTGAGCGCCTTGCCTTCATAAGGGCGCAATTCGATGGTGTCGCCCATGTCCATCTTGGACACATCCAGTTCGATCGGCAGGGCGCCGGCGTCTTCCATGGTGTTGAAGAAAATCGGGGCGATCTTGCCGCCCAGACACACGCCGCCGAAGCGCTTGTTCGGCACGAACGGAATGTCTTCGCCGGTCCACCAGAGCACGCTGTTGGTGGCCGATTTGCGCGACGAGCCGGTGCCGACCACATCGCCGACGTAGGCCACCAGGTTGCCCTTGGCACGCAGGTCCTGCAGGAACTTGACCGGGCCGCGCTTGCCGTCTTCTTCCGGGGTGATGCCGTCGCGCTTGTTCTTGAGCATCGCCAGCGCGTGCAGCGGAATGTCGGGGCGGCTCCAGGCATCGGGGGCGGGCGAGAGGTCGTCGGTGTTGGTTTCGCCGGTGACCTTGAGCACCGTGATGGTGAGGCTCTTGGGCACTTCGGGACGGCTGGTGAACCATTCGGCATCGGCCCAGCTCTTGAGCACGGCCTTGGCGTTGGCGTTGCCCTTGTCGGCCTTTTCCTTGACGTCATGGAAGGCATCGAACATCAGCAGGGTTTTCTTGAGTGCTTCGGCAGCGAGGCCGCCGACGGTGGCATCGTCGAGCAGCTCGATCAGCGGGTGCACGTTGTAACCGCCCAGCATGGTGCCGAGGAGTTCGGTGGCCTTTTCACGGGTGATCAACGGGGTCTTCTCGGTGCCATGGGCAACCGCGGCAAGGTAGGAGGCCTTGACCTTGGCGGCATCGTCCACGCCGGCCGGCACGCGGTGGGTAATGAGCTCGAGCAGGGCGGCCTCTTCCCCTTTGGGCGGCGCCTTGATCAGTTCGATCAGGTCGGCCGTTTGCTGTGCCGTGAGGGGCAGCGGCGGAATGCCGAGCGCGGCGCGCTCTGCGACGTGTTGACGATAGGCTGCGAGCATGTGTAACTCCTTTACCTGGTAAGTGAACGTTTGGACTGCTGGATGGCGAATTGGTTGCTGGAGTGCAATTCCGGGGGGTACTACACCGGCACACGGACGGTGCCTTCCATGAGCACGCGCGCGCTGCGGCTCATGACGGCTTTCTTGACGGCCCATTCGCCGTTGATCTGGGCGGCTTCCGCGCCGACGCGCAGCGTGCCGGAAGGATGACCGAAACGGACGGCCGAACGCGCACCGCCACCGGCAGCCAGATTCACCAGCGTGCCGGGCACGCACGCGCCGACGGCAATGGCGACGGCGGCCGTGCCCATCATGGCGTGGTGCAGCTTGCCCATGGACATGGCGCGCACCAACACGTCGATGTCGTTTGCTTCAATGGTCTTGCCGCTCGAAGCCTTGTAGCTTACCGGCGGGGCGACGAACGCGACCTTGGGAATATGCTGGCGTTTGGCAATCTCCTCGGGCTTCTTGATGAGGCCCATCTTGAGCGCGCCGGCAGTGCGGATTGCTTCCATCTTGGCGAGGTTGTCGGGGCTGCCGTTGATGGCGTCCTGCAATTCGGTGCCGGTAAAGCCGATGTCGGCCGCATTCACGAAGATGGTCGGGATGCCGGCCGTCAGCATGGTGGCCTTGAGCGTGCCGCCCTTGAAATTGCCGGCGGCGGGGACTTCCAGCTCGTCGATCAGGTTGCCTGTGGGGAACAATGCTCCACCAGCGCCTTCCTCTTCCGCAGCCGGGTCCATGAATTCGAGCTGGACTTCCGCGGCAGGGAAGGTCACGCCATCGAGTTCGAAGTCGCCGGTTTCCTGCACCTGGCCATCAGTGATCTGCACATGGCCGATGATGGTCTTCTGGATATTGGCTTGCCAGATGCGGATGGTGGCGATGCCGTTTTTCGGGATGCGCGCCGCATCGACCAGGCCATTGGCAATCGCGAACGGGCCCACGGCCGCCGAGAGGTTGCCGCAGTTGCCGGCCCAGTCGACGAACGGCTGATCGATCGAGACCTGACCGAACAGGTAGTCGACATCGTGATCAGGCTTGCTGCTCTTGGAGATGATGACGGTCTTGCTGGTGCTGGAGGTGGCTCCCCCCATGCCGTCAGTGTGCTTGCCGTACGGGTCGGGGCTGCCGATCAGGCGCAGGAGGAAGTTGTCGCGGGCCGGGCCGGGCTGCTGCATGGCCGGGGGCAGATCCTGCAGGCGGAAGAACACGCCCTTGCTGGTGCCGCCGCGCATGTAGGTGGCGGGCACACGGATTTGCGGGGCGTGGCGCACGTTTGTGGACACATCGGGGGACACATCGGCTTCCGGCTTCAAGACAGCGCTCATGCTGCTCTCCTTTCGAGAA
>CAYUEG010000192.1:0-5600 GCA_964443245.1 uncultured Burkholderiales bacterium | reverse complement strand
AGAAACACCAGCGGCACATTGCGCTGGCAGCACAGCTCGATGAAGTGCGCCGCCTTCAGGGCTGATTCCGAATACAGGATGCCGTTATTGGCAATGATGCCGACCGGCATGCCGTAAATGCGCGCAAAGCCGGTAATCAGGGTCGTGCCATAGCGCGCCTTGAATTCGTCCAGCTCGGAACCGTCGACGATGCGGGCGATCACCTCGCGCGCGTCATAGGGCTTCTTCACATCGCTGGGAATCACGCCGTACAGTTCTTCGGCGGCATACAGCGGCTCGCGCAGGGCCTCGCTGCCGGCAAGCTGGCCGATATTGGCGGTGAACTTCGCGCCGAGGTTGCCAACGATGCGCCGTGCCAGTTGCAGCGCGTGGGTATCGTTCTGCGCCAGATGGTCTGCCACGCCGGACAGGCGCGTGTGCACATCGCCTCCCCCCAGTTCTTCGGCACTGACCACCTCGCCGGTGGCGGCTTTGACCAGCGGCGGGCCGCCGAGAAAAATCGTGCCCTGATTCTTGACGATGATGGTTTCATCCGACATCGCCGGCACGTACGCGCCCCCTGCGGTGCACGAACCCATCACCACCGCAATCTGCGGAATGCCCTTGGCCGAGAGGTTGGCCTGGTTGTAGAAGATGCGGCCAAAATGGTCGCGATCCGGAAACACGTCGTCCTGGGTCGGCAGATTGCCGCCCCCCGAATCCACCAGGTAGATGCAGGGCAGGCGGTTCTGCTCGGCGATCTCCTGCGCCCGCACGTGCTTTTTCACCGTCATCGGGAAATAGGTGCCCCCCTTGACGGTGGCATCGTTGCAGACAATCACGCATTCGCGGCCGGCCACGCGGCCAATGCCGGTAATCACACCGGCGCCGGGTGCGGCGTTGCCGTACATGTTGTAAGCCGCCAGCTGTGAAAACTCGAGGAACGGCGATCCCGGATCAATCAGCGCCTCGACCCGTTCGCGCGGCAGCAGCTTGCCACGCGCCGTGTGCTTCTTGCGGGCATCCTCGGAGCCGCCTACCGCGATGGCGGCCACCTTGGCTTTCAGATCCTCAACCGCGGCCTTGAGGGCGGCGGCATTGGCGGCAAACTCCGGGCTGCGCGGGTTGATCTTGGAAGCGATCGTGGCCATGGATAGTTCCGTTGGGAAGACCATCGGGGGCTGCCGGAAGCGCCTCCGGAACAGCACGAGGCACCGCAGCTCGACGGCTCGGTTGAAGAGAACGAGTTGACGTTTACGTAAACGTCAATTGTAGCAATGCCGACCGCGCCCGGTACAACGCTTTCCGCCGGTCAGGGCGCCGTGCTCCGACTCCCGGCCGCGGTGCCCAGCACCGCACCGCCGATGATTGCCACCATCGCTGCCAGCGCCAGGGGACCGAGCGTCCCGGCGCCGGACCAGGCAAGCCAGAGCGAGGAGAGCAGCGGCGTCAGGTAGGAAAGCGTGCCAATCGCCCGCGGATCGCCGCGCTTCATCGCCGCATCCCAGGTGAAGAAGGCAAGGCCGAGCGGACCGATGCCGATGGCTGCCATCCAGAGCCAGTCCGCGCCGGTGATCGCTGCGGCCGGCTCCCACAACCCATGGCAAACGAGCGCCAGCACGCCGGAGACCGCACAAAAGGCCCCCACCGTCCCGGTCGGAAACGCCGGCACGCGCCGGGTCAGGAGCGAATAGGTGGACCAGATCAGGGCAGAGGCCAGTGCGCAGCCATACCCCACAAGGTGGCCGGATTCGATGCGGAAGGCACCTCCGGTCACCAGCAGGGCAGCACCGCCGAAGCCGATCAGCGCGGCGATGACGTGGCGCGCCGTCAGCACGGTACCGGGCAGGAACAGCGGCGCGAGCACCACGATCAGCAGCGGCCACAGATAGTTGATCAGGTTGGCCTCGATCGGCGGTGCGAGGCGCAAGGCGGTAAAGAGGAAGAAGTGAAACCCGAACAGCCCGTACACCCCCAGCATGAGCAGGCGCGGGCTGGCGGCCCGCCAGTCACGCAGGTGCGTGGCGCCGCACAGGGCGCCGATCAACAGGCAGATGCCCACCAGCAGGAAGGGCGGAATGTGGGCCAGCTTGAGCGACAGCCAGGCGACCGTCGACCACAGCAGGATCGAGATCAGGGCGAGGGCAAGAGGCGGCATGGCGCGCGAAGGCAGCACGTGGCGGTGCAGGCGCTGCGCCGGCAGGCACTAGCGCCAGGTCTTCTTTTTCTTCCAGCGCCGGTGGCCGCGCGCGGATTCTTCCTTGATGCCGAGGTAAAACTCCTTGATGTCTTCCTTCTCCATCAGGGCGGCACAGGTGTCTTCCATCACGATGCGCCCCACTTCGAGCACATAGCCGAAGTCGGCGGTCTTCAACGCCATCTGCGCGTTCTGCTCCACCAGCAGAATGGTGGTGCCACGCTCGCGGTTGATGCGCACGATGATCTCGAAAATTTCCTTGGTGAGCAGCGGAGAGAGGCCCAGCGAGGGTTCATCGAGCAGCATCAGCTTCGGGCTGGCCAGAAGGGCCCGGGCAATCGCCAGCATCTGCTGCTGGCCACCGGAGAGCAGACCGGCGTCCTGCTTCTGGCGTTCGCGCAGAATCGGAAAGTAGCCGTAAACCGCCTCGATATCGCGTGCCACGCCGTCCTTGTCGGTACGCGTGTAGGCACCCATCTTCAGGTTGTCCTCTACCGAGAGCAACGGGAAGACTTCGCGTCCTTCCGGTACATGGCTGATGCCGGCACGCACGATACGGTCCGGCTGCCAGCCGTGGATTTCCTCGTCGCGAAACTTGATCTGCCCCTTGTTCGGATCGATGATGCCGGAGATGGTTTTCAGGATCGTGCTCTTGCCGGCGCCGTTGCCGCCCAGCACCGTGGCAATCTTGCCTTCCTGCACCGTCAGGCTGACGCCGCGCAGCGCCTGCACCGGGCCGTAACTGGACTCAACATTGAAGAGTTCGAGAATTGGCGTGGCGGTGCTCATTCCTGTTTCCCCAGATAGGCCTCGATCACCTTCGGATCACTCTGCACCTCGCGCGAGGTGCCGATCGACAGCATTTCCCCTTGCGCCAGCGCCAGCACACGGTCGGAGACGCGCGACACCAGGCTCATGTCGTGCTCGACCATCAGCACCGTGATGCCGAGGTCTTTCTTGATGTCTTCGATCCAGAAGGCCATGTCGTCCGTTTCCTCCGGGTTGAGGCCGGAGGAGGGCTCATCGAGCAACAACAGCTTGGGGCCGATGCACAGTGCCCGCGCCAGCTCCACCACCTTGCGCACCCCGTAAGGCAACCCGGCCACCATGCTGTCACGGTAATGCGCCAGATCGAGAAAATCGATCACCTTCTCGGCCGCCTCGCGGTGTTCCAGCTCGGCGCGCCGTACCGAGGGCAGGAACAGCATTTCCTGCCAGAGCGAAGTGCGCGCGTGGTTATGGCGCCCGATCAACAGGTTTTGCAGCACCGTGGCATGCTCGAACAGCTCGATGTTCTGGAAGGTACGGGCAATGCCCAGGTTGGCCACCAGGTGCGGCGTCATGCCGGTAATCTCGCGGCCCTCAAAGGTGATGCGGCCGGAAGTGGGCGGATAGATCAGGCTGATCAGGTTGAAGATGGTGGTCTTGCCGGCACCGTTCGGGCCGATGATGGTGAACACCTCACCCTTCTGCACTTCAAACGACACGTTGGTGACGGCCTTGACGCCACCGAACTGGATCGAGATATTTTCCGCCTTGAAAAAGCTCATATGTTCTCCCCCCATTCAAAGGAGGGCGGGGGGGATTGCCGGTTCGTCGCTTTGAAAAAACTCATCGCATCCCCATCACTTCAGCCGGTCCGACTTCATGTAGGTCTTCTGGCGCCGGAACATGCCGCGCCGGTAGAACGGGAACAACGAGAAATAGGTGCGAATCTTGACCCAGCGGCCGTAAATCCCCAGTGGCTCAAACAGGAGGAAGCCGATCAGGATCAGGCCGAAAATGGTCGGCTGCAGGCCGGTCTGCTGGCCGATCGCCGCCGGCAGCACATCCTTGAGGAACACGATCAGTTGCGGCAGTGCGATCACGAAGATGGCACCGAACACCGCGCCGTGGAACGAGCCCAGGCCCCCGATGAAGACCACGGTGGTCATTTCGATCGACACCAGAAGGTTGAACTGCTCGGGCGAGATGAACTGCAGCTTGTGGGCATAGAGCGCACCGGCAACGCCCGTGAGCGCGGCGGAAAACACGAACGAAATGGTCTTGTATTTGGCCAGATGGATGCCCATGCTCTGCGCCGAGACCTCCGAATCGCGAATCGCCACAAAGGCGCGCCCGGTGGGGCTGCGCATGACGTTGATCATCGCCAAAAACACCAGGACCACAATGCCGAGTGCGAGGTAATAGAACTTGGTGTCGTTGTCGATCAGGATGCCGAAGAAATCGATCTGCTTGAGTTGCTTGCCCGAATTGCCGCCCGTCACATGCTCCCAGCGGGTGACTACTTCCTCGGCGATGAAACCAAACGCCATGGTGGCGATCGCCAGGTAAATGCCCTTCAAGCGCAATGCCGGCAGGCCGACAATCAGACCCGCCACGCCGGCCAGCAGGGCTGCCAGGGTGATCGAGACCACAAAGGGGACCCCTTTGGCCTGCAGGATCGCTTCGGTATACGCCCCCACTGCCAGAAAGGCGGCATGGCCGAGCGAGATCTGCCCGGTAAAGCCGATCAACACCATCAGGCCCAGGCCGACGATGCAGTAGATCAGGATGAAGACCATCTGCCCCATGAGGTACTCGGGCAACACCATCGGCAATGCCAGCAGGCAGACGCCCAAGAGGGCATACCAGAACAGTTGCACGCCGTCCTTGAACAGGCGGATGTCCTGGTTGTAATCGGTCTTGAACAGGAAGCGCATGGGGCGGCCTAGACTTTCTTGCGCAGCTTCTCGCCGAACAGGCCGGAAGGCTTGACGATCAGCACGACGAGCACCACGATGTAGGCCGCGATGTCCTTGAAGCCCTCGGGCAGGTAGAACCCGGCAAACGACTCCACCAGGCCGATGATGAGGCCGCCCACAATCGCCCCCGGAATACTGCCGAAACCGCCCACCACGGCCGCCGGAAACGCCTTCAGGCCGATAAAGCCCATGTTGGCGTGCACGAAGGTGATCGGGGCGAGCAGGATGCCGGCAAAGGTTGCCACCGCGGCAGAAAGACCCCAGATCAGCGTGTTGATGCGGCTCACCGGAATGCCCATGTAGTAGGCCGCCAGCTGGTTCTGCGACGTGGCCTGCATCGCAATGCCGATGCGCGTGAAGCGGAAGAAGCCGAACAGCACCGCGCACAGCGCGGCAGTGAGCACGATGATCATCACCTGCTCAAGTGAAATGGCGGCGCCACCGATATTGACCACCTGCTCCGCAAAGGGCGTCTTGATCTTGTAGGTGTCCGTGCCCCAGCCCGGCATCATCGTCACCACGCCGCGCACCACATAACCGATGCCGATGGTCACCATCACCACGGTGAACTGCGCCTGGCCCAGCACCGGCCGCAGGACCAGGCGTTCGGTACCCATGCCGAACAGCGCCATGACCACCAGCGCAAAGATGATCGCCAGCCAGTAGGGCCAGCCCATGAG
>CAYUEG010000191.1:5393-5657 GCA_964443245.1 uncultured Burkholderiales bacterium | reverse complement strand
GTTAGGCCGGGCAATTCGCAACTGTCCCGGCGCCCAGTCTGCTCACCAATCGCCAGGGTTTTCAAATGAGTGAACACGAGAGAATCATTAGCGCGCTGGAGCGCATCGAACAGAACCAAGCCAAGGCACTTCAAATGCAGGCTGAGCAAATTGCCATGGCTCGCGAGCAGATAGAGAAAACTGACGCCAAGGTCAAGGAAAGCATTGCCCTGCAGCAACTTGCAGTCAAGCGTCAGGCAAGAGCCCTGGCAATCCTTCTGCCCA
>CAYUEG010000191.1:0-5383 GCA_964443245.1 uncultured Burkholderiales bacterium | reverse complement strand
TTTGCGCTAAAGGGTTGAGCCTCACGCATCAATCGGCCAAGACAAAAATACGCCATTGCGTGGAAGCAAATCCAGCGGTGTCCCACCCTAGACTGATTCGGACCCACCTTCGGCGTGCCGCACACCTCCAGCGTTAAGCTACGATAGAAAGCGATGGCGTACTCCTACATGTTCTTCAAGCCAAAGGTGCTGCCACTGCGCGCGCAGGACCTAAGTCAAGACACGGTGGACGACCTCGATGATCCGATCGAGGTCAGGTCTTGCCTTGCCAAGGTCTTTCCGCAGCTCGTTTGGGGATCAGACGGCTGGGCGAAAGGTGAAACGGAAGACGGACGATGGTTTGAGTTTTCAATTGCCAAAGGAGGAACTCTGTTCTTGCGCTGCTCCCTTAGGGCAAGCTATGTCGCCGAGGTTCAACTCATGTGCGACTCCCTTGGCTGGATCGCGGTCGACCAAGTTCCGAAGGTCATCGAGCCTCGGACTTCACCAAAAGCGTGAGTGCGCAGAACGATGGCAGCCCGCCCCAAGCGCGCACCGCTCGGCCCAACCGATAGTCCACATAAAAACTCCAGCTTATGCGCGCATCCTGCCTTTGCGGCGGAATACGAATCAGCCTGACCGCCCTGCCCAAGAAGTTTTACCAGTGCCATTGCTCGCTGTGCCGCAAGCAAGGCGGTGCCGCATCCAATGCGGCGACCATCGTCAAAACCGGGAGCCTGGTCTGGGAAAGCGGCCAGGAACTCGTTGGCAAGTACCAGCGCCCGACAGGGTTTCGTTCCTACTTTTGCACCAGGTGTGGCTCTCCGGTGCCCAACCCCGTCGGAGACGGCACACTTTCCTGGTTGCCTCTGGGCATACTGGATGAGCCTGTGAAGCTTGAGCTTGCAGCGAACCTGTTTGTCGGCTCCAAGGCGCAGTGGGCCGCTGTGCCGACAGCAGGCGTCTGCCATCACGATATGCCGCCCATCAAGGAATTTCTGGAGGCGCTGCGTGGCTAAACTTGACCAAACCGGCTGTTCGCACGGGCGTTAGAACTCGCAATTCACTGATCATGTTGCTCTCCAGCATCGTCCCCAATGCAGTCTGGCATGCACAGCAAGCGCTGAAGTTCGGTCCGATCTCACTGACGACCCGAATGACAGTCATTCGGCTTGACGACGGCTCGTTATGGGTTCACTCTCCGATCTCGCCCACGCGTGAATTGGTCGATCAACTCCGGGGAATCGGTACTGTCCGTCATGTATTGGCTCCGAACAAAAGCCATCATCTCTTCTTCCTCGACTTTCTGGAAGCCTTCCCGTCAGCGCAGGGATACATTGCGGCTGGCCTGGAGTTGAAGCGTCCAGACCTGAGCCGATTTCCGCAGATATCGAGCGAAGCGCCATGGCGCTCCGAGATCCAGGGCTTCTTTATCGAAGGCCTACCCATTCTGAACGAGACCGTCTGGTTCCACAGCAGCACCGGCACATTGGTCCTCACCGATCTCCTGTTCTGTTTTTCAGAGGAGAACCGGGGGATTTCCGGGCTGGTGACGAAACTTCTGGGTGTTCATGGCAAGCTGGCAATGTCGAGAACAATGAAGCTGGTGACCAAGGACAAGCGGGCGCTGGCGCGGTCTGTGATGCCGCTGCTTTCGCTGCCCGTGCAACGGGTGATCGTTGCCCACGATCAGATCGTCAACGAACAGCCCATGGAAAAACTCACGCAGGCCTTTGCATGGCTCGGATGAAGGCGAACCAACCTTTCAGGCGCAACATTGATCGTTAACTCGCACACACCATGTTCGGCTTATTCAAGACCACCCCTTTCGAGGACGACCACCTCGGCACGCCAGCGCCGGTTAACCTGACCGCCGCTTAAGATCACGCAGGCCGCACACAAACCATCAACGATGAATCAATTGCCCGAATCCGAAGCCCGCGAGCACGACCTGACGATGCACGTCTTTACGGTGTCCGCAGGCATGGTCGGGGTTTGCCTGACTGCCATTGGCATCCTCAGGCTCGTTGCGGCACAAACCAAGGTGCAAACCCTGGGCGACGATCTCCTCGCCATCAACGCAATACTCTTCGTAACCTGTGTGTTCCTGGCGTTCTGGTCGTTCAAGACCAGAAGCGCGACGACACGCCGGCGCCTGCGAATCATCGTGGATACCTTGTTCCTCGCCGGGCTGGCAGGCATGACGGCCATCTGCGCCATCATCGCCTACGCAATCTTCTAGCGCCACCCGCGCCGTGGTGGCCAGCGATTGCAGCGCCCGGCGTTTTGCGGCGCGAGGCTCGCATAAAATGATTTCATGACCTTCGCGATACCACTTCAGTGAGCAGCGGGCGCGGCCTGACCGGGCTGCTCTCCAGTGAGCCGCAACCCGGCTGGCGCGGCTGGCTGCTGAAGATGGGCAGGGTGCGCAGCGTGCTCCTGATCACCGCGTTTTCGGTGGTGATGTCGCTGCTGGTCACCACGTCCATCAACGTGGCCCTGGGCCTGGTGGACCGGATGGCAGTGGACCTGCTGGTCGCCACGCTGGTGCCGCTGATCGTGGCGCCACTGGCCAGCGGTGCGGCCATGGGTTTGCTGATTGAGGTGGAAACGGCGCGTGCGGCGCTGCTCGAAGTGGCGGTGCGCGATGCGCTGACCCAGCTCTACAACCGCCGCTTTTTCTCCGCGCGGCTGGAGGAGGAGGTGCAGCGGGCGCGCCGGCAGCCGGTGCCGGTGGCGCTGGTGCTGGTGGACATCGATCATTTCAAGCGCATCAACGATACCTACGGCCATGCCGTGGGCGACGAGGTGCTGCAACGGGTGGCCGAAGTGCTGCAGGCGCAGGCGCGGCCCTACGATGTGGCAGCCCGCTTCGGCGGTGAGGAATTCGTGCTGATGCTGCCCGGCTCGACGGCAGCCGAAGGCGCTGCCGTGGCGGAGCGGATCCGCCAGGCGGTGCAGGCGCTGCGCCTGGCCAGCCTTGAGGGGGGTGCTTCGCCTCAGATCACCGTGAGCCTGGGCGTGGCCGAACTTGCCGGCGCGCCCGACGATGCGGATGCGCTGCTGCGCCGCGCCGATGCCGCGATGTACCGGGCCAAGCACGACGGCCGCAACCGCATCGTCACGCACGATGGCGCTGCGTGAGGCGGACACCCATGCCCACTTCAGACCCTTCCTCCATAAACACGCATGCCAACCCGGCGGCGGGCCTGGCCCGCCGCGTGTTGCGTTCGCCGCCGGCGCGCCTGCTGCTCCTCGGGTCCATGCTGCTGATGCTGATGGCCCTGAACGGCGATGTGATGGGCAGCTATGCCAACGAACCCCGCAAGGCCGTGATGCACGTGATTGCGCTGGCGATTGCCGGCTTTGCGGTGTACGTCGCGTATGGCCACTTCGTCGAGCAGCGTGCCATTGCCGAACTGGCCCTGCCCGGCATGGGCCGCGAGCTGGGCGTGGGCCTGCTGATCGGCGCCGGCCTCTACACCGCCTGCGAACTGATCCTGATGGCGCTGGGCATCTACCGCATCGAAGGCCTGAACCCGTTGAGCTACCTGGTGCCGGCGATCTCGATGGCGATCAGCTCGAGCATCTTTGAAGAGCTGCTGTTCCGCGGCGTGCTGTTCCGCTCTGTCGAGACCTGGTTCGGCAGCTGGGCGGCGCTGGTGGTCTCCTCGCTGGTATTCGGCCTCACGCACCTGATGAACCCGCAAGGCACGCTCGAGGGCGCGCTCTTCATCGCGGTGGAGGCGGGCATCCTCCTGGCCGCGGCGTTCATGCTGACGCGCCGGCTGTGGCTGAGCATCGGTTTCCACATGGCGTGGAACTACACGCAATCGGCGATTTTTTCCAGCATCGTTTCCGGCAATGCGGAATCAGCAGGCCTGATCCGCTCCACCATCCGCGGCCCGGACCTGTTGACCGGCGGCAGTTTCGGGCTGGAATCTTCGGTGCTGGCATTGACACTGTGCACCGGCACCGGCATCGTGATGCTGGTCATGGCGGCAAAGCGCGGCAAGATCGTGCCGCCGTTCTGGAAGCGGCCAGCCACCACCACCTGACAACACCCCTGCAACCCCGACTGAACCCACTGGAGGCGAACCATGCAATTGACCGGCGGCTGCCACTGCGGCGCCATCCGCTATGAAGTGACAGGCGAAGCGCTCACCCACGCACTGTGCCACTGTTCCGACTGCCGGCGCCATGCCGGTGCGCCCGTGGTCGGCTGGACCATGTATCCGGAGGCGGCGCTCAGGATCACGCAGGGCGCGCCCAAGACCTACCAGTCTTCAGAACATGGGCGCAGGCAGTTCTGCCCGGAGTGCGGCACCGGGCTCTTCTATGCCAACGCCCAGATGCTGCCCGGCATTGTGGATGTGCAAAGCGCAACCTACGACAACCCGGAGGCGATTCCGGCACGCATGCAGATCCAGGTGGCAGAGCGCATCGGCTGGATGGCCGGCATCGATACGCTGCCGCAACACCTGCGTTATCCGCCGCAGGGCTAGTGGCTGCTAGGATGGCGGCTCCAGAACGGATATAAAGGGGAAAAAGCGCATGTTCAGCCACATCATGGTCGGCACCAACGACATCGAGCGCGCCAAGCGCTTCTACGACGCCGTACTCGGCACGCTCGGCGCCGGTGAACCGATACGCAACCAGGCCAAGACCGGCCACCAGCGCCTGTTCTACCGGCACGACGGCGGCACCTTCTGCGTGAGCGAGCCGATCAACAACGAGCCAGCCACCTTTGCCAACGGCGGCACCATCGGCTTCAAGTGCCAATCGCCGGAGCAGGTGACGCAGTTTCATGATGTTGCCGTCGCCCATGGCGGCACTTCGATCGAAGATGCGCCCGGCCTGCGCACCGGTGGCATGGGTTCCCTGCACCTGGCCTATGTGCGGGACCCGGACGGCAACAAGCTGTGCGCGCTGTTCAGGCCCAAATAGCGGGCGGATCAGGCAGCAGGTGACGCGCGCCAAAGCGCGCTTGTCATACGAATGTCATGGGAGATGCCGAAACTGGCGATCTTCCATCCCCTGACATTGGAGCTGCAAAGATGAAAGCAATTGGAATGGTCGTGACTGCCGTGGTTCTTTCCGGCTGCGCCAGCACGGCCCCCATGCCTGCGGGCATGAAGGCGGGCGAGTTTGTTCAATTCACCTGCCAGACCGGCAAACATTTCTCTGCCCGCGTGAGTGATGATGCCAAGACGATTCGCGTGCGCCATGAGGGCGGCTGGGAACTGGACCAGAAGGCGGACGGCGTGTACGAAGCCGACGGCTGGAAGCTCGTCACCCGGGGCCCTGACGCGTTCGAGCTGCTGCACAACAACAAGACCATCGGCAAGGGCTGCAAGGCCCAGGCCTGACGCACCCCGGCTTCCGGAGCGGGCATCACGCTGAA
>CAYUEG010000190.1:0-5715 GCA_964443245.1 uncultured Burkholderiales bacterium | reverse complement strand
AGGTGCGGATACCGGCCAGGCTGCGCGTGCTGCCGCTGCCTTTGCGCCGCTCGCGCTCGACCCCCATCAGGAGGCCGCAGCCGAGTGCCACCAGCAGGGCGGTGAGGTGCTCGTTCACGGCTGCAGCGTCGCCAACATGGTGCCCGCAGACCCAGGCAGCGGCACCCGCGTTGCCATCCGGCGCGTGGTCAACCCGGCCGCACGGTGGCCGGATCGATGCAGCCCAGCCCCTGCCGGGTCATGGCTTCGATTTCCTGCGTGGAGAAACCCCAGTCGGCCAGCGCCTGTCTGCCATCCTGCCCGCGTTCTGGCGCGGCCCCACGTACTGCGCCCGGAGTACGCGAAAAGCGCGGTGAAGGGGCGGGCTGATTGACCGTGCCCACCTCGATGAAGGTGCCGCGCGCGGCCATGTGCGGATCTGCGCGCGCTTCGGAGAAGGTCAACACCGGTGCGAAGCACGCGTCCGAGCCCTCGAAAATGCGCGTCCATTCATCCCGGGTTTTGGTCCTGAACGTCGCGGCAAACCGCTCGCGCAATGCGGGCCAGCCCTTGCGATCATGTTGCCTGGGCAGCGTCGCCGGGTCCAGGCCCATGCGCTCCAGCAGCTCTTCGTAGAACTTCGCTTCGATCGAGCCGATCGCCACATGCTTGCCGTCGGCGGTTTCATAGGTGTCGTACCAGGGCGCGCCGGTGTCGAGAATGTTGTCGCCGCGGGTTTCGGTCCATAGCTTGCGCGCTGTCAGGCCGGCAAACATGGCGGCCAGTGTCGAGGCGCCGTCGACCATCGCTGCGTCGACCACCTGTCCCTTCCCGCTGCGCTGCGCTTCAATGATGCCGCAGGCAATGCCGAACGCCAGCATCATGCCGCCGCCGCCAAAATCGCCCACCAGGTTCAGCGGCGGCACGGGCGCCTCGCCTTTGCGGCCGATCGCGTGCAGCACGCCGGTCAGGGCAATGTAGTTGATGTCGTGGCCGGCGCGTGGCGCCAGCGGCCCTTCCTGCCCCCAGCCGGTCATGCGGCCATAGACCAGCTTCGGGTTGCGTGCCAGCAGTGCGTCCGGGCCCAGCCCCAGGCGTTCCATCACGCCGGGGCGAAAGCCTTCGATGATGGCGTCGGCCTTCTCTGCCAGTTGCAATGCGACGGCCACGCCTTCCGGCGATTTGAGGTCCAGCGTCACCGAGCGGCGGCCGCGCATCATCACGTCGGTGGCGCGATTGCTGCCCAGCCCCAGGCCGGAATCCCCGGGGCGATCGAGCAGCAGCACATCGGCGCCCATGTCGGCCAACATCATGCCGCAGAACGGCCCGGGGCCGATGGCTTCGAATTCGAGAATCTTCAGTCCGCTAAGAGGGCCCATGGGGTGGCTCGATCAGTTGGTGAGAGGGAGGAAACGTCAGCGATTCGGCGCGGCTGCCGGTTTGGCAGCGGGTTTGAGAGCGGCGGCGCGTGCGGCACGGGATTCCGGGCTGCCCGCTGCCAGCGCAATCTGGTCATGTGCCATGTAGCCGGCAGCATGATTGAGGGCCGTGGCCACCGCGTTCACCGATTCCTTGCTCATGCGCACCGCCGCTGCCGGTTTCGCCAGCGTCTGCGCCGCCACCTCGCGTCCTTTCGCCAGCGCCTGCCCCTTGGGTGCCGTGTAGTCGATCAGGCCCATGGCCAGCGCCTCGGTGGCGGTAAAACGCTCGCACAGGATGGTGAGACGCTTGGCCCGGGCAGGCCCGAGCAGGTTGGTCAGGCGCGGGATGGTGCCCCAGGTGAGCGGGATGCCCAGCGCAATCTCGGGCAGTGACACGAATGCATCCTCGGCGGCGACGCGCCAGTCGCACGCCAGCGAGAGCGCCAGGCCACCGCCGACGGCGAAGCCCTCGATGGCCGCGATCGTGATCTGCGGCATTTCTTCCCATGCCTTGCATAACTTGAATCCGGTCGAGGCAATCTCGCGCCGCTCCACGGTCGAGAGCGAATCGTCGGCCCAGGCGTTGGCGTCCTTCAGGTCGGCACCGGCCGAGAAGCACACGTCGCTGCCGGTAAGGATCACGACGTCAATCTCGTTGCGATCGGCGAGGTCGCGCGCGACGGCGATCAGTTCGCGCATCAGCGCGCGCGACAGGGCGTTGCGCGCTGCCGGGCGCGCCAGCCGTACCAGCGCGAGCCGGTCTTCCAGTTCAAGGGTCAGGTGTTGATAGGTGGCGGGCGGGCTGGTCATGGTCGAGTGGGAAAGCGGTGTGGGAGCAGGTGCGGGCAACGGCGAGATGGCGTGTGTGCCGGGTGGTTTCTGCAATGCGCTATCCGGACATGGTACCAAGTTCGCTTTTCAAGTATGCTGGCCGCTTGCCGTTGTCGCCCTTGTTTCGTGGTTGAAACAGGCCACGATCGGCGCCCCGCTTCACTCTTTACGGAAAGGAATGTCCCATGATCTCCCGCAGAACCTTGCTCGCCGCTGTTGCCGCCGGTGCCCTGTGTGCCGCCCCGGCCCTGGTGCAGGCGCAAGCCTATCCGAGCAAGCAGATCAACATCATCGTCTCGTTCCCGCCCGGTGGCGATACCGACGCGCTGGCGCGCGTGTTCGCCGAGAAACTGGCGGCGCGAACCGGCCAGTCGGTGGTGGTGGAGAACAAGACCGGCGCCAGCGGCACCATCGGCAATTCCTATGTGGCCAAGGCGGCGCCGGATGGCTACACCCTGCTGTTTACGCCCAACACCTTTGCCACTGCACCGCTGGTGCTCAAGCCCGGCACCGGCGCCACCTATGATCCCCTGAACGACTTCACGCCCATCATCCTGGCCGGCACGCAATCGCTGTTTCTGGTCGTCAATGCGGCCAGCGGCATCAAGAGCGTGAGCGAACTGGTGGCGGCGGCCAAGAGCGGCAAGGTGGCCAACTACGCCAGCCCGGGCAGCGGCTCGCCGATGCACATTCTGGGCGCCATGTTCAACAAGGCCGCCGGCACCAACGTGGCACAGATCGCCTATCGCGGCAGCGGCCCGGCCATCGTGGATCTGGTGGGCGGGCAGATTCCGATGATGTACACCACCCTCGGGCCGGTGGCCCAGCACATTGCCACCGGCAAGCTCATCAACCTGGCAGTGGCCGATGCCAAGCGTTCGCCACTGGCCCCGAACGTGCCCACGCTGGCCGAAGCGGGCATCAAGGATGTGGAAGTGGGCGCCTGGCAGGGCTTCATGGGCCCGAAGGGATTGCCGGCTGACATCGTCAGGGTGCTGAACGGCCATATCAATGAAATCCTGAAGATGCCGGATGTGCAGGCGCGCATGACCACGCTGGCCCTGGTGCCGGCCGGGGGCGAGCCGGCCGCACTGGCGCGCATCAACGCCGACCACCACACCCGCTATGGGCGCGTGATCAAGGAAGCCGGGATTCAGGCCGACTGAAGCAGGCCAAGTCAACCGGCTGATTGAACAGCCCGAGTCAGCGGGAACGCTGCGCGTGACAGACCTTCCGGCAACGGCAGAGCGGGCGGCGTACGACCCCGATCTGCAGCCGCCCCTGCCCTTCCCGGCGGCGGAGGCGTATGCCCGCACCGTGATGGCGTGGGCGCAGGAGCCGTTGCCCGAGTCGGTGGTGGTGACGCGCGATCAGACTTATGGCGCGCATCGGCTGCAGCGTTACAACGTGTTTGCACCGCGCCAGGCGTCTGCCGCGCCGGTGGTGGTGTTCTGGCACGGCGGCGGCTGGACCAACGGCTATCGCGAGTGGGTCACCTTCATGGCGCCGCACGTCGTCGCGCTGGGCATGGTGCTGGTGGCGCCTGCCTACCGCCTCGCGCCCGAGTACCCGCTGCCCCATGCCTGCGAGGACGCGCTGGCGCTGCTGCGTGAGCTGTCCGTCAGGTTGCCCGATTGGGGTGGCGCGACGGACCGGGTCTATCTCTCTGGCCATTCGGCCGGCGGGCACCTGGCGGCGCTGACAGCCTTGCGCGCCGCAGAGCGCGAGCGTGCGAGGGTGCCGGACTACCTGGTCCGGGGCTGCCTGCCGATCAGCGGCATCATGGATCTGCACGAGCCCCAGCCGGCATCAGGTTCGCTGGAGGAGCGGGTCTACACCACGGTACTGCGCGGTTGCGATGCCAGCCTGGACACCACGCTGAGCCCCTTGTACTGGGCGGCCGGCAACCGCGTACCCTTTGTGCTCACCTACGGGGAGAACGACAGCCCGCGCGCCATCAAGTCCAACCAGCGCCTGTACACCCTGCTGCAATGCCAGCCGGCACCGGTAAGTGCGCAGCGGCGCGCCGGGCGCGACCACTTTCAAACCCACACCGATCTGCGCGATCCGGCAGACCCCTGGTACGCGGCGCTTGGGCGGATGGTGAAGTCGGCATGGTGAGGTCGCCATGAATGAAGTCATCGACGTCGGCCTGCCGCCATTGAAGCAGCCGTTTTCCTGGATGGTGCGCTCCGGCGGCATCCTGTTCACCGCGCACGGCCCGGTGCGCCCGGATGGCAGCATCGATACCGGCCCGATCGAGCAGCAGGCCCGGCTCACCTTCGCCAACCTCAAGCGCGCCGTCGAAGCGGGTGGCGCCACGCTGGCCGATGTGGCGCAAGTGCTGATCTACATGACAGATGTGGCGGACATGCCCGCCATTGACGCGGTGTACCGCGAATTTTTTCAGCCGCCGTATCCGAACCGCTCCAGTGCCGGCGTGGCGCTGGTGGTGCCGGGCATGAAGATCGAGATAGTGGCCTACGTGGCCGCGCCGGTGCGCTGAAGCGGCGCTGTCACAGGGCTTCGCGCCTCTGGCATTGCCGCTGGTGCGCAGCCTGAGCCTGAGTCCTCAGGGGGCCGGCACGTCTTCCACGAACACGGAATCTGCCAGCGGCCGTTCCTCGCAGTCCAGCGGGCCACCGCACTGCCACTGCTGCATCAGGAAATCACCGTCGGCGTCGAGCGCGGCGAGGGGTGAATGCCAGACGCCGGTGGCCCACACGATGCCCTGATTGCGCTGGCCGATGAAGGCGCGCAGCCCAGCCAGGTCCGGCTCGCCGTTGCCCAGCGTCGGGCAGGCGCAGACCAGAAAGCGCGCCCCTGAATTGGGGAAGAACAGTTGGCGCGAAAGCGGATGTCGTTCGACGAGCTTGAGCTCGAACGGCAAGGCGCTTGGGCGGATCCGGTAGATCGCGGTCTGCAATCGCTTCGCGCGCGCATCGGTGCCGGCCATGTCGAGCGGCGTATCGAAGCGCTGCGCGCGCCCCTGGTTCGCCGTGCTGGCGTCGCCCACGGCCTCGATGACCTGGCCGAAGGGCGCAAAGGCGGCGCCCGTCAGGGGTTCAGCGCATAGCGTCACTGGGGAGCACTGCTCAGGTCTGCCGGGTTCTCAGGCGCGCTGCTTCAGCGCCTTTTCGCGCAGCGCACTGAGCGTGGTTTGCGTGGTGATGGCGTTCGGGTCGATCACCACTTCAATCACCGCCGGCTTGCCGCTGGCCACGCTGCGCTTCAAGGCATCGGCAAACTGCGCTGTCTCGGTCACGGTTTCGCCGTGGGCGCCATAGGCCTTGGCGAGCGCCGCAAAATCAGGGTTGGTAAAGGTCGTGCCGTGCACGCGCTCCGGGTAGTCGCGCTCCTGGTGCATGCGGATGGTGCCGTAAATGCCGTTGTTGACGATCACGAAAATCACGTTGAGCTGGTGATGCACGGCGGTCGCCAGCTCCTGGCCGTTCATCATGTAGCAGCCGTCGCCGTTGAAGGA
>CAYUEG010000189.1:0-5716 GCA_964443245.1 uncultured Burkholderiales bacterium | reverse complement strand
ACGCCAGCGAATTAATCAGGCCGATGTTCGGACCTTCCGGCGTTTCGATCGGGCATACGCGGCCGTAGTGGGTCGGATGCACGTCGCGTACTTCAAAACCGGCGCGCTCACGCGTCAAGCCGCCCGGTCCCAGGGCCGAAACACGGCGCTTGTGGGTAATCTCGGAGAGCGGATTGGTCTGGTCCATGAACTGCGAAAGCTGTGATGACCCGAAGAACTCCCGGATCGCCGCAGAGATCGGCTTCGCGTTGATCAAGTCGTGCGGCATCAGGTTTTCGGTTTCAGCCTGGCCCAGACGCTCGCGTACAGCACGCTCCACACGCACCAAACCGGCGCGGAACTGGTTCTCGGCCAACTCGCCGACGCAACGCACGCGGCGATTCCCCAGGTGGTCAATATCATCGATCTCACCGCGACCATTGCGCAGGTCCACCAGGATCTTGATGACGGCAACGATGTCTTCGTTTGACAGGACGCCCGGGCCCTCAAGCTCTTCGCGGCCGACGCGGCGGTTGAACTTCATGCGGCCAACGAACGAAAGGTCGTAGCGATCGGCGTCAAAGAACAGGCTATTGAAGAGCGACTCGACCGCATCTTCGGTCGGCGGCTCTCCGGGGCGCATCATGCGATAGATGGCAATGCGCGCGGCTGTCTCGTCCGGGATTTCGTCAACCCGAAGCGTGCTGGAGATGTAGGCACCGTGGTCAAGATCGTTTGTAAACAGGGTCTTGATGTCCTTGACGCCGGCTTCGCGGAGCACCGCGAGCAGGTCCTCGGTAATCTCGGCATTGGCATTGGCGAGGATCTCACCCGTCTCGGTGTCGACGACATTGGAGGCGAGCGTACGTCCCAGCAGAAAATCATCCGGGACGGCGATTTTCTTCAGGCCAGCAGCCTCGAAATCGCGAATGTGCTTCGCGGTAATGCGCTTGTCTTTCGCAACCAGCACCTTGCCGGCGCGGTCGAAAATGTCGAAGCGGGCAATTTCGCCGCGCATACGCTCCGGCACCACCTCAAACTGGGCGCCTTCCTTTTGAATCTGGAACGCGTCGAAATCAAAGAAGGTGCCCAGAATTTCTTCGAGTGACAGCCCGATGGCCTTGAGCAGGATCGTGACCGGCATCTTGCGACGGCGGTCCACACGGAAATACAGGATGTCCTTTGCATCAAACTCGAAATCGAGCCACGAACCACGATAGGGAATGATGCGCGCTGAAAAGAGCAGCTTGCCTGATGAATGGGTCTTGCCGCGATCGTGCTCGAAGAACACGCCGGGCGAACGGTGCAACTGCGAAACGATGACGCGCTCGGTGCCGTTGATGACAAACGATCCGGTCGTCGTCATGAGCGGGATCTCGCCCATGTAGACTTCCTGCTCCTTGATTTCCTTGACTTTTTTCTTGGTCGAATCTTCCTTGTCCAGCAGGATCATGCGCACTTTGGCGCGCAACGGCGAGGCAAAGGTCAGGCCGCGCTGCTGACATTCCTTGACGTCAAACGGAGGTTGGCCCAGCTGATAGCTGACATACTCCAGACGGGCATATTCGTTGTGGCTGACGATCGGAAAGATCGAACTGAAGGCAGCTTGCAATCCCTCCACCCGGCGCGCGTTTGCCGGTGTTTCGGCCTGCAGGAAATGGGTGTACGAATCAAGCTGGGTTGCCAACAAAAAAGGCACATTCTGCACACTCGCCCGCTTGGCGAAACTTTTGCGGATGCGCTTTTTCTCGGTAAACGAATAAGCCATAACTTCTCCCGGTTACTGCACTCAATTGGCGCACGATGCGGCGAGCACATCGTGGAGTTCGACTGGGACGGAACCTAAGCTCCCGGAAGTTCGGTGGTTGGCCTCTACCAACCTATGGCGGACGGTGGCGCGTTGCACGCCACCCGACCGAACTTGCCTTCTGCAGTCTTTTCAGAAGACACTGGATAGCAGCGCTTGGCCGCTATCCGGTAGCCTCTTGGGCTCGCCCTGATGCGACCCGAAGGACGCACCAGAGACGAACATCACCGGATTACTTGATTTCGACTTTGGCCCCTGCGTCCTCGAGCTGCTTCTTGAGGGCGGCAGCGTCTTCTTTCTTGATGCCTTCCTTGACAGCCTTGGGTGCGCCATCGACGAGGTCTTTGGCTTCTTTCAGGCCCAGGCCGGTAGCAGCACGGACGACCTTGATGACTTCCACTTTCTTTTCGCCGGCGGAAACCAGGTTCACGGTAAATTCGGTTTGCTCTTCGGCAGCAGCCGCGCCAGCGCCCGCTGCAGGAGCAGCAACGGCAACGGCCGCAGCAGCAGCGGAAACGCCAAACTTCTCTTCCATCATCTTGATGAGTTCAGCGACTTCGAGAACCGATTTGGCGGCGATCGCGTCGAGGATTTCTTGATTGCTAAGTGCCATGATGTATTACTCCAAAAATTGACAGCTCGAATGGTTTGAAATGAAAAACGGGATAAAGCAACGCGAAGTTAGGCGGCCTGCTGCTCTTTTTGATCGCGCACCGCGGCGAGCGTCCGGACAAGTTTGCCCGGCACTTCGTTGAGGGTACGGACAAATTGGGCAATCGGGGCTTGCATGGTGGCCATCAGCTTGGCGATCAACTCGTCACGCGAAGGCATGCTTGCGAGCGCCTTGACACCGTTCGCATCCATCACGAAATTGGGCATTGCGCCCCCTTTCACGATGAGCTTGTCGTTGTCTTTGGCGAACGCGGACAAGACCTTGGCTGCGGCGACCGGATCTGCGGAGATGCCGTAAATCAGCGGCCCCACCATCTTGTCAGCCAGGCCGGCGAAGGGAGTCCCCTCCACGGCACGACGCGCCAGGGTGTTCTTGAGCACCCGCAAATACACACCGCCTTCGCGCGCCTGCTTGCGCAAAGAGGTGATTTTCCCGACTTCCAGGCCACGGTATTCGGCAACAACGATCACTTGCGCCTTGGCAACTTCTGCCGACGCTTCTGCGACCACTGCCTGCTTTTCCGAAAGGTTGAGACCCACGGTCTTACTCCTGGTTAAGGCGCCTTTGCAGCCTTGCAGCCACAATGAACACCGGTTGCACCACAGCGAACCATCAAACAATGAACTGTTCGGGGATCGCCATCTGCGTAGGATGAAAGCGCGACTTTCGGCTTGCCTTCGATTAAACGGGCTGCCACCAACGTCCAACGTCGACGCTCACACTGGCACCAGCCCATTCCTACGGTCTTTGACGGCACGCTGAAGAACGGCTCCCACCAACACTCTTGGCGGTTTCCCCCTGCAGCGGCCCAAAGAAGGTTGGGCGTGCAGGCCTGCGGCCCCACGCCCGAATCTGATTCCTGTTATGCCGTGACGCTGGCCTGGTCCACGCGGATGCCGCGGCCCATGGTCGACGAAACGGAAATTTTCCGAAGATAAACGCCTTTGGAAGATGCCGGCTTGGCCTTGTTCAATGCCTCGATCAACGCCTTCATGTTGATATGCAACTGCTCGACGGTAAAGGAAGCCCGCCCGAGGGTGCACTGGACAATGCCGTTCTTGTCGGTACGGTACTGCACCTGACCAGCCTTGGCGTTCTTGACCGCTTCCGCCGGGTTGGCCGAAACCGTTCCCACCTTCGGGTTCGGCATCAGGCCGCGCGGACCGAGAATCTGGCCGAGCGTACCGACGATCCGCATGGTGTCGGGGGTGGCAATGACGATGTCGAAGTCCATCTGACCCGCTTTGATCTTCTCTGCCAGGTCATCCAGCCCGACGATGTCAGCGCCGGCGGCTTTGGCCTGCTCGGCCTTCTCGCCCTGGGCAAACACGGCTACGCGGACGGTTTTGCCAGTGCCGGCAGGCAGCACGACTGAACCTCGTACGGTCTGGTCCGACTTTTTCGCGTCAACGCCGAGCATCACGGCGATATCGATCGATTCATTGAACTTGGCCGTTGCCATCTCTTTGGCGAGCGCCAATGCGTCCGCAACCGGATAGAATTTGCTGCGGTCGACTTTGCCTTCGAGCGCCTTCTGGCGCTTGGAAACGTGTGCCATTTAAATGCCCTCCACAGTGATGCCCATGCTACGGGCGCTGCCGGCGATCGTGCGCACGGCGGCATCAAGGTCGGAAGCGGTAAGGTCAGGCATCTTGGTCTTGGCAATCTCTTCGGCTTGCGCACGCGTGATTTTGCCCACCTTGTCGCTATGAGGTGTCTTGGATCCCTTGTCGATCTTTGCAGCCTTCTTGATAAGGATGGTTGCCGGGGGCGTCTTCATCACGAAGGTGAAGCTCTTGTCGGCGAATGCGGTGATCACCACCGGAATTGGCAGGCCGGGCTCGACCTTCTGCGTGGCGGCGTTGAACGCCTTGCAGAATTCCATGATGTTGAGTCCGCGCTGGCCGAGTGCCGGTCCGATCGGAGGGGAGGGATTGGCCTTACCAGCTGGCACCTGCAGCTTGATATAGCCGACGATCTTCTTTGCCATTGAACTGCTCCTGCTTCAAGTTGAGTGATAGCGCCACGTTGACGGCAAGGCCGCGACTGGTGGCTCCTCTTGGGCCGCTTTTCTCAAACACGCGGGCGGGCCCACTTCCCGGAGGATTCACGGCTCCTCCTGGCCAGTTGCAAACTGCTGCTCGGTCGGGGGTTACCTACTGCTTTTCGACCTGCGCAAAATCGAGCTCCACAGGTGTCGCACGACCGAAGATCGTCACGGTAACCTTCAGCTTGTTCTTCTCGTAGTTCACTTCTTCCACATTGCCGTTGAAATCGGTGAACGGGCCTTCCTTCACACGCACCATTTCGCCAGCCTCAAACAAGACCTTCGGACGGGGCTTCTCAGCACCCTCGGCCATCTGGGCCATGATTTTGTCGACTTCTTTCTGTGAAATGGCGGTCGGCTTGTTGCCACTGCCGCCGACGAACCCGGTCACCTTGGCGGTGTTTTTCACCAGGTGCCACGTTTCGTCATTCATCTCCATTTCAACCAGAAGATATCCCGGGAAAAACTTGCGCTCGGTAATGCTCTTGTGACCACCCTTGAGCTCCACCACTTCCTCAACGGGGACGAGAATCTGACCGAACTTGTCCCGCATGCCGGCGCGATTGATGCGTTCCTCGAGCGCCCGACCAACACTTTTCTCAAACCCGGAATATGCGTGAACGACATACCAGCGCTTTCCGGTAGATGCAACGGTTGCGGTCATGATTTTTTCCAGCCAAGAATCAGGTCATACAAGATCCACTCAAGGGTCTTGTCCGAAATCCACAGAAAAACAGCCATGATGACCACAAAACCGAACACGGCAGCAGTGGTCTGGGTAGCCTCTTTGCGCGTTGGCCAAACGACCTTCTTTGCCTCCGCCCAGGATTCGCGTGAAAAAGCAAAAAACTGCTGCCCCTGCGGCGTAAGCCAACCCACGCCCGCGCCTGCCAACAAACCTGCCAGCACGTAGAGCACGCGCAACACCAACGCATGCTCGCCGAAGAAATAGAACGCCGCCAAGCCAGCTACGACCAGCAGCACCGCGACGCCCAGTTTTACTTTGTCCACTGCAAACTACCTATCTTTCATCAAGGACCACCGGAAACCACGTTCCGGAGACCCTGGCAGGGGCGGAGGGAATCGAACCCCCAACCTACGGTTTTGGAGACCGTCGCTCTGCCAATTGAGCTACGCCCCTAGATACTGGCCAACTTACTCGATGACTTTAGCGACGACGCCGGCGCCGACGGTACGACCGCCTTCACGG
>CAYUEG010000188.1:0-5745 GCA_964443245.1 uncultured Burkholderiales bacterium | reverse complement strand
AACCGGTAAGCGACGTTCGCCATGAACAGATTGTTCTTGACCTGTGAACGGTTCGTATCCTGCGAGTACTGCACGCTGCCGGAGAGCGGGCCGCGGTTGTAGAAGTTCAAGCCCAGCGCAACCTGCCAGGCATCGCGGTCATTGGCCGCTACCTGGCCCAATACGGCCGGTTGCGTGGGGGCCTGCACATCGCGAATGTAGGTCAAGCCGGCGTAGGGCACGATGCCGCCCGCGTCATACGCAAGTTGGCCGCCCAGGCGCACTTGCGCCACGCGGGTGGTCAGGGCAGCCACGGCCACGTTGTTGGAAAGCGTAAATTGCCCGAGCTTGTCCTCGGAGAACAGGTAAGTGCCCTTGCCGGTCCACTGCATCTTGCCGATGTTGCCAACGTAGCTTGCCGCAACCGACGAGAAAAACCGCTTGCTGGTGGTGTTCCCGGTGACGGTTGCGCCGCCCAGGGCATTGTCAGCCTGCGAAATCTTGTTCTCGCCCCAGCCCAGGCTGGCATCGAAGAGCCAGTTGCGGCCAAACGGAATGGCGAGGTAGGGTGCGATGGCGTACCCATTGGCGTTCAAAGAGCCATTGTTGAACTGCGTGTTGATGCGCGTGCGGTCGTCGGAGAGGGCCACACCCAGGACAACCTGGTTGTTGAAGGTGTAGTCAAGCCCGCCCAGCACCAGATTGATGTTGCCGCTCGAACGGGCCGGGTTGAACGAATACGCCACCTGGTTCTGGCCCAGGGCGCCCCACACGTTCCAGCGCGGCGCGCCGGCGGCGGCGGCCTGGCCGGTCTGGCCATCGAAGTAAAGGCCGGTGCGCTGTGAACCGAACGCACCACCAGCCCGCGCACCGGACAATGCGCCCGTGATCGCGAGCGGCGTTGCCTGGGTGCTGGGCGTCACGGTCGAATTGATCAGGCCGGTGCCCGATGCGCCCAGCGGGCACACATAGCTGGTGTACTGCGGGCTGCACACGTTGGCCCAGCTGAGGGAGGGCAGGGTCAGGGCGGCCGCGCCGAGGGCGGCGAAGGTGGAGAGTCGGGTGAGGTTCAGCATGGCGATTGCCTTGGTCAAAGGTGGGTGAAAAGAGTGGGGCTGGCTGCAAGACGACGGGCTGCAGCAGGTCAACGCCATTATAGGAGCGCGACGCCGTGGGCGTGCTTGCCGGGGGTAGAATCGGCAGCTTACCGTTGCCAAATTGCCACAATAATGAAAATCTGCCGCTTCAACGACAACCGCCTGGGACTCATCGAAAGTGATGAGGTCGTCGATGTCACCCCAGCGCTCGACGCGATTCCGCTGATGCGCTATCCCGCGCCGCTGGGTGACCAGCTGGTGGCCCACTGGCCCGCGGTCATGGCGCGAGTGCAGGCGTTGCGGGCATCCGCACCGCGGCGGGCCGTGGCCGGCGTGAAGCTGCTGCCGCCGGTGGCCAACCCGACCAAGATCATCAATGCGCCGATCAATTATGTGAAGCACATTCAGGAATCGAATGCCGACCCCGGCATCAAGCACGGCCGCACCACGATTACGCACATTTCGGATTGGGGCCTGTTCCTCAAGGCCACCAGCAGCCTGGTCGGCTTTGGCGACGAGGTCAAGCTGCTTTACCCTGAGCGCCGCAACGATCACGAGCTGGAACTGGCCGTGGTGATCGGCAAGCAAGGCAAGAACATTCCGCGCGAGAAAGCCCGCGAATACATCCTCGGCTATGCAATGGGCCTGGACATGACCACGCGCGGCAAGGAGCTTTTGTCGTGGCGCAAATCGGGTGATTCCTACGCGCTGCTGGGCCCCTGGCTCACCACGGCCGACGAGATTGCCGACCCCAATGCGCTGGATCTGGAGTTGAAGGTCAATGGCGTCACGCGCCAGAAGGCCAACACCAGCGACCTGGTCTACAACGTGGACCGGCTGATCGAATACGCTTCCGACAAATACACCCTGTATCCGGGCGACGTCATTCTCACCGGCACGCCGGAGGGCGTGGGGCCGGTGGTGCCGGGCGATGTGATGCAGCTCTACATCGCCGGGCTGGGCAATGCCGAAGTGAAGATTGCCGGCGCGTACGCCGGGCCTCCGGCGCGCGAGGCGTAGTCCTCAGATCATCCGCGCGCCGGTGCTCCATTCGTTCGCGCGTGCCGGCTGTTCCAGCACGCCGCTCAGGGCAATCAGCTCGCTCATGACGGCCGGGTCGAACCCGTTGCGATCGCCGCGGTCATCGACGATCAGCTTTTTCAGGTAGCCGTGAATTTCCGGTGAGCGCCAGATCGCCGTGATCTTCTGCAGAATGCTCGGATACTGATCCTCAATCGCGGACCGCACCTCAAGCTTCGCCGCTTTGGTACGTGCCGTGGCGGCATCGATGAGATCCGGATTCAGATCCATCCAGGGCAGCAGATCCTTCTTCGGCGCGTGCAGTGCGGCCTCGGCTTCGCTGGCCGCTGTCAGCTGCGCATCGAGGGTGGCAAAGGCCGCAGTAATCCCCATGAAATCGGTGGCGGCGGCAGTCGGGGCGACTGGTTCGAACGAGCTTGCCAGCGCTGGCATGGGCTGGGTTTTGGCCAGGTATCGTGGATTGACGATTGCCTCGGCCGGGGCTCCTTCTGCAGCTGCGGCCGGGGCCAGGCCGATGGCCGCCAGCGCGGAAGTCAGGGCCGGATCGTAGGCTGCGGGTCCCGGCCGGGCGGGGGGCGGTGCGGGGTGGTGAGCCGGCGCCGCCATGGGCCGCCCGATGTCGGTCAGGGTGGAGAGCACCCGGGTATTGCCCAGGCGTGGATCCCTGATGGTCTGGGTGGTGCTTTCCGTTACCGGCGGCGCCAGCGTCGGCATGCCCTGAGTGCGCAGCATCCACAGATCAAACTCGACCGGCGGCTCTTCCGCCTTGGGCAGCGGCTTGGGCGTGGCCGCGAGGTTCACCTTGGGGCGACGACCCGGCGGTTCGCCCAGAATCTGCGCGATGGCGGTTTCCAGCCAATCAACGCGCGCTTCCAGCTCAGCGATGCGCTGCGGGTGGGCCGAATCGTGGTCGTGATCAAGGGCATACATGGCGTTGTCTCCTGTTCGGGGCAGAGCCTCCGAATACGACAACGGCAACGCTTTGGCCAACTTGAGGGCGCTTTTTGGTTGCTGGCCCAAAAATCCGGGGGGCCGCCTTGCGGGTCGCCAACCTTCCCAGGTCGTCAACCCCGGCCGGCACCTGGTACAGCCGCTACAGCCGGATCCTTGCCGCCAGCTCCTTCAGCTTTTCCATGCCGGGCTCCTTGCGTGGCCAGGTCAGTTCCACCCCGTCATTGGCATGGCGCGGCAGCACGTGCAGGTGCAGGTGCGGCACGGTTTGCCAGCCGGCGGCCTTGTTGGCTTGCAGCAGGGTCATGCCGGCCGGCGCAAAGGCGGCCTCCACCGCCCGGGCGATGCGGTGCGCCGCGGCCATCAGCGCGCAGGCTTCGGCCTCGGAAGCGTCCATCAGGGTTTCATGCGGCGCTTTGGTGGCCACGATCACATGGCCCGGGTTCACCTGGCCGGCATCCATGAAGGCGAAGACGAGTTCGTCTTCATACACCTTGGCACAGGGCAGTTCACCGGAAATGAGGCGTTCGAAGATGGTGGGCATGGGGGCTCCTGAGGCGTTTCCCGGAACGAGATCGGGGGGTAGTGGGGTGGCAACCGTAACGGGATGAGTGATTCTGCGGCATATCGGCTGTTGTTGCGGCGCAACATCGAAACCCTCAATATCTCATCACTTTTGGGGATGCGCCGATTCCCTTTCCCCGATATCCTCGGCCGAGGTGTGACTTTGATCACACTGCGATCACAACAACAACAGAAAGACAGAGGACCTGAGCGTGCAAGGGAGCGCACCCGGCCGCAAGGCAGGTACAGAAGCGGGACGTGCACAGGAGAGTGCACCAAACGGTGGTTCGCCCCAGTTGCGCAATGTGCCGCAGGGCGAACCGTGTGCCGCCGCCATCCTGGCGCCCGCCACCTTCATGTGGCTGGTGGCGGGGCTGGCGCAGCTATTCCGCATTCCGTTTGATGCCGCGCTCGTCGGGCAGGCCTTTCCACCGCCATACGACAGGCTCAACCTGCAGGCCGCCTTGAAGGACCTCGGGCTCACCTGCGGCCTGCGGCGCGCTGCCCGCACCGCTGCATTGGGCGCCAACGGTGACGCACTGGCCAAACTGCCGCTACCCTTTGTGGCCTTCCAGCAGGAACCCGCTGCCGGCTCACTGCTGCCCGCCCTGGTGTTGAAAGTCGATGCCGAGCGCGTCCTCCTGATCGAGCCGCAAGACCAGGCGCCGCGCGCCCTGCCGCTGGACGAGTTTGCCCGGCTCTATGAGCCCGAAGTGCTGCTCGTCGCCAAACGCGAAGCCGGAGCGGCCGCCCAAGAAGGGGACGATGGCACTACCCCTCACGGCAGCACCCTTGCCTCCCAGCCCTTCGGCTTCAGGTGGTTTATCCCGCACCTGCTGAAACACAAGAAGCTCTGGCGCGATGTGATCGTCGGCTCCGTGTTCATCCAGCTCATTGCGCTGGCGATGCCGCTCACCACCCAGGTGATCATCGATAAGGTCGTCGTACATCAAACCCTCAACACCCTGTGGGTGATCGCCTTCGCCCTCGGGGTGTTCGTGATCTTCAACGCCCTGCTCAGCTGGTCACGCCAATACCTGATCCTGCACACCGGCAACCGTGTGGATGCCCTGCTCGGCAGCAAAGTGTTCTCGCACATGCTGAGCCTGCCGCTGCCCTACTTCGAGCACCGGCCCACCGGCACGCTCATCGCGCGCCTGCACGGCGTGGAAACGATTCGCGAATTCATTACCGGCGCCGCGGTAACCCTGCTGCTCGACCTGCCCTGCCTAGTGATCTTTCTGGCGGTGATGTTCTATTACTCCTGGCAGCTCTCGCTCATTGCGCTGGGGCTGGTGCTGATCATCGCCATCCTCTCTATCCTCGTTACCCCCATCTTCCGCCAGCGCCTGAACGACCAGTTCATGCAGGGCGCCAAGAACCAGGCCTTCCTCACCGAATATGTGGCGGGCATGAACACCGTGAAATCGCTGCAGATGGAACCGCAGCTCAACGCCAAATACGGCGCCATGATCGCCGAGTATCTGGGCCGCACCTTCCGCACCAAAACCCTGGCCAACAGCTACAACACGGTAGCCCAGACTTTGGAGCAGGTGCAAACCACGGCCATACTCATCGTCGGCGCGCTGCTGGTGATGAACAACGACGGCTTTACCATCGGCATGCTGGTGGCGTTCCAGATGTTCGCCGGCCGCATGAGCCAGCCTGTGTTGAAACTGGTTGGCCTGTACCAGGAATTCCAGAACGCGCATATCGCTGTAAAGCGCCTGGGGGATTTGATGGATGCGCCCCCCGAGCCCTACAGCCTGCTGCCGGCCCGCACCGCGGCAGGCCATGGCCGCATCGACATCAAGGACCTGGCCTTCCGCTACAGCGAGCACCACCCCTTTCTCTACCGCAACCTCAACCTCACCTTTGAGGCCGGGCAGGTGACGGCCTTGATGGGGGCATCCGGCTCCGGCAAAAGCACCCTGGCCAAACTGATCCAGGGCTTCTACCTGCCCAGTGAAGGCAGCATCGAGATTGATACGCGCGACATTCGCCAACTGGCGGCGAACGAACTGCGCAACCAGCTAGGCGTAGTGCCGCAGGAAACCTTGCTGTTTGCCGGCAGCGTGTTTGAAAACCTGCAACTGGCCAACCCGCACGCCAC
>CAYUEG010000187.1:0-5764 GCA_964443245.1 uncultured Burkholderiales bacterium | reverse complement strand
CGGGTGAAATCACGCGCGACGTGATTCTCAATCCGTACTAGACCGCACCAGGCATATGGCCGGAGAATGGCTCCTGGAGCCATTCTTGTCGCTTTTTCCCTCTACTCCGGCGCTTGGAATCGGCTAGGTGGTGTCCGCGCTCAGCGCAGGCCCAGTTTCCGATCCAAGGACATCGCACCGCCCCCTTTGGCCATCAGGTAAAGCGCGATGGTCGCCCACGAGAGGTGCGTAGGCCACGCACTGGGGTAAACAAAGATCTGGATCACCGCTGTCATGCCGAGCAGGGCGGCCGCCGAAAACCGGGTGAACAGGCCCAACACCAGCAACACGGGAAACAGGTGTTCAGCGTAGGTCGCAAGATGCGCGGCCAGTTCAGGCGGCGCCAATGGCACGCGATACTCCTCGCGGAACAGGGTGTAAGCACCTTCGGAGACCGTGAGCAACCCATCTACCTTGGTGCGGCCCGACATGAAGAAAATCGCAGCCAGGGACACGCGGGCGCAGACCGAAATGAAGCCGTCGGAGAGCCTCGCTGCGAATTGATCGACAATGCGGTTCAGGCTGCCTCGGAGCCCGACAACGTCAGATGGCGATGTGATGGTGGCAGCGTCTTTCACGCGAAGGTCCTCCCGAAGGTTTCAGTTTGCAAAGACCAATCCACTACGCTCAAGCTTGCCCTGCAATTGATGCGGCAATCCGGCGACACGCTACCGGTAGCAACCACTTCTTGGGTGCAAGCTTGAACGCGGCGCAGATTGGGATCAGGCCTTGATCGGTGCCAGGGAGCCCGTGCCTTTCGGCGTCTTGATGCTGGTGCAGGTGCCGGCAGGAACATTCTTCCAGGCGTTGCCCTGGTAGTCGGTCTTCGACGTGCCGGCACAGGTCGTGCCGGGGCCGGCGGCGCAATCGTTCTTTCCGGCCAGGGATACGCCATAGCATTTCTCGACGGCCGGTTTGCTCATGTCATCCTTCTTTGCGCCTTGTGCATGGACCGCACCAGCGGCAAGGGTAGCGAGTGCAAAGGCGGAAATGGCGAGGGTCTGCTTGTTCATGTTTGATGCTCCTGTAAAGGGTAAGGTGGTTGACGTTGCCTGACTGACGCTTTGTCAGTTTCGTTGCAACTGTCCCTTGTTAGTTCGCAAGTTCGCCGTCGCCGGTTACACGCCTCGCAAAAGAATCACGCGGCGTCTTCTGCGGTAATGTCGAGAAACGCACCGGAATTGATGAGTTCAGCCAGCAACGCGGAAAGCTTCTGCCCTTGCTCAGCCGGCGGCACTTCGGAGAGCGCCAGCTGCGCGGCTTCTTCAAGCGGCATGCCGGCAGCACAGGCGTCGAGCAACACGCAGGCCGCGCGGGGAACCTCGCGCCACGTCACATCAGTCTCCGCCCGCGTGATCACTACACCTTCACCATGCCACTCGGGCTGCCGGGTCAAGTCAGTCTCTTCCCGGTTGGCGCTCCAGATCGAATAGATGGGTTGATCTTCGAACCAATGCCATCTTGCCGCCGGGTGCACCGCAAGACGCAAATCAACCAGCTGGTGCGGCGCCAATGCGGCCAGACCCGTCAGACTGAGAGGGGCGGCATCCACGGCCAGATGTGATTCGGTCCACGCCCGGTCCAGACGCGCCACATCCGCCAGGTACGGCAGCTCACGTGCCGGTTCAAAGTGGTCCAGAAAGGTGGCAAAACTTTCGCCATAGTCAAACAGCATTGGCGCCACCGGTGGCGAGGCCAGCGCGAAGCGCGTGGCGGCGCCGCGAAACCATTCATCGCCGACCAGCCTTGAAACCGCAGGATAGTTGCCCTGCAGGGCATCCACACAGGCTTTGAGAAAGGTGTTGCGATAGACCGCAAATCCCGGCTGTGCGGCCAAGCCCGAGATCAGGTTGGCGCCACCGCCGTCGGCGCACGGCGTCTTCAGGAGCAGGGCGCTGAATTGGTCCAGATACTGGCGCCAGTCCAGGGGCGATGCCGGCAGCGCGCTCATGCTGGTGCCACCACGGCGCAAGGGTGCAAGGTGTCATGAGCACGGCCGCGCTCCTGCAGCAGCGCCGCAAAATCGGGCAGGTTGCCATCGCGTTCGATCAAGGTTGGCCGCGCCCCGATGCGCTCAATGGCTTGCTCATAGAGTGTCCATACGGCTTCTGCGACCGGCGCATCGTGCGAATCGACCAGAAGGCGCGGCCCGTGCGTCGGATCCTCCGAGTGCCCCGCCAGATGGATCTCGACGATGGCCTCCGCCGGAACCACAGCCAGCAAATCGGCCAGCAACTCCGCCGGCGCCAACCCGAGGTTGCGCCCGCTGACATACACGTTGTTGACATCAAGCAGCACGCGGCAGCCGACACGCCGCACCAGCTCACCCAGAAAATCTGCCTCGGTGTATTCGTGCCAAGGCAGGGTCACATAGTGGGAAGGATTTTCAATCGCGATGGGCCGGCCAAGCCGCTCTTGCACCCGTGAAATATTGTCGACCAGCCGAAGCAGTGCGGCATGGGTGCGCGGAACCGGCAAAAGATCGGGAAGAAAGGCCCCGCCCCATACGGACCATGCCAGATGCTCGGACACCAGGGCCGGCTCAAAACGATCCACCAGCATGGCAAGCCGGTTCAGATGGGCTGCATCAGGCGGCGCATCCGCACCCAGCGACAAACCGACCCCGTGCACGGAAAGCGGATGTTCCCCGCGGATCGCCTCAAGCCAGGCCAACCTCGGCCCGCCGGCCGACATGTAGTTCTCGGCATGCACTTCAAACCACAGGCCAGGCTCCCGGCTCTCCAGCGCTTCGACATAGTGCTCGGGCTTCAAACCCAGCCCACCGGTCAAGCGGCTGGCGCTCGACACGACAGGTTGCTTGGGGCGAGGCGTAGTCATGCTTGCTAGTTCGCCGATTCGGGGCCGATGGTTACAGACGGCACCAAAAATTCCGCGCAGGCACACGCCCCCAATGTGTTGCACCAGTGTGGTGCGAGATGGCGCGGCAGGCATCGGCCCAACTTTTTCTCAACCAGCTGTAACCGCTGCGCCCAGTGACCCGAACTAGCTTGGGCAAGTCCATCCTGCCACTGCCGCACTTGGCCCATTCAACTCTTCATCCATTGGAGCCCGACATGAACCACACCACCCTCCTCTCCGCTGCACTCGTCACCCTGATCGGTCTGGGTGCTACACCCGCGTCTCAAGCACAGGACAACAAAGCTGCACCAGCTGCAGCCAAGGAAAAATGCTTTGGCATCGCCAAGGCCGGAAAGAACTCCTGCGCCACGGCCAGCCACGCCTGCGCCGGTTATGCCAAGACAGACAACGCTCCAGACGAGTGGGTGTATGTCGCCCGTGGCAGTTGCATGAAACTCGGCGGCAAGCTGGCTGCAGCCGGCGCCGAGAAGAAGAAAAGCTGATCCCCCAACCACCGTCGACCGCACTCATTCATCATGAAAAAGCTTCTCCTGCCATTCATCTACGCGCTGACAGCCTTCCTGCTGGTCGGAACGCTGTGGTTCCTCTACTCGAAGACGCAGGAGACCGATTTCGCACGCGAAGGCCGAATCGTCTCTGGTTTGCGGGATTTGGAGGCCATCGATGCCGAATGGACGGTTGATTCGCTGCAGGCGAAAACGGGCCTGAATCGTCGCTACGCGGCCGGACAGACACCCGCCGAACGCATTTCCGCTGCACGCAGCGGTTTGGGGGCCGAGTTGATGGCGCTGGAGCAACCGGAAGCCCTTAACGCCTACAGCGCCCTGGGTGCGGTGCTCGACAAAAAGCGGGAGGTCGCTGCACGCTTTGCCAGGCAAAACCAGGCACTGCGCGAGTCGCTACGTTTCGTCAGCGACAAAGGCGCGGAATTCCTCGCCGAGCTGCGCGAATATCAGCAGGAGGCAGCGCAATCGCGCGCCAAGGATGCCGCGGCCACTGCAGAGCGGCTTTCGACCCTTGGCCTGCGTATCAACGAATTGTTGACCGAGACCCTGCGCTACAACCTGTTAAGTGATGCCCAGGCGCTGCCGCGCATCGATGCCAGCCTCAAGGATCTGACCGAACGTCTGTCACAGTATCCCGGAGACATCGCGGTCAACGCGCAGGCTTTGGTGGAGAAGTTCGGCGAAGTACGCGGGCAGAAGGCAGCCGAAGACGCCATCCTCGCCGAGCTCGCGGCGCTCCCGGTGAAGCAGCGCATTGAAGCGGTTGCCCAGGCAATCGACCAGGCGCAGGCACGCACGCTGGAAGCTACCGCGTTCTACCGCCAGTTGTTGATCGGGTACTCGGCCCTGCTGCTGCTGGCGATCGCCTGGTTTGCCTGGCGTCTGGTCGGGAGCTACCGTCTGGTGCAACAGAGCAACGCACAGCTGGCAGACGCCAACGAGAACCTTGAGCATCGTGTCGAGGCCCGTACCGCAGAACTGGGAGATGCGCTGCGCCACCTGAAGGATTCCGAAGCCGCCCTGATCCAGTCAGAGAAAATGTCCTCGTTGGGTCAGATGATTGCCGGCGTGGCCCATGAGATCAACACCCCGCTGGCCTATGTGCGCAATGGCCTGCAAGTACTCGATGAGCGCCTGCCGGCCGCCACCGGCATCGTCGCCGAATCGCGCGCCCTGCTGACGCTGATGGCCGATGGCGACGCCGCAGAAGAGCAGATTTCCGCACAGTACGCCAGGGTGCAGACAATGTGCGACGAGATCGCGGCCGATGACGGCATCAGCGAACTGACTGCACTGATTCGCGATGGGCTCTATGGCATCGACCAGATTTCCGAGATCGTTACCAACCTGAAAAACTTCAGCCGCCTGGACCGCAGCAAGGTGGCCCATTTCAACCTCAACGAGGGACTGCAAAGCACGCTGGTGATCGCCAAGAACATCGTCAAGAGCAAGAAGATCGAGCGGGACTTCGACAACGACGCCTTCGTGACCTGCTCGCCTTCGCAGATCAACCAGGTCTTCCTCAACCTGATTACCAACGCCGCCCAGGCCACCGACGAACACGGCGTGATCCATCTGAGCAGCAGGAAAGTCGGCGATCAGGTCGTGATCAAGGTACGTGATAACGGGCACGGCATTCCGGCAGACGTATTGCCGCGCATCTTCGATCCGTTCTTCACCACCAAGAAGGTGGGCGAAGGTACCGGGCTTGGCCTCTCGATCGCCTACAAGATCATTTCCCAGCACGGCGGCAGCATCAAGGTCGATTCCGGCCCGACCACCGGCACCTGCTTCACCGTCACGCTGCCGGTACAACCTCCGGCTGAAACGCGGGATCAAACGATGACCAACCTCCAGTTGGCGCTGGCCGCCTGACCAACCTTACGGAACGTTCCACATGCATCCCGAAAACATCGGCAAATACCGCATCGAATCCGAATTGGGGCGCGGCGGCATGGGTGTTGTCTATCGCGCATTTGATCCGGTGATTGAGCGCCATGTGGCCCTCAAGACCGTGCTGCGCAGCCAGATTCCGGCAGCCGAAGCCGACGAGTTCCTGCGCCGCTTCAAGCGGGAAGCCCAGGCGGCGGGCAGGCTGATGCACCCGAACATCGTCGGTGTCTACGAGTACGGTGAAGATGCTGGCACGGCATTCATTGCGATGGAGTTTGTTTCAGGCCAAGGGCTGGATGTGCTCCTTTCGGAAGGCGCGATGGCACCACAATTGGCCCGCCCGCTGATCGCCCAGATGCTCGACGCGCTTCACTACGCGCACGGGCTGGGCGTGGTCCATCGCGACATCAAGCCGGCTAACCTCATCATCACCCCTGAAGGCAAGG
>CAYUEG010000186.1:0-5801 GCA_964443245.1 uncultured Burkholderiales bacterium | reverse complement strand
TTATCCAGAGGCTTTCCTCTTGGCACAGCCGCAGCCACGGTCCACTCCTGCAAGCCGGCGCCGCCTATCTCTTTCGCCGGCCAGATTCGCCATTCGTTATTCGGAAGAATGTCTCCCGGGCCCGCCAGCCCGCAGGTTCGCAACACTGTGGAGTATGGCTCGTTTCGATTGGCCAACATCTGATCCCAAATCCGGTGCTTGGTGCCGGCGGGAGACACAAGGTAAACGCCAACAGGCTCCCCAGGTGCATTAATGACGACCTGGCCGGCCAGCCTGGGATTCGCTTTCACGGGTTGGTTGGCGTTCGGGGGTAACTCGCACACGGGCTTCTTGAACGCTGCCACCATGGCAGAGATGCCAGTCGGATCCAGCGAGGTGAAGTCGAATTTGTCACCGTTGACCATGTTCGCCAGGTTTTCGGCCTGCGCGGTGGACAGACTGACTGCCGTATCCTTTGCGTATTCGGCCAACACGTCATTCAATTGCTTCTTGCTGGCCTTGGCAGTCGCTTTGGCTGCTGCGGTAATCGCCGCTTCGGCAGCCTCTTGTGCCGCCTTCTCGGCAGCATTGACCGCAGTGCGGATGCCGGCCGCTGCGCCAAAGGTTATCACCGTCTCAATCGTGGTCGCGGCAAAATCGAGCACCGAGATTGCCTGGTTGGCCACAGCAGCAGCGCACTGGCTGCTGTGCTTGCCGCACATGCCGCCGCAATCAATCGGATGCGAAGCCGGGCATTGACCCCAGCACACTGGCCCCGCGCCGCCGAAGCCGGAATTGCAGTTCTTGTAGCACAGACCGCCTTGCGCCACCGAGTCACTGCCGCACTTGGGGATGGTACCGAGAGGGCGGGCCACGGCGGGTTGCTTGCGGCAGGCACGACCATTGTTGGTCTCGGTCATGCCGGCCGGGCAAGTTTGCTGGCAGACCGGACCCTGGCAGGCGAACTCGGCCGGCGGCTTGACAAACCAGGTGTTGTTAATCTGTTCGCAGCCGCGGCCCTGTGATTCGGCGTTGCATTGCGCAGCGCCGGCAGGCGTCGCCTGGAATGAGGTGCGCACAAATGCATCAGGCCTGGTGCAAGTGGTATCGAGCAGGCCTGTCGATTTGAAACCTTGCGGGCATGCCTGGATGCACTGCCCGGCCACACCAACGAAGCCAGCGGGGCAAACTTTGTAGCACAGCCCGGCCTCTCGCTGCTCACCCGGCCCGCACTCGCCGGGAATCGTTCCCGCGCCGCGCGCATAGGTCGGCTTCCAGCACACCGCGCCATCGTCCTGCGCGTGCGCACTCATGAGCAGTGAAGCTGTCAAGAAAACGATCGAAACGACGAACTTGAGCCCGTCTGCCAGTGTCCATTCCCGTATTGTCATCGCGCCCCTCATATGGCTTTACGTTGATCTTGGGCGACGCTGATGGCAACTGCACGCATGTCGGCCAGCCATGGCCGACTGATCAGTTTGCTCTACATCCCCCCAGGGCGCCTCAAACCGGCTTGGCTTGCAGGCCTCCTCCCCTGAAAAAAGTATATCAGCGTGCTGCATATGGCGCCGTCATATGACATCATCATTAATGCGTAAGCCATCCCGATTGCCCGGTTGCCAGAGCTCCGCCTGCATACGAGGCTGCGCAGGGGGGAGCGCTTGCTTCGGCTTTTGAATTCGACGAGAATTTCGGACGCATTCGCTTGCGCATCACCATGTGCCAAGCGACGAAGCAGGGCCGCGGACTCGGCCCCGAGGGGCTTCGACAAAACGAGTTTTAGGGAGAGCAGCATGCAAGGTTTGTTTCACCCGGGTGCGCAGCCCGGTATCACCCGGGCGAGTCTGACGGTGCTGGCCATACTGGCGGGCCTGCTCCTGCCGCCGGGCGTCATGGCCCAGCAGGCCGGTACGGTGGAGCAGATCAAGCCAGTCGAGATCACGACGCCCTCGCCCAGCCCGAATCAGGGCACCACCACCACCATCATCAATACGCCCAACATGACGCTGACGCCAACCGCGCCGGCGTCGAAGCCGGCGTCCTCCCAGCCGCTCACGGTGGCGAGCGGAACCGCCAGCATCAAATGGGGCGTCACCGGAACAATCCGTTCGACCTGCGGTGGCATCAATCCCAATGGCACATTGCAGGAGCCGTGTCGTCAGACGCCGGCCAAGTTTGAAGCCGAAGGTGCCGGGGGCTGTCCGGCGGGTGCATTTGCCGGCCTCGGGTCGTGCTGGAGTTGCCCGGCCGGCTTCACCCGCAACATTGACCACAAGGTGGATTCGGACCGCGCCTGTGCCGCCCGTGACGATTCGGTGCAGGGGCAGTTCTACGAGGCGAAATTCATCGGCCCCGTCTGCCCCGCGGGCAGCTTCCGCGATAACCAGCGCAATGAGTGCTGGGCTTGTCCCGCAGGCTTTGAAAAAGTGGCAGGCACGGGCACACTGGCCGACAATGCCTGCGCGGAAGCTGGCGTACCGCGTAACCAGGCGCGGCGCGTGCAGGCCGTTTTTGTCCAACCCGACACGTGTCCGTCGAACGCCTTTCGCGACCCGCGCAATGGCGGCGAGTGTTGGGCGTGCCCGGACGCCGCGCAGCGCACGGCTTTTCCGGTCACCGGCAACCAGGCCTGCCGCACGCCCGGCGGCCTGCGCTTTGCCAAGGCCGTGATGGGCGAAATCCGCCAGTGCGCTCCAGGCCAGATCCATGATCGGGCTGACAGCTCGAACCAGAATGTCGCAGCACGCATCCGCGCCCAGTTTGGCGGCAACGTGCCGGTGGGCATCGGCCGGGGAACGGCCGGCACCTGCTGGAGTTGCCCGGTGGAAACCAAGCGCACCGCCCTGCCCATATGGGGAGACCGGGCCTGCAGCGCGCAGGGTATCGACATTGTGCCGGCCACTTATGTGCATCCTGGCATCTTCGGCCTGGACGGCGGTCAGGAAGTGGCGCTCGCCCTGATTCGCGAACGCACCCTGATTGAATCGATTGCGCGCTACATCGCCACGGAAAATCGCCAGCCTCCCGAGGTGGGTGTGCGTGCCGTCTGGAGCGACATTGCCAGCGTGCCGCAATCGACCACCGTGTTGCAGACCGCGATGTTGTCCCGCATTCAGGCTGCCGCTGCCGAGCCGCAAAAGGCGACCGCCGACGAGCTGCGCCTTGCGGCCAGTTTTGCGGCGGCCATCCGCAGCTACCGGATCTACATGGCGCAGACCGCGCTCGATGCCTACGACCTGTGGTCGCGCGCCGATGTGGCGCGACGCGGGCAGCGCAATACCAACAACATGCAGGGCCTGATGGACTATGGCACGCCCCCGCCGGATCTGGCGAACATTTCGGCGGCGGCGATCGTGTCGGGTCTGGGCGTAAATGTGGTGGGGAATGCGGCCATGGCATCGCTGACCATGACCCCCTTGGTGAAGTTCGTGTTTCCGTTTGCAGAACGGTCCGCGAGCAGGTCCGGACAAAAGGCTGCGCAAACAGCGCTGACCAAGGCAACGCAGGAAACCCTCGAAACGGGGCTCAGGAAAGCAGCCGAGACGGGCGGAAAGACGGCCAGCAAGGGCGTCTCGGCGATCGGCTCCATCGGCCCGCAAATCATCGTCACGATTGCCATTGAAGTCATTTCCACGGCAATCGAGCAGATTGTCGATATCGCTACTGCCAGACCCAAACTCGAAGCCAAGCTCAGAGTGGCCCAAGGCCAAGTGGACATTGCGCGCATGCTCAAATCGGATGAAGGCAGCGCAGAACTGTTCAACCAGTGGTCGCTGCTGATCAGCGGCCAGGCACCGCCACCGCAACTGCCGCTGTTTGCTTCACTGGCCAATGCCAACCTTGCAGCGCCGGCGGGGCAGGCCAACGCGCCACAGTTCGACATCGTCTCGAACGCGGGCACGTGCCTGCGTGTCCAGTCAAACGCAATGAACGCCGCGTTGCAGCTGGTGGCCTGCCAGCCGGGCGGGCAGCGCTGGATCAGCGTGGCCGGCCAGCTCAAACCCGATGCGACGCGTTGTCTGGCAGATGGGCAGACGGTCACTGCGGCACCGTGTACGGTGCCAGCCGCCGGTGAGACGACGCCTGCCGCGATGCACTGGGATTACCGGGCAAGTGACGGCCGCATCAGCAACCAGAACAACCGTTGTCTGGCGGCGAGCGGCACGCAGGTGATCGTCACAGCATGCACCGGCACGCCCGCGCAGAAGTGGGCGGTGCGCCAGTAGCGGCCGGGAGCGGACGCCGCTTCTCCTCTGTCATTCGCAGGAGAGGCGCTCCCACCAACGGTTTCAGCCGAGGTGGTAGCAGGCGAGGTGCTTGGCGGCGTCAGGTGCGGAGAAACCGCACGATGCTGTCAGCGCCGGTTGCGCTCTTCACCTTGCCCTCCGCACGCAGGAAGTGCAGGTGCGAGAGCGCCTCGCCGATGGCGAAGGTGGACTGGTGCGCATCCAGCTCGCGCTGAAACATGATCGGGATGATGTCCGCCGCACTGCAGGGCTTGTCGCACGCCGCGAGCGTTTCGGCCAGGCGGTCGCGATGGTGGTCGCGCAGTTGCTGTACGCGCTGGCGGGCGCCGCGGAACAGGCGGCCATGCGAAGGCAGCACCAGCACGTCGGCTGGCAGGCGCTCGTAGAACGCGAGCGCGTCGAGGAACCACTTCAGCGGATTGGCCTCGGGTTCATTGGGCCACACGCCCACGTTGGTGGAAATGCGCGGCAGCAGCATGTCGCCGGAGATCACCATGTTCAGTTCCGGGCAGTAGAGGGAAGCGTGCTCCGCGGAGTGGCCGAAGCCGGTGTAGACCAGCCAGGAGCGGCCGCCGATGGTGAGCGTGTCGCCTTCGCGCATGCGGTGAAACGTATCGGGCAGCGAAGGCACCAGCGAGGCGTAATAGTTCTTGCGGCTGCGGTCGATCTCGTCGCACATGGCCGGTGACAAGCCGTGGCGGCGGAAGTGCGCAACCTGCGCATCGTTGTCAAAGCCGGAACCGCCGCTCTTGAGGATGCGCCCCCAGTAGTACTCGCCGGCCGTCGCCGTCAGCATGCAGTGGAAGCGGGAGCAAATCCACTCGGCGTTGCCAATGTGGTCCGGATGGGCGTGGGTAATGATCACGCGGCCTATGGCTAACCCTTCCAGCTGGTTGGCGAAGATGCTTTCCCAGGCGTCGCGCGTCGGCTGCAGGCCGACGCCACAGTCGACCGCGGTCCAGCAGGCCTTGCCGTCAATTTCGTCTTCGAGCAGCCACAGGTTGATGTGGTCGAGCGCAAACGGCAGGTTCATGCGCAGCCAGCGCACGCGTGGGCCGCCTTTGCCATTCGGGCCTGCGGGAGTCACGTCAAACACCTCGCCGAGCGCAGGTATCTGCGGGAACGGGTACGACAGCAACAGTTCTTCGGGGCGCTCTTTCTTGAGGACGGCAGACATGGTTTTCCCGACTTCGGCTAGACTTGCCGTTTACGTAAACGTCAACCTGCATTCTACCCCGTGCCCTCTGCCCAGACTTACAGCATTACCGAGCTTGCGCGCGAATTCGACATCACGCCGCGCGCGATCCGCTTCTATGAAGACCAGGGGTTGATCACCCCGGAGCGCAAGAGCGCCGGCGGCGCACGGGTCTATTCGAGCCGTGACCGCACGCGCTTGAAGCTCACCCTGCGCGGCAAGCGCCTGGGATTGGCGCTCTCCGAAATCCGCGAGCTGATCGACATGTACGACAGCCCGAAAGACGAAGCGGCGCAGCTGGCCAAGTTCCTCGAAGTGCTGCAGAACCATCGCAACTTGCTGATGCAGCAGCGCGAGGATATCGAAACGCAGCTGAAGGA
>CAYUEG010000185.1:0-5803 GCA_964443245.1 uncultured Burkholderiales bacterium | reverse complement strand
CCCAGTTGAAGGGCTCGCTGGAGCAAACCTTGCGGGCCCTGCGCGAGGTGGCATGTCGGCGTGGTGCCGGCGGCGGGGTCGGTGATGTGTGGGTGTTTGCCTATGGCTCCCTGATCTGGAATCCGCTGTTCCCCGTGGCCGAGAAGCGTGTCGCACGCATTTACGGCTTTCATCGTTCGTTTTGCCTGTGGTCACGGGTTGGCCGTGGCACCCGTGACAACCCTGGCCTGGTATTGGGTCTGGATCAGGGCGGCGCCTGCACCGGGCTGGCGTTGCGCATCGACGCTGCCCACGCGTATGAAGAACTGCTGCTGTTGTGGCGGCGCGAAATGGTAACGGGAGCCTACAGTCCCACCTGGGTGCGGGCACGTACCTCTGCTGGCGCCGTCGATGCGATTGCCTTTGTGATCAACCGGCGCAGCCATGCCTATGCGGGGCGATTGCCGGAGCAGGATGTGGCACAAAACATCCGTACCGCGAGCGGCATGATCGGGCCCTGCTCGGAATACCTGGCCAAGACGGCGGCCGGGCTTTCCAGCCATGGCATTCGTGATGCTTCCCTGGAACGGCTGGCGCAGTTGTGCGGCTGTGAATCTGCTTTGCCCTAGAAGATCACAGTGCCGCGCCTTGCCATTTTTCGCGATATCTGACCAGACTCGCTTCCCACGCCGGTGTGCCGAACGAGCCCAGGCTGGCATGACTCAAGGCAATCGGCCAGGTTCCCAGACGCAGACCGGCCGCCAGGCAGGTACGGCAAAAGTCGAGATCATAGAAGTGGAAATCGAAGCGTGAATCGAACGCTGCACCGGCACTGCGCAAGGGACCGACACGTGCCGCCAGGAATACGCCATCAAGCAGCTTGACCGGCTGTGGTGAGGGGCCAAAGTAAGTCAGTTCCATCCTGCCCTCCGGCGAGTGCTCGATGGCGCCGCTCTTCGGGCTCTCATCGACCACCATGCCGGTGGAGGCGTCGGCCGGTCGCCATGCGCTCCAGCCCACATGCAGGGGATGCGGTGCCGGGTGACCGACCACGCCAATGACATCAAACGCGGCAAGGCCCTCGCGGACGCGCGCGGCCAGGAAGTAGTCGTAGATGAACACGTCATCGTGCACGAATACCACCAACGTCTCATCGGGCAGCGTGGCCAAGGCGCGGTTGTAGACCAGCGGCAACCCGGCCTGATTGGCAAAGGCGATGTTCCAGGACACGGATCCGTCCAGCCTGGTCCTGCCCAGGCTGGTTCCCAGGTTGGAGGTTTGCCAGAACGTGGCTTCGTCCATGCGCGTGGCCGCCACGATGACAACCGGGGCAGGGAATGCGATCGCCTGCTCGTCATTTGGCGCTCTATCCTGTTCGGGCTTGGTGCTGCGCCACCATTTCATCATGGCAGCGCTCCGCCAAAAGGAGGTATTGCGGTACAGGCATGGCGTGGTGCCGGGTGTTGTGCCCAGTTACCCGCAGTAGAATGCCCGTTCTTCACCATTTTTCCATTCTAGAACATGAAACTCGCCACACTGCGAGACGGCTCGCGGGACGGCCAGCTTGTCGTCGTTTCACGTGACCTGAAGACCGCGCATGTTGCTGACGGTATCGCACCGACCCTGCAGCGCGCGCTTGATGACTGGAATTTCATCGCGCCGCAACTCGATGCCCTGTATGTCGAACTGAACCTGGGCAAGAGCCGTCACGCGTTTGACTTTGATCCGGCGCAATGCATGGCGCCGCTGCCGCGGGCTTATCAGTGGCTGGACGCCTCTGCCTACAACGGTCACCTGCAGCGCATGAAGGCCGCCACCGGGGTCGACTGGGTCGCGTTGTCGAGCCGGGAACCGCTCATTTACCAGGGTGGATCCGATGATTTTCTTGGTGCCCGCGAGGACGCCGCATTTCCGGAGGAGTCGCACGGGATCGATTTCGAGGCCGAGATCGCTGTCATTACCGGCGATGTGCCGATGGGCACGAAAAACGATGATGCGCTCGAGCACGTGCGCCTCCTGATGCTGGTCAATGACTGGTCCCTGCGCAATCTCGGCCCCAACGATCTGAAGAAGCAGTTTGGATTTTTCCTGTCGAAACCCTCGACCGGGTTCGGGCCGGTGGCGGTGACGCCGGACGAGCTGCAGGACGCCTGGCGCGAAGGGCGTGCGGCAGTGAATGTGCGGGTGGACTGGAACGGCGTACGGTTTGGTGAACTGGATGCGGCCGAAGACACCCGTTTCGGCTTTGGTGAGCTGGTCGCCTTCGCCGCCCGCACGCGCAGCCTGACGGCGGGGACCGTCATTGGTCTGGGAACCATCTCCAGCATGGATGCGGCACGTGGGTTCGCCACCATCGCCGAAGCGCGTGCCCAGGAGAAAATCAACGATGGCGCGGCGCGCACCGAGTTCATGAAGTATGGCGACCAGGTGCGCATTGATGCGTTCGACGCGGCCGGTCTGTCGATCTTTGGTGCCATCGAGCAGACGGTGACTTCCTCGCGCCGGCGGCGCAATCCGGCTGCCGCCGAGACAGGGGTCACGGAAGGTGCGGTTGAGGCAGTGGCTGCGGAAGCATCAGACGCGGCCTCATGAAGGTCAGTGTTGTCATTGCGTCGTACAACCACGAAAAGTACGTCGCCAGGGCCATCGAAAGCGTTCTGGCGCAGACCTTCCAGGATTTCGAGATCGTCCTGACGGACGATGCGTCCGCCGACAACACGTTCGCCATTGCCAATGCGTTTGGTGACCCGCGCATCGATTGTGTGAGAGCGCCGCGAAATTGCGGCACCAGCAGCACCTACAACGCCTGCCTCGAACGTGCACGCGGCGAATATGTGGCGGTGCTCAATTCGGATGACATGTGGGTACCCGAGAAGCTGGCTCGACAGGTCGCGCTGCTCGATGCCCGTGCCGAGGTGGCAGCGGTGTTTACGGCTGCCGAACTGATCGACGAAGTGGATCGGCCACGTCACGGGCTGCCGGGCGGCGTGATCGGATTTGCTGCGCCCAATCGCGCGCGCCATGACTGGTTGCGGCAATTCTTTGATGTGGGCAACAGCCTGTGCCACCCGAGCGTGATGATCCGGCGGGCAGCCCACGCCAGGGTCGGCAACTACGATCCGCGAATGATCCAGATTCATGACCTGGACCTGTGGATCAGGGTTTGCATGGCCCATGAAATCCATGTCATCGATGCGCCGCTGACCCGCTTTCGGGTACGAGACAACGAGGCCAATGCCAACAACACCCGGCCGGGCACCGTGGCGCGCATCGACTGGGAATACGAGCATGTCATGCAGCGTTTCCTCTCGCTTGCCGCGCATGCGGACTTCGTCAGGGTGTTTCCGGAAGTGTCGGTTGATGCCGGCGAGTGGGATAGCGCGACACAGCGCTATTTCCTTGCCAAGTTTGCCATGGGCGGCCCTCGCCCGGCCCAGCGACGATTCGGCATGGAGCTGATTCATGGATTATTCGGCGAGCTTGGTGCCGTCGAGGTCGAGCGGCGGTTCGGACTCCCGCTCGACTGGTACTTGCGGATGACAGGCGATCCCGAGCTGATCTACGGCAGGGCGCCAGCCGTTTAACCCCTTGAAGGCCACTGGATCGTTCATAGAGGGGTGAGTCTCCATCTTTATCCAGGCCAGAACCCGCGGGCGTTGTCCCTCCATGCAGCCGCGCTTGAGCCGGCCATGAGCGAGGCGGCTGCCGATACGGCTGATACAGCCGATGCACGGCGCATGCGCGCCTTCGCCGCTGGCGACATGGCCGCGTTTGAAGAGCTTTATGCACTCCACAAGGGCGGCCTGTTTCGCTACTTTCTGCGCAGCCTGTCGAATCGCGGGCTGGCCGAAGAGCTGGCCCAGGATGTGTGGACTTCGGTCATTCGCGCCGCCGCGGATTGGCGGCCGGACGCAAAATTCACCACCTGGCTCTATCGCCTTGCCCATAATCGGCTGATTGACCACTACCGGCGCAGCAATCTGGTGGTATTCACCGCGCTGGAAGGAGAGAGCGCAGAAGGAGACGATGACGCGACCAGGGCGCATGAACCGGCCAGCGCGTTGCCGACCCCGGAAGAAGCGACTGACCAGCGCGCCGCTGCGCGGCAGGCCGTGCGCCTGGTCGAGGCCTTGCCGCCAGCCCAGCGCGAAGCACTGCTGCTGCAGCTTGAAGGCGGCCTCTCCCTGGAAGAGATTGCCGCGGCTACCGGCGCCGGATTTGAAACGGTCAAGAGCCGCTTGCGCTACGCCCTTGCCCGCGTGCGCGAAGGCCTGAAGGAGTTCCAATGACGTTGCCTCCGAACAAGCAGACCCCCCCGCCCGGTGATGATGGCTTTGAGCGGCACTATCGCGCCGGCAGCCGGGAGGTGCCGGGCGCTGCAGCCGATCTCGCGGTGCTGGCGCTGGCGCGTGCGGCCGCTACCGAATCACGTCTGCGCGCCTCCGCCAGGGTGGGCGAGGGTAATCCGGGGGGGCGCGGATGGTTGCGCCGCTGGCAGGCGCCGCTGGCCTTGGCGGCCTGCCTGGTGCTGGCGGTGGGCGTGGTGACGCGCATGCAAACCCAGCTGCCTGATGCGATGACGTTGCCAGACAGCGCGTCGAACACGATGTCCGGCGGCCAGCCGACATCGCCGGTACCTCAGCGAGTCGCTGAACCCGCGCCCGTTGCAGCTGCGGCGCCCTCTCCTCCGCAGCCAGAATCCAGGCGCGCGCCACCGGTGCTGCTGCCGTCAGCGGAACAAGCCCGCGATCCAGGGCGTGCTGCGGCGCCCGCAGCAGAGATGATGTCCGCGTCCGGTACACCGTCCGTGGCGGCGCCCGATCCTGCACTGGCAGCGGCACCAATGCCGCTGCCCGGCGCATCGGCGATGGCTCGCGATGCGGCTGCCGGAAGTGAACCGCGTGTGACCTCACGCATGGCTGCACGAAAGCCCGACTTCGCAGAAGCAGGCATCACCGAAGCACAAGAAAGTACGCTCTCCCCCCAGGCCTGGCTCGCACGCATCGTCGAATTGCGCAGCAACGGACGCCTTGCCGAGGCGGACGCGAGCCTGAAGCGCTTTCGCGACCGGTACCCGGCGTTTCAGGTGCCGGCAGCGGCGTCAGGCCAGCCCGAATAGGGCTTTGTGTGGGTTCGGCCCCGCGCGCTTGAATGCCAGGGCAATGATCTCGTAGCGCCCCGGCTGGCTTACGCCGATGAAGATTTCGCCAAAACCCGCTTGCTGCAGAAAGGCGGTCAGGGATGCTGGGGAGAATCCGGTCTTGTGGGCAAAGAAGTCATTGCCACTCTCCTCGATCTGCCGCCCGAAGCCCCACAGCACATCGCGAACCAGGATGGGCCCTGCGGGCCCTGAGTAGAGCACATCATCCAGGTCAAGGTTGCGCTCGATGCATGCCTTCATCACCTCCTTGATGTCAGGCACACGGATATCGGCAAAGCCGTCATCCTTGAGCACATGCATGAAACCCGCGAGGACGAGGCGCGCGTCATGGTGGTGGTAGTGCTCCAGGTTATGCGAGCAGTACACCGAATCGTACTTGCGGCCGTCGAAATCCCGCAGCTTGCGGGCATCGCAAACGATATCGGGCGCACCGGCCGGATCGATATCGAGCAAATGCTGTGTCCAGTTGTCATAGTGGGTCGGTATCGGTATGGTCCTGCTGTTGCCCCCGACATTGAGCACGTAGCGGGATTCGGGTGTGATGGGCATGGGTTGGTTCCGGAGTGCGTGTGAGGGTGGAGAGCGTGTCGACGCTTGAGTTGCGTACTGTACCCGCGCGGGCCGGGTGGCATAATTTGCCGCCGCCGCTTTGCTGGCGCAAAA
>CAYUEG010000184.1:0-5815 GCA_964443245.1 uncultured Burkholderiales bacterium | reverse complement strand
TTTCCCCTCACGCTCGCCAACACCGTCAAGGAATGGGGTCTGATGCCATGGATGGTGATTCTGGCCATCGTCGCCTTGTATCTGCTGCTTGGCACATTTCTGGAAGAAGTGAGCACCCTCCTGATTACAGTGCCGGTGTTGCTGCCGGTGATCAAGGGGATTGGCTACGATCCGGTCTGGTTCGGCGTGTTCGTCACCGTGATGTCCACCGTTGGCCTGATCTCGCCACCGGTGGGTCTCACCGTGTTCGTTGTGCAGAGCCAGAATCCGGAGATACCGCTGCAGAAGATCTTTCGCGGCGTGATGCCGTTTCTCTACGCGGATTTCGTACTGCTCGCCGCGCTGGTAATGTTCCCGGCGCTGGCACTCTGGCTGCCGGCGCAGCTGACGTAAGTCGCTTCAGGCGCCGAGCGCGCGGCGCATGGCGCGCACGGCCGAATCCGGGCTGGTCATGACGGTAACGCCAGTAGCCGCATGCACGGCATCACGCGCCCGTGCGGTGGAAAACTGCGCCAGCATGATGGCGTCGCAGCCCTTGAGCGTTAGCGCCTCCTGCGCCAGCAGTGCGTCATGGGCGGCCGCGTCACCCCGGTTCAGTGCCGGCATCGCCGCCGGTGCGCAGGCGGTGACCAGTTGCGCATGGCTTTGACGCTGCTTCGCCAGTGCGGCGAATTCTTCCACCATCGGTGCAATCGAAGGCTCGAACGAGGCGAGCAACCCCAGGCGAGCGCCCGCCCCCAGCGCTTCCTCGAACATGGCTTCGTTCGGCTTGAGCACCGGCATCGGGGCAAGCGCATGCTTGACGGCCTCGATGGCCGGGCCGAATGCGGAGCAGGTGAAGAGAATGCCGTCGACGCCAACCGATTTCGCGTATTGCCCGAGGGCCAGAAACCGCGCCGTCATCGCCGGCGTCAGCATGCCGTCACGCTGGCGATCGATCGAAAGCGAATCGTCCAGCAGGTTCATCAACTGAGCTTCCGGCCACAGCCGCGCGAAGGCTTCGGCAACCGGGTCAATCGCGACCCGCACGGCGTGAATCAGGCAAATCCGCGGCATCTTTGCGAGGTATTGAGATGCGCGCGATCAGAAATCACAGCCCTTGGCCTTGAGCGTGGCATCGACCCAGCTGCGGTCCACCTTGCCCTTGCGGATGCCTTTCAACACGGCATCTTCTTCCTTGGCCTTGGCTTTGGCGGCCTTGAGCACGATCGGAGCGATGTCCACCGGCACGGCGACCACGCCGTCTTCGTCGCCAACGACGATATCGCCGGGGCAAACCACCATGCCGCCGATCGAGACCGGCACGTTGATCTCGCCCGGGCCGTTCTTGTAGGGGCCGCGATGGGTCACGCCGCGGGCGTATACCGGGAAGCGCGCCGCGGCCAGTGCCCCGGAGTCACGGATCGCCCCATCAATCACCATCCCTGCCACACCACGCTTGGCAGCCAGTGTGGTCATGATCTCGCCGACGATCGCCTGAGACAAATCACCACCGGCATCGACCACGATCACGTCGCCGGGCTGGGCGATATCGATTGCCTTGTGCACCATCAGGTTATCCCCGGGCGCTACGCGCACCGTGAGGGCAATGCCGACCATGTGATCGCCGCGGTGCATCGGGTCAAGCCCGTCAGCACCCGGCAGGCGGTTCATGCAATCGGACAGGTGCGCCACCACCACGTTGTGGAACTGCTTGATCAGGGATGCCGGAGCGCGTTTGGGGGCGGGCAGGATGCGAAAACCGATGTTGGCCATGCTGAAGTAGTCCGTACGAGTGGAAGACACCCGATTGTAGTGCGGCTTTCCCGACGCAGAACCGGCCGTCGCGCTACCATCCGGAAATGAGCGATGTGCATGATGAAGAATTTTCCTCCCCGGAAAGCACGAGGATGGATGCGCTGGCAGAAGCGCGGCGATCGGCTCCCACATTGGCGGAGGCAGCGCTGGAGCGCACGCTGAACCGGCTGGGGGATGGCGCGTTGTCCGGTACATTCCGGCGCGAGTATCGCGTCGGTGACTGGCTGGTGGATTTCTACTTTCCTGCCATCCGGCTGGCCATCGAGGTGGATGGTGGCTACCACCGGGCGCAATCGCGCTGGCGCAAGGATGTGCGCAAGACGGCCGACCTTGCGGCACAAGGCATTACGGTGCTGCGATTGACCAACGCCCAGGTTCTTGGCGATCAGGCCGAACTGGTGGAACTCCTGAGGGGAGCCTGGCGTCGCGCGACGGTTGCCCAAAGGCGCGCTTCGCTAGAGGAAACCGGCTCCGGCCACCATCGCGCGCGAGAACCGATGGCTTGCTACCTGGTCTCGCGATTGCCTGCGGGTGGCGTGCTCAGTCCAGCTTGATGTTGCCGTTCTTGATCACGTTGGCCCATTTGGTCATCTCCGCCGGTACGCGCGCCTGCGCCGCCTCGGTGGTGCCCCCGATGGTGATGATGCCCATGCCGAGCAGCTTTTCCTTGACGTCCGCCTGCTGCAGCACGACGTTGGTCTCGCGGTTGAGCAGGGCGACGGCGTCGCGCGGTGTCCCGGCAGGTGCGAACAGGGTGTAGTTGGTCGCGGTCTCGTAGCCCGGCAGCCCCGCCTCGGCCATGGTCGGCACGTCCGGCAGCATCGGTACGCGGGCGCGGGTAGCGACGGCAAGGGCGCGGATCTTGCCCGCCTTGATGTGCGGCAGGTGCGCCGGCATGCTGTCGATCGACATGGGTACACGCCCCGCAATCAGGTCCGGCAGGAACTGCGCTGTGCCCTTGTACGGCACATGCACAAGATCCACGCCCGCCATCTGCTTGAACATTTCGCCATTCAGATGCTGCAGCCCGCCCAGGCCAGACGAGGCAAAGCTGAGCTGGCCGGGTTTGGCCTTGGCCAGGGCAATCAGTTCCTGCACGTTCTTCGCCGGCAAATCGGCATTGACCACCAGCCCGACGGTGCCAAAGGCAACCTCCACGATCGGAATGAAATCCCGACGCATGTCGAAGCCCAGATTCTTGTGCACGTGCGGTGCGATGGCGTAGTCGGTAATGCTGCCGAGCATCAGGGTGTAGCCGTCAGCCGGGCTCTTGGCCAGCGCGTCCGCGCCGATCGTCGCACCTGCACCGGGCCGGTTCTCGATCGTGATGGCTTGTCCGATGCGGGCCGAAAGGCGTTCGGCGATCAGGCGCGCCACGGTATCCACCCCTCCTCCGGGCGGGTATGGGGCGATCATCTTGACAGCCTTGTTCGGGTAGGCCTGCTGTGCGCGGACCAGGCCAGGCACGCCGGCCAGCTGCGCCCCGGTCAGCGCCATGAGTGTGGAGGCAAAACGACGGCGGCTATAGGTGGGCATGCAAATCACTCCGCAAGGTTTGTACTGGGAAGAGCATCATTGTAGAGTCTGGCGCTGGCGGAGAGCTTGAGCAATCAGGCTCACGACTCCCACTCTCCAATCGACCGTACCAAAGGGAAGTGCATGCTGCAAACTGCAAACAAGAACGGTGTGATCACCCTGACACTCGACCGGCCCGATCGCGGCAACGCCCTCTCCGACGCGCTGGTGGTGGCGTTGCTCAGGGAAGTCGATGCGGCCCTGGCCGCTCCGGATGTCCACACCCTGGTACTGGCTGCCAACGGGCCGCATTTTTGTACCGGCTTTGATCTTTCCAACCTGGCCGAGAGCAGCGAAGCGGACCTGCTGCAGCGCTTCGTGCACGTCGAGCAGCTGTTGCAGGCGCTTTGGCATGCGCCGATCCGTACGATGGCACTCGCCCACGGCCGTGCCTGGGGGGCCGGCGCCGATCTGGTCGCGGCCTGCGAGGTGCGCCAGGTGCGTGACGATGCGAGCTTCCGGTTTCCCGGTGCGCGTTTTGGCATCGTGTTGGGTTCGCGCCGGCTGGCTGAACGGGTGGGCACCGACCATGCGCGCCGCTGGGTGCTGGATGGCGCCCATGTGGTGGCCAAAGAGGCCTTGGCGGCTGGCCTGGTGACGGCTGTCCATGAAGCCGCGGCCTTTGATGCCCTGCGCAATCCGGTAGCCACGCAACTCGCGGATCGGGAAACCGGGGCAGCCATTCGCGCCCTCACCCGCCGTGATGCGGCGGACCGCGATCTGGCCGAGCTGGTGCGTTCTGCCAGCCGGCCGGGCTTGAAGGCCCGGATCGAGGCCTACGTGGCCGGTTTGCGGAAGGGCTGAAGATCAGGGCTGAGCCGGGACCCTGGCACGTGGCGCACACTTTCTGGCCCGCACGTGGGGCCGGAGAATAGTCGGACATTTGCTGCGCCGCAAAAAGTAGTTGACCAAGTTCAATCGATTGATTTACATTTGAATCATTCGATTGAAATCAGGTGGCGACATGATGGTAGCAGTGTTGCCGGGCGTTCACCCGGCGGCCGAGCATCCTCGCACGAAGTTAGTGCTTGCTGCTCTTAAACTCTTTGCTGATAAAGGATTTGAAGGTGCCTCCACACGCGAAATCGCGGATGCGGCGGGCGCCAACATTTCAGCCATCCGCTATTATTTTGGCGACAAGGCGGGGCTGTATCGCGCTGCCTTTACGGAACCATGTGGCGATCAGCCGGCCCAGGCTTGCGCCGACATCGATCCCGATCAGCCGCTTGATCGGGCGCTCCAGGCATTCTTTACCGCGTTCCTCGCCCCGCTCAAGCGCGGCGAAGAGATGCGCATGGTGATGAAACTGCACTTCCGGGAAATGATCGAGCCGACCGGCGCCTGGACCGAAGTCATCGATTCCGAAATCAGGCCGCAGCACGAAATGCTGGTAAAGATGCTGGCCCGGCGCTTTGATACGTCCCCGGATGATCTGGAAGTCAAACGGCTGGCAGTGTCGGTAGTGGGCATGGCCGTGCATTACTTTGTCGGCCAGGAAGTCATCAACGTACTGGCCCCGCAACTGATTGCCAGCCCGGAAGCCATTGATCTTTTGGCCACCCGCCTGGCGTTCTACGCAGCGGCGATGATCGATGCCGAGGGCGCACGCCGGCGCGCGGAGGGCCTATGGCGCTGACCGACGCTTCCGGCGGGTTGGCCCATTCTGCAAAGCGCGCGCTGACCGGTCTGGCCGCGGCCGTGCTGCTCAGTGGCTGTGCCATGACGCAGGGCCTTCTTGCCACCCTGGGGCCGGACTACCGCAAGCCCGAGGGGCAACCAGCGCAATGGAACCTGCCGGCGGCACCGGCTGGCACCCCCGGGACCGCCGCCCCGCCAGCGTTGCTGAACGCCGGGGTGGCCCACGGCGGCTCGGCCAGCGCGCTTACCGCGTGGTGGCAGCAGTTCAACGACCCGGCATTGACGCAGCTGATCGACGCCGCCCAGGCCGCCAGTGCCAGCCTGGTGCAGGCGGCCGCACGCATCGAACGGGCGCGCGCCGATGCAGTGGCCGCTGGTGCTGCTGGCAATCCTGCGCTGGAAGCGAATGCCGGTGCAAACCGCTCCGCGTTCAGCTTCGGTGGGCCGGCGGTGCAGCGCACCCAGGCCACGGTGGGCCTGCAAAGCAGCTGGGAGATCGACCTCTTTGGTGGCCTGGCGCGGCAGCGTGAATCGGCTCGGGCGCAGCTCGATGCGAACCTGGCGGCATGGCATGACGCGCGGGTGGCCCTGGCGGCGGAAGTGGCAAATGCCTACGCCAACTACCGCTTCTGCGAGATGCAGACCGATCTGGCAAGGGCTGACGCGGCCTCGCGCGCGGAAACCGCGCGGCTGGTCGGCATTGCGGCCAATGCGGGATTGCAGTCGCCAGCGAGTGCTGCATTGGCACGCGCCAGCGCGGCCGATGGCGCATCGGCATTGAGCCAGCGTCAGGCCCTGTGTGACA
>CAYUEG010000183.1:0-5835 GCA_964443245.1 uncultured Burkholderiales bacterium | reverse complement strand
TGGCCAGCAGCAACATCGCCGGTTGCAGCTGGCTGATGAGGGCACGGCGGTAGGCCTGGATCACGGCCATGCGGCCGGCCGTTGCGCCGCGCGAAAATGTCGCTTCGAATGCCACGCGCGGAGCGCCTCAGGGCCCCGATGGCGCCGTGCGCTGCATCGCCTGCGGCTTGAGCGGGGCAGCGCTTCCGGCCAGGGGGTCGTGCGCCGCAGCGTATTCAAACCAGTCCCGCGCGCGCATGCCGGTCGCGGCGGCACGAATCGCGGTCTTGATGCGCGGCACGCCGGCGGGGGGAAAGGCTGCAATCCGGGCGGCAATGGCGCAGGCTTGCGCCACCACCTGGTCGTCATCGACCACTTCGGAAGCCAGATGCTCCCGCAGCATGGCGTCGGCCCCCAGCCGCTCGCCCAGCAGGCAGATCCGCATGGCGGCTGCTTCGCCGTGCTTGAGTACGAGCCAGGCGATGTTCTTTGGCGCGGCCATGCCCAGCTGGATTTCTCCTACCTGCAGGAAGGCGCCACGGCCCGCCACCAGCAGGTCGCACGCAATGGCCAGGGCGGCGCCGCCGTTGATGGCGTACTTCTCGAGCGCACCGACAAACACCTTGGGCGATTCAATCAGCAGGCAATGTACTTCGTCCCAGGTCGCGCGGAAGGTGCCGGCCCATGCCGGAGCCGGCTCCGCGCTGAATGCCTTGACATCGAGGCCGGAGCAGAAGGCCCCGCCGGCGCCGCGCAGCACGACCGCGCGAATGGCGTCGTCCGCATTGATTTCGACCAATGCATCGCGCATGGCCTCGGCCAGCGTGCCCTCGATCGCATTCTTGCGCTCGGGCCGGTTGAGGATCAGCTCGACCCATCCTTCGTGGGGTTCCAGTGTGACGGCGTGCATGCAGACTTTCTCGCTGGTTGAGGGAAGAGTGGATGGGTTGACTATGCCAGATTGGCGTGGCCTGCGCAGGCGCGGTTTGGGCTATGCTGTGATCCATCACAACAACGTTCGCCAGTGGCCCGCAGAAGGCCACCATCCCTCAGGAGACGATGATGACCAGCTGGATAACAAAGCTCACCGCAGGCCTGTGTTTGACACTGGCCGGAACCGTGGCAGCGCAAACCTGGCCGGCCCGCTCGGTCAAGGTGATCGTGCCGTATCCCGCAGGGGGCGTCGTGGATGTGATGACGCGAGCCGTCACCATCAAGCTGGCGGCCGATCTGGGCCAGCCTTTTGTCGTGGAAGCCAAGCCGGGGGCGCAGGCCAATATTGCTGCCGAGTTTGTCGCCAATGCCCCGGCAGATGGTTACACCCTGCTGGTGTCGGCGCCCTACATCATCAACAACCCGCTGCTCGAAACCGGCTTGCGCTGGCAACCGAAGGACTTTATCCCCGTCACACGGTTTGCACTCTCGCCCAGCTTCATGCTGGTGCCGAACAGTTCTGCAGCACGCACGGTGCAGGAGTATGTGGCGATGGCGCGCGCCAAACCCGGGATGCCGGTGGGCGATGGCGGTGCGGGCAGCACGCAATCGATGGCGACGATGATGCTCGCCTCCATCGCCGGGCTCAAGTTCGAGGCGATTGGCTACAAGGGCGCGCCGCCGGTGATTCCGGATCTGATCAACGGCGCGCTGACCATGTCGATCATCCCGTCAACGGTGGCGATCCCGCAGGTCACGGGGGGCAAGTTGCGCGCCCTGGCCAACACCAGCGGCAAGCGGTCACCGCTGCTGCCTGATGTGCCGACCATTGCCGAGGCGGGGTTTCCCGAAGTGACGGTGGAATCCTGGTATGGATTCCACGTGCCCGCCGGTACCCCGCGCGAGGTAATCCAGAAGTTGTCGGACGCGGTCGGGGCGGCGGCGGCTTCGTCAGAGGTCCAGGCGCGTCTGCGTGCCGCCGGCGGCGAAGCCGCGTACCTGGGGGTGAACGACTTTGAAGCATTTCTGCGCGCGGACAGCGAACGCTGGCAACGCTTCGCCAAGGCCTTCAAGAAATGACGGACGCACCTGTACGAGGGACCCCGGCGTGAGTACCACCCGCCCCGCAGCCGAGTTTGCCGCGCTGCGCACGCGTCTGAAGGAATTCATCGACGGCGAGGTCATTCCGGCGGAAGACCTCAAGGCGGCGCACGACACTGAACGCAACGGTCTGGCGATTGACCGCCTGCGCCTGCGTGCCCGCGCCCTCGGCTTCGGTCCGCCACGGTTGCCGGTGGCAGCCGGCGGGCTGGGTCTTTCGTGGGAGGAGTGCTGCGGCTTCTTTGAAGAAGTCGGGCGCAGTTTCCTCGGACCCGGCGCGCTCGACTGCGCACCACCGGGCCAGCCGGATGTGGCCGTGCTTGAGCGTCTGGCCAACCCGATTCAACGCGAGCGCTACCTCGGTCCCCTGGCGCGTGGCGAGGTACGCTCCTGTTTTGCCATGACCGAACCGGCGCCTGGCGTGGGATCAGACCCGCGCATGCTGCTGGCCACTGCGCGCCGCGACGGAACCGGTAGCGATGCCGGCTGGGTGATCAATGCGCACAAGTGGTTCACGTCCGGAGCGATTGGTGCGGCGTTTGCCATTGTGGTGGCGCGAAGCGAAGGCGGGGTATCTTGGTTCCTGGTCGATACCGATAGCCCCGGCTTTCGCATCGTGCGTGACGTTCCGACGATGGAGCCGTTCGCGCGCGGCGGCCACGCCGAGATCGAACTGGTCGATTGCCGTGTCAGTGCCGACGCACTCGTCGGTGAAGAAGGGCGCGGGCTGGAGTACGCCCAGATGCGCCTCGAAGGGGCGCGCCTGTTTCACTGCATGCGCTATATCGGCCTGGCCTCGCGGGCGATGCAGATTGCGCAGGAATATGCCGCCAGACGTGAATCCTTCGGGGCCAGGCTTTCCGCCCATCAGATGGTGCAGGCGATGGTGGCCGATGCCCACATTGATCTGTATGCCTCGCGCCTGATGACACTGGATGTGGCCCGGCGACTGGATGACGGCGAATCGATCCGCCACGAAAGCTCGATGACAAAGGTCTTTGTTTCGGAGGCGGTCAACCGGGTGGCCGATGCGGCCGTGCAGATGACCGGGGCACTGGGCATTTCCGAAGACGTGCCGCTCTCGATGATCCTGCGCCAGTTGCGGCCGTTCCGCATCTACGACGGCGCCTCCGAAGTGCATCGCTCGGCGATTGCCAAGCGCGTGTTCGCCAGGCAGCTGCGGGCATGAGCACGCCGGATCGTTCCGTCAACTTCGCGCCGCCGCCACGCCCGCTCCTCTCTCCGTCATTGCCATGTTCGATTCGCCCGAGATAGTTGCCTTCCGCGCCGAAGTGCGCGATTTTGTTCTCAGCCAGTTGCCGCACGACCTGCGCGACACTGTGCGTGCCGGCCAACAGGCCACGCCAGAGCAAACCACCCGCTGGCAGGCGATTCTGTCGCGTCAGGGCTGGCTGGTGCCGCACTGGCCATTGGAAGCCGGCGGATTGGGGTGGGACGCTGCGCGCCGACTGGCTTTCGAAGAAGAGATGGCCACCCACCACGCTCCGGAGTTGAACTCGATCACCTTCGACATGATCGGCCCGGTATTGATCCGCTTCGGCACAGCGGAACAGAAGGCCAGGTTCCTTCCGGCGATTGCCTCGGGTAACCAACAGTGGTGCCAGGGCTATTCGGAACCCAATGCCGGTTCGGACCTGGCGTCGCTCAAGACCCGCGCGGTGCGAAGTGGCGGCAGCTATGTCGTCAACGGTTCGAAAATCTGGACATCAGGGGCGCAGTATTCCGACTGGATCTTCTGTCTTGCCCGTACCGACCCGGAGGCCAAGGCGCAGGAGGGCATTTCGTTCCTGCTGATCGACATGAAGTCGCCGGGCATCACGGTACGACCGATCCGCGGCATTCACGGTTGGGAGGTGTTCAACGAAGTATTCTTCGATGACGTCGAGGTGCCGCTGCACAACCTGGTGGGGGAAGAGAATCGTGGCTGGACCATCGCCAAATCCCTGCTGGAGTTCGAACGGCTGAAACTGGCACGGGTGGGAGAGAACAAGCGCCGCATGGCACGTGCGCGCGAGGTCGGCTGGCGCGAACTGGAGCAGGGCGAACCCTTGATGCGCCGCCCCTGGTTTCGTCAGCGCTTTGCCGAGTTGCAGATGCGCCTGATGGCACTGGAAGCCAACGCGGCGCGCTTTCTCGAGCGGGCCACTCTTGGTTTGCCGATCGGCGCAGAGGTCTCGATGCTCAAATTGCGCGGCAGCCAGTTGATCCAGCAATGGGAGGCGCTGACGGTAGACGCGCTGGGGCCTTCGGCGCTGCCTTTTGATGTGGTTGCCGTCCGCGGCGGGCCCACCACGCTGCCGCTGCCGGAATTGGCGGCAACGGCTTCCTCGCGCCGCTTCCTGTCACGGGGGTACACGATCGCCGGGGGGTCCTCCGAAATCCAGCACAACATTCTCGCAAAGCAGGTGCTTGGCCTATGAGCCAATTTACGCTGAACGACAATCAGAAGATGCTCGCCGAGAGCGCGCGCAAGTATCTCGAGCGCGGCTATGGCAGCGCCGTGCGCAGTGCTTCGCTGGCCCATGTGCATGGCTGCGTGCCGGGGCGCTGGGCCGAGTTCGCAGAGATGGGTTGGCTGGCACTGCCGCTGCCCGAAGCGGACGGCGGGCTGGGTGGCGCGCTGGCCGACATGTGCGTGCTGGCCGAAGAGATGGGCCGCGCATTGGTGGTCGAGCCGTGGCTTGCCTGCGGCGTCATGGCGGCCACCTTGCTTGCACATGCCGGCACTGCGGAACAGCGGGCGGTGTGGCTGCCGGCGCTGGCCGCTGGCGAGAAGCGCATTGCGTTCGCGGCTTGGGAACCCGGCGGCCGGTTTGATGCGACCCAGGTTGGCACACGGGCCGAAGCGGTCGAAGGGGGCTATCGACTGGATGGTGTGAAGGAACTGGCGCTCGGCGCAGCCGGTGCCGATGCGCTCATCGTGTGCGCCCGGCTAAAGACCGCAGACGGCAGTGCTCAGTCCGGGCTGTTTCTGATGCCAGCCGGCACACCGGGCCTGGCGGTGCAGGGTTACGCCATGATCGACGGCCGGCACGCCGCGCAGGTGACCCTGCGCAACGTGGTGGTACCGTCCGCAGCGCGCCTGGCCGCTCCGGTGGATGCTGCAGCGGCGATCGCTTGCGCGGTCGACACGGCTGTGGTGGTGCAATGTGCCGAAACCACCGGGGCGATGGCACGCGGCCTGGAAATGACGCTTGAATACGTCAAGACGCGCAAGCAGTTCGGCAAAGTGCTGGCCGCCAATCAGGTGTTGCAGCATCGCCTGGTGGACCTGCTTGTCGCCGTCGAGGAAACCCGCGCCCTGGTGCGCGCCGCAGCGCTGGCGGCAGGTTCATCTGCTGCTGAACGAGGCAAGTACGCCGCTGCGGCCAAGGCGTTCGCCTCCCAGGCCGCACGCACGGCCTGGGAGGAAGTGGTGCAGCTGCACGGGGCCATTGGCATGACGGACGAATACGTCATTGGGGCCTACGTCAAGCATCTGGCAGCATCCCATGCCCTGTTCGGCGATCTGTCGTCACACCTCGAAACGCTGGCATGCGCCGAGGATCGGTTACGCCAGGCAGCGTAGGCGGCGCTTCTGGGACAATCGCTCCCTTCGGAAATGTGTGAGGTGTGCCATGAGCATGAAAAAGTCTGATCTGGACAAGAACAAGGGGCTGAAGATCAACAGTGCCATGAAAGCCACCCCGGTGCCGGATCGCTTTGCCCAAGGTTCGAATGCCATTCTGAGCAAAAAGGAGCGCCGTGCACTCGACGCTGCCGCTGGCCTGGTGCCGTTTGCCTGCAAGCTGCCGGCGGAGC
>CAYUEG010000182.1:0-5903 GCA_964443245.1 uncultured Burkholderiales bacterium | reverse complement strand
AACGTCACTGAAATCAAGGCGTTTGTCCCCGCCAGGGACTTCGCGCGCTCCAAGCAGTTCTATATTGATCTTGGCTTCACCATGGCCTGGGAAGGCGGTGGCGTCGCCTACTTCCACTGTGGGAACGCGAGTTTCCTCCTGCAGGATTTCTGCGCCGAAGGGCTGGCGGAGAATTTCATGATGCATCTGCTCGTTGAGGATGTGCAGGCCTGGTGGGATCAGGTGCAGGCCAGCGGGGTGCTCACCAAATACGGCGTGAAAGTCACGCCGCTTGAAGATCAGCCGTGGCGCATGCGGGATTTCTGCCTCTACGATCCTTCGGGTGTGCTCTGGCGCATCGGCCAGAATACGTAAAGGATGAAAGCCCTCCGACCATGAGCGCCACGCCGCCACGGCCGGCGCACATTCTCCCGGTGATCGTGGCCACGCAGTTTGCGGGTGCCTCGATCTGGTTTGCCGGCAATGCGGTGCTGCCTGCCCTGCAAGGCGCCTGGAACCTGCCTGCCGCCGCCGTGGGCTATGTCACTTCGGCGGTGCAATCGGGCTTCATTGCCGGCACGCTGGTGTTTGCGTTCCTCGCCATTGCGGACCGGTTTTCGCCGCGGCTGGTGTTTCTGGTCTGCTCGCTTGCCGGGGCGCTGGCCAACCTCGGCGCCTTCCTTGCCGAGGGCAACCTGGCCGTGCTGCTTGCCGCGCGCTTTGCCACCGGCTTTTTCATCGCGGGGATTTACCCGGTCGGCATGAAGATCGCCTCCGGCTGGTTCAGCAAGGATCTGGGCTACGCACTCGGCCTGCTCACCGGCGCGCTGGTGCTGGGCACGGCATTTCCGCATCTGTTGCGCGGCCTCGGGCATGCGTGGCCCTGGCAGGCGGTGATGCTCGGCGTTTCCGCCTGCGCCGCCCTCGGCGGCCTTGGGATGTTTGCGCTGGTGCCGGACGGGCCCTACCTGCAACGCGGCGCCAAGTTCGACCCGGCCGCGCTGGCCACGGTGTTTCGCTCACGCGATTTTCGCGCTTCGGCCTGCGGCTATTTCGGCCACATGTGGGAGCTCTACACCTTCTGGGCGTTCGTCCCGGTGCTGCTCGCCGCGCGCGGCGCGGTGGAGAATGTGCCGGTGTGGTCCTTCATGGTGATCGCGGCCGGCTTCGTGGGCTGTGCCGTGGGCGGGCTGGTTTCCCTGCGCATCGGCAGCGCGCGCGTGGCATTGGCCCAGCTGGGCACCTCGGGCCTGTGCTGCCTCGCATCGCCCCTGCTGTTCGCCGCGCCGGCCCCGGTGTTCCTCGTGTTTCTGCTGCTGTGGGGCGTGGCCGTGGTCGGCGATTCGCCGCAATTCTCGGCCCTCAATGCCGCCAATGCGCCGCCGGGGCGGGTGGGCTCGGCGCTGACCATCGCCAACTGCATCGGCTTTGCGATCACCATTCCGAGCATCGAGTTGTTCAATGCGGTCGTGCCCATCCTCACCGTACAGTATGCGTTCCTGCTGCTCCTGCCGGGGCCACTGTTCGGGCTGTGGGCGATGCGGCACCTGGTGCACAGAACGCGCGCGCCCGCTCCTTGACCCACCCCAGCCAACGCACGCCCCATGCCGCCCACCCTTCACCAGCTGCGCCGCTACGCGCTGGCCCGCAGCCTCTTCAAGCCCACCACGCTCAGGCAGGCGTTGCCCAAAATGGGCTTTGTGCAGGCCGACCCGCTGCGCGCCCCGGCGCGCGCGCAGGATCTGACCCTGCGCCACCGGGTACGCGGTTACCGGGCCGGCGATCTGGAGCGGCACTACCCGGCGCTGCCGATCGAGGAGGATTTCTTTGTCAACTACGGGTTTCTGGGCCACCACCATCATGCGCTGATGCATCCACGCACCGCGCCCAAGACAAGTGCGACATGGAGCAAGGCGCGCCGCACGCAGGCCGAGGCCGTGCTGGCCTTTGTGCGCGAACGGGGTGCGGTGCACCCGCGCGAGGTGGACGCGCACTTTCAGCACGGCAAGGTGCGCAACTGGTTTGGCGGCTCGTCAAACGCGAGCACGGAAATGCTGGACGGCATGCACTATCGCGGGCTGTTGCGCGTGGCGCGGCGGGAGGCCGGTACACGCGTTTACGCCGCGCGCGAACCGTGGCCGGCACATGGCGACCGCGCCGCCTGCCAGGCGCGCATGGATGCGCTGGTGGATCTGATCGTGGCCACCTATGCGCCGCTGCCGGCACCGACCCTGCGGCAGCTGGTCAGCGCGTTGCGTGCCGCCGCCCCGCAGTGGGAGGCTGATCGCCACCGCGCGCTGGCGCATGCCAAAGCCCGCCTGGGGCATGCAGCGCTAGAGGGGGTCGACTGGTATTGGCCCCGCGATGAAAGCCCCACCTCCACCCGCTGGCGCGCGCAGGAAGGGATGCTGCGCCTCCTGGCGCCATTTGATCCGGTGGTGTGGGATCGACGCCGCTTCGAGGTGTTCTGGGGCTGGCGCTACCGCTTCGAGGCGTATACCCCGGCGGCGAAGCGCACCATGGGGCATTACGCGCTGCCCATGCTGTGGGGCGAAGAGGTGATCGGCTGGTGCAACCTGGCCGTGCGCGCAGGGCGCCTCGCGGTGGACCCGGGCTTTGTTGGCAAGCGCCCGGCCGGCGCCGCGTTTCGTCAGGCGTTCGACGAGGAATTGCAGCGCATCAGCGATTTTCTGGCGCTGTAGACAAGCGGTTGTAACGCGCGCGCTCCGCCGCGTTCGCTTCCTTGACCGTGCCGGCCGCCGCCAGCCTCGCGATGTCGGCCTCGGTGTAGTGCAGTTCCTGAAGAATCGCGCGTGAGTGTTCCCCCAGGGCCGGGGAATCGAAGTCCGGCTGTGCCACCTCGTCAGCAAAGCGGATCGGGTTGCCGATGTGGTCCCAGCCGCGTGCATCGGTGACGACCATGCCGCGCGCCCGGAAATGCGGGTCGTCCAACACTTCGGGCAAGGTCTGCACCGGCGCAAACGGTACGTCCATGCCCTTGAAGAAGGCGGTCCATTCGGGGCGGGTGCGGGTGCGAAACGCCTCGGTGAGGAAGGCACGCACCGGATCCTGCCCGCGGCCGGGCGGCAGCTTGCACAGCTCGATCAAATCGGGTCGGCCCAGCGCGGTGAGCAGGTTGACGGCGAATTTCATTTCCTGCCCGCCGAGCGCGATCCATTCCCCCTCTTTGGTTTGGTACAAGGCATAGAGCGCATTGCCGCCGAGCGAACGCGCAGAGGATAGATCCGGCTGCTTGCGCTCGGCCATGGCGCTGCCCAGGTTGTTGGGGATGCACGAGAGCAGCGCATCGGCCATGGCAAGATCGAGATAGTCGCCCCGCCCGGTTTCCTTGCGGCGGAGCAGCGCCATCAGCACGCCGGACAAACCGGCCAGCGAAGCGAGCATGTCCGCGGCCGGCATGCCGGGGATCGCGGGCGCGCCATCACGGCTGCGGGTGATCGAGAGCACGCCGGACATGGCTTCGATGGCCAGATCATGGCTGGCCAGATCGCGGTAGGGGCCGGTTTGCCCGAAGGCGCAAATCGAGGCGTAGACGATCTGCGGCGCACGTGCCGACACCTGTCGGTAGCCGATGCCGAGGCGGTCCATCACGCCGGGGCGAAAGGCTTCGATGAATACGTCCGCCGTTTCGGCCAGGCGCAGCAGGGCTTCCACGCCTTCCGGATGCTTCAGATCCAGCGCCAGGCTTTTCTTGCCGCGGCTGGTGTTGGCAAAGAACACGCTGATCTCGTCCCGCATCTCGCCGATGCTGCGGGTGGGCTCGCCTTCGTCCACCGATTCGATCTTGATCACTTCGGCGCCGTGGTCGGCCATGAATTGCGTCAGCATCGGCCCGGGCAGAAAGCGCGAGAGGTCGATGACGCGGATACCCTGTAGTTTCATGGTGCTTCTTTCAGTAGGCTAAGGCACGGCTTGCACCGGGCATGGCCCGTGCGCCGGCATGATAAGGCGTTCAATCTGCCGTGATCTTGGCCGCACGGATGATGCGGCTCCACTTCTCGCGCTCGTTGCGCACGCGCTCGGCCAGTTCCTGCGGCGAGCCGCCCGCGACTTCGATGCCGAGTGCCATCAGGCGCTGGCGCGTTTCAGGCTCGGCGAGAATCTTGCGCACCTCCGCGTTGAGCAGCATCACGATGGCCTGCGGTGTGCCTTTGGGCGCGAAGAAGGCGTTCCAGGCGGTCAGCTCGAACCCCGGCAAACCCTGCTCCGCCACCGATTTCACGCCAGGCATCAATTCGCTGCTGCTGGGCGAGGTCACCGCGATCGCCTTGAGCTTGCCGGCATTGACCTGCGCGCGCAGGGCGGTAATGCTGTCGATGATCAACGGCACCTGGCCGCTCATGACTTCCGGCAGGGCGGTGGCCGAGCCCTTGTAGGGCACACCGAACAGGGGCGCTCCAGCCTGCTGGCGGAACAATTCGAAGGCAATGCGCTGCGGTGCCGCAGGCAGGGCCACATTGATCGTGTCCGGCCTGGCTTTGGCCAGCGCAATCACTTCCTGCACCGAATTGGCGGGAAAGGCCGGCGCGGCGGCCAGCATCAGGGGCAGCATGCCGGTGAGAATGATGGGCTCGAAATCCTTGTCCGGGTCATACCCCAGGTTGGGCAGCAATCCGGGGTTCATGGTGTGCGTGCCGGAAGTGCCGATGCCGAGGGTATAGCCGTCCGGATTGGCCTTGGCGAGCGCCTCGGTGCCCAGGCTGGCAGCGGCACCGGGGCGGTTCTCGATCAGGAAGTTGTGGCCCAGCGCGCGGGTGAGCCGCTCGGCCAGAAAGCGGGTGGCCACATCGGTACCCTGCCCCGGCGGAAACGGCACGATGATCTTCACCGGCTTGCTGGGGTAGGCCTGCGCCAGCACGTTGCCTGCCGTGAGGGCCATGGCGATACTCGCCACCAACCCTGCTGCCAATGCACTGCGAACCCGCTTCATGCGAACCCTCCCGATGATGGTTGTCGCCGACCACACGCGTGGCCAGGTTTGGTCAGAACGGCGCGAACTCCTTGCCCAGCAGGTCACGCGCGATGATGCCCAGATGCACCTCACGCGGGCCGTCTGCCGATTCCATGCCGAGGCAATCGCGCAGGCGCTGTTCGTGCGGCAGATCCTTGGCCCAGCCATAGTGGCCGTTCAGGCGCATGCAGGTGTAGAGCGCCTCGTTCGCCGTCTTGACGCCGAACCACTTGGCCATCGACGATTCGGCATCGTGGCGCAGGCCCTTGTCTTTCAACGACAAGGCGCGATAGCACAGCATGCGCGCGGCTTCCAGCTTGGTGGCTTCGGTGGCAAGCTCGTTGGCCACACCCTGCCATTTGGAAGCCGAGCGCCCCATGATCTGGCGCTGCTTCAGGTACTCCATGGTTTCTTCGAGCGACTTCTGCGCCGCGCCGATGCAGGCCAGCGGCACGAAGTTGCGGTTGTAGCCGATGATGGTCATGGCCCAGATGAAGCCTTCGTTTTCCTTGCCGACCATGTTGCGCGCCGGAATCCGCACGTTGTCAAAGAACATGCTGCCGCCACGATCGAGCCGCTGGCCCATGCGGTCGAAATTGGTGGTGGACAGGCCGGGGGTATCCGTCGGCACGAGGAAGAAGGAGAGGCCGCGCGGGCCGGGCTTGCCGGTGCGCGCCGAGACGAACACCACCTTGGAGACGCCGGTAAAGGTGATGCTGGTCTTCTCGCCGTTGATCACCCAGTAGTCGCCATCCTTCTCGGCCTTGGTGGTGATGTTGCCGGCATCGGCACCGCCGCGCGGCTCGGTAAAGGCGAGCGACATCATTTCGCCATTGGCAATGCGCGGAATCCATTCGTCCTGCAGGTCCGGATGCAGCGAGGAGGCCATCTCGCCCAGGTGGATGGCGTTGGAGATGATGTAGCGGATCTGGTGGTCGCAGCGGCCGATCTC
>CAYUEG010000181.1:0-5907 GCA_964443245.1 uncultured Burkholderiales bacterium | reverse complement strand
TCGGAAGGCTTCAGGTCTTCCCACACCATCTCGACGATGCGCTTGCCGGTCATGTAGGCCATTTCCTGGCGGTCACGATATGGCGCGGGAATGGCGGCCGCACCCGGCAGCGTCATGCCCATCGCTTCGGCCAGTGCATTCATGGTCGAGGCCGTGCCCATGGTGTTGCAGTGGCCGGTTGACGGGGCCGACGAGGCCACCAGTTTCAGGAAGCCTTCGTAGTCGATCTTGCCGGCGGCCATCAGCTCGCGCGCTTTCCACACAATGGTGCCCGAGCCGGTGCGCTCGCCTTCGTGCCAGCCATTCAGCATCGGGCCGGAATTGAGGGCAATCGCGGGAATGTCGACCGTGGCCGCCGCCATGATCTGCGCCGGCGTGGTCTTGTCGCAGCCGGTGGTGAGCACCACGCCGTCGATCGGGTAGCCATAGAGCATCTCGACCAGCGAGAGGTATTGCAGGTTGCGGTCGAGCGCGGCAGTCGGGCGTTTGCAGGTTTCCTGGATCGGGTGGATCGGGAATTCGATCACCACGCCGCCGGCATCGCGCACACCTTCACGCACGCGCTCGGCGAGCACGATGTGATGGCGGTTGCACGGCGAGATGTCCGAGCCGGATTGGGCCAGGCCGATGATCGGGCGGCCCGATTGCAGCTCGTCGAACGAGAGGCCGTAGTTCATGGTGCGCTCGAGGTAGAGCGCCGTCATGTCGGCATTGTCGGGGTTGTTGAACCAGGCACGCGAACGCAGCCTGGCGGGCGTCATCTTCTTGCGTGCAGGGGATGTGGCCGCTTTTTTGGCCGGGGCTGCTTTTGCCATGATGTCTCTCTCTCGTTGTGGATGTTGCTGTGAATGTCGCCGTGAATCTCTTGTGCGGGCATTACTTTAGCAGTCTCTCGTCAGGATCAAGTAAGGCGCCAGAGGGTCTATCCTTGCCCATCGGGAAACGAGAATCACAGGCTGGACGCCTGGCTTGCATACGTATGCAAAAGCCGCTAAGCTACCCGGCCACCACATCCGCAAAGGAGGAGACAACATGACTATTTCACGCCGTTCGCTGATCAAATGGGGGGCCGGTGTTGCGGCCGGAACAGGGCTGCAATCCCGCTTGTTCGCCCAGGAGCTCAAGCCAGGCAAACCCTATGCGGGCACCACCTTGAGTGTGTTGACGGTGGTGGCGCCGCAGTTCAAGGGGCATGAGGCGCTCCTCCCGGAGTTCGAGCAACTCACCGGCATCAAGGTCAAGTACGACTACGTGCCGTTCGCCAATACGCGCGACAAACTCACCGCCGAAATGGTGGCCAAGAGCGGTTCCTACGACATCGTCTCGGTCATGGACGTATGGGGTCCCTCGCTCACCGGCCTGATCCAGCCGATCAATGATCGTCTGGCCGCCAAGAAAATCGACATGGAAGACCGTTATCCGGCCGCCCACCTGCGGGCGGCCAAGAGTGGAGCCAACGTGCTCGGCTTGCCGATTCGCGGGCATGTCCAACTGCTGTTCTACCGCCGTGACATCTTCGATCAGCTGGGCCTCAAGGTACCCGCTACCTGGCAGCAAGTGGTGGAAACCTCCAAAGTGATCCAGTCCAGAACCGACATGGCCGGCATCGCCATGTATTACAAGAAGAACGCCGGCCAGAACCTGATGATCTGGTACAACTTTCTGTGGGGCAAGGGCGCGGATATTCTGGATGCCAAGGGCATGCCCACCTTCAACTCGGCAGCCGGCGTGGAGGCAACACAGGACTATCTGGATCTGATGTTGAAGCACAAGGTCACCCCGGCCGGTTCAGTCGCCTTCGACGAGAACGACGCCACCATCTCGGTGGCCCAGGGCCGCAGCGCGATGATCCCGGTATGGTGGTGGCGCCTGCAGCAGTTGCGTGGCAAGGATGCCAAGATCAGCGGTGACCAGGTTGCCTTTGCGCCATTGCCGTCGTATCCGGGAGCGAACTCGACGACCTATACCAACACCTGGTTCTATGGCTTGAACAAGTTCTCCAAGAAACACGACGCGGGCATGGAATTCCTGGCCTGGCTGACACAGCCGAAGATCGAACGCTCGCTGCTGGTGGATCCATCCAAGAACGAAATCGTGGCTGTCCAGCGTGCCAATCTGATTGACCGTGACGTCAATGCGGTCAGCAACGGACTGCATCGCTTTGGCGCGCTGGGCCTGCAGGGCGCACGCGGCGTGCCGCTGATCGCCGAATGGCCACAGATTTCGGACATTCTGGAGACCACCATGTCCGAGCTGGCGAGCGGCAAGGGGCAGGTCAAGGGTGCGCTGGATGACGCAGCGGGCCGTGTGCGCAAGCTGATGCGGCGCGCCTGAGCCCGCACCGCCAAGAGCCCCGGCACCGGAGCACTGATGCACGATCGCCGTCTGGTGCTCCTGTTGCTGGTGCCGTCCCTGGCCATCACGCTGTTGATGGCCCTGTACCCGCTCGGCTATTCGCTGCTGGTGAGCTTTCGCGACTGGCGCCTGGCCAAATCGCCCGAGCCCGGCCCTTTCGTGGGCTGGGAGAACTACAAGCTTCTGCTCACGGATGATCCGGAGTTCCTCGCCAGTGCGCTGGTGACACTGAAGTTCGTCGTGGCCAATGTCTGCGTCACGCTTCTGGTGGCGATGATCATTGCCGTTGTCCTGCAGCGCGCCGGCAGGCTGTACTCGATCACCCGCACGCTCCTGATCATTCCCTTCGTCATGAGTCCTGCGCTGATCGGGGTGTCGTTCCGCTTCATGCTCAACCCGGAATATGGGGTGCTGCACAGCATGGTGGCCGGCGTCGTGCCGGCGCTGAAAGATACGGTATGGTTGTCCGATAGCGGCTGGGCCATGGTGGCTTTGGTCATGGCCGATGTGTGGCATTGGGCGCCCTACATGGCACTGGTCCTGCTGGGAGGCCTGGCATCGGTGCCTAAGGATTCGATTGAAGCCGCGCGGGTGGACGGTGCCTCGGCATGGCGGGCCTTCTTCACCATTGTGCTGCCGCAGATGAAGCCGGTGATCGCGGTCGTGCTGGTGCTCAAGACCGTCTTTGCGCTCAAGACCTTCGACATGGTCTACACCCTGACACGTGGCGGTCCAGGCGCGTCCACGCAAACGCTGGCCTACCAGATCTACACCACCGGCTTCCAGTTCTACGACATGGGCTATGCCGCGGCGGCGGCCTACCTGCTCACGGCCGTGCTGATGGTGCTGGCCGGCTTCTATGTGCGCCTGATGTTCGCCTCGGAGCGTGGCAGCGGGAGCGCTGCGCAGGGAGCCGGGCATGACTAGCCCGCGCACCGGCCCCGCAAGTTTTGCGGCCGCCTTGATCGCCTGGGGCGTCATCCTCGCGGTGGTCTTCCCGATTGCCTGGATCGCGCTGACCTCCATCAAGGAGCCGCGTGACGTCTACGCCCTGGCGCTCGCCTTTACGCCGACGCTGGACAACTTCCGCACCGTGTTCGAGCACCCCTGGAACCTGGGCGAAAAGCTGCTCAACAGCATCGTGGTCGCCGTGGTCACGGTGCTGGTGGCCATCCCTGTTGGCACCATGGCCGCCTACGGGTTCTCGCGTTTTCAGTTTCCCGGCAAGCGCCTGCTGTTCGTTCTCATCATTGCTACCCAGTTCGTGCCGGCGGCGATCGTGGTATTGCCCTACTACCTGATGTTCCGCGAACTGGATCTGCTGGACAGCCATGCGGGCCTTGTCCTGGTGAACCTGTCGATCGTGCTGCCTTACGCGGTATGGATGATCAAGGGCTTCATTGACGCCGTGCCGATCGAGATGGAGGAATCGGCTGTGATCGACGGCGCGTCCCGCCTGAGGGCCTTGCGCGAGATCGTGGTGCCGGCGGCCCTGCCCGGTCTGATCACCGCGGCGCTGTTCTGCTTCACGCTGACCTGGAACGAATTCCTGTTCGCCCTGATTCTGACCAAGCAAAAGGCGCTGACCCTGCCGGTCGGGCTGATCGGCTTCCATACCGAGCGCGGCGATCTGTGGGAGCTGATGGCCGCAGCCGGGGTCATGATCACCTTGCCGATGTTCCTGCTCTCGCTGGTCTTCCAGAAGCACTTCATCAACAGCCTGACCTCGGGAGCCGTACGATGACCACCATTACCCTGCGCGGTCTGGAAAAACGCTGGGGCCATGTGGTCGGCGTCCACCCGATGGACCTCGAAGTGGCGGACCGCGAGTTTCTGGTGCTGCTGGGCCCCTCCGGCTGCGGCAAGACCACCACCATGCGCATGATCGCCGGTCTGGAGGATGCAACCGCGGGCGACATCCTGTTCGACGGTGTGCGCGTCAACGCTGTGCGGCCGCAGGATCGGGATGTGGCGATGGTGTTCCAGAACTACGGCCTGTATCCCCACTTGTCGGTGGAAGAGAACATTGCCTACCCGCTCAAGGTGCGCAACGTGCCTGTTGCCGAGCGCGCCGCCCGCATCGCCCGCGCAGCGGAGCGTGTGGAACTGGGCGCCCTGTTGGGCCGCAAGCCGCGCGAGCTCTCCGGCGGCCAGCGTCAGCGTGTCGCGCTGGCGCGTGCCATTGTTCGTACACCCAAGGTGTTCCTGATGGACGAGCCGCTGTCCAACCTCGATGCCAAACTGCGCCTGACCATGCGCACCGAGATCAAGCACCTGGCCCATGAGCTGGGGGTCACGATGGTGTATGTGACGCACGATCAGGTTGAAGCCATGACCCTCGCGCACCGCATCGTGGTGATGCGCGAAGGCCGCATCGAGCAGGTGGGTACGCCGGAAGAGGTCTACAACCGGCCGGCGAGTACCTATGTGGCCGGGTTCATCGGCGCGCCGCCGATGAACCTGATCGAAGGCCGCGTGCAAGACGGCATGTTTCAGGTAGGGGAACAACGGGTTGGCGGTGCACCGGCCGCACTGCACGGGCCGTGCGTGCTTGGTATCCGCCCGGAAGACATGCAGGTTGTGGAGGGCCCCGGCGATCTGCGCCTGCCGGTCTATGCCTCGGAACTCCTGGGTGACAGCCGCCTGCTCTCCTTCAAGGTCGCCGGCAGTCTCCTGACGGTGCGGGCGCCGAAAGACCAGCGTGCCGGCTATGACGATGTCGTGTCGCTGACCCTCCCTCAGGCGCATCGCCACTGGTTTGATGCCCAGACGACGCAACGCATCGAATTTCCCGCATAACGCAACCGGCGAGAAGATCCATGGGACGAAAGATACTGTTTGTAACGGCGGACGAGCAGCGCTACGACGCCCTCGGTTGTTACGGCGGACAGATTGCGCGCACGCGCCATCTCGACGGCCTCGCGGCCAGCGGTATCCGCTATGGCCGCGCCTACAACCAGAACGTCACCTGCATGCCGGCGCGCTCAAGCATCATTACCGGCCAGCATGTGGCCACTCATGGTGTCTACCGCAACGGCTACTCCCTTCCCGAGGAGGATCCCTGCATTGCGCGCTATCTGCGCGAGAAAGGAAACTACCGTACGGCGCTGATTGGCAAGGCCCACTGGCAGCCGATGACCGACCATTCAAGCTGGGAGGCCTCCGCCGCGTTGCGTGGCGATCACGGCCCGTATCGCGGTTTCGATTACCTGTCGCTGGCAGCGCACAGCGGCATTCCCTACCGCTGCACCATGCACTACAACCGCTGGCTGGCCGACAACGGCGGGCAATACGTCGATTCCTTCTACCCGCCGGTCGGACCCAAGGGCGGCCCGAACAACCGCAAGGGCGGCGATACCAACGCGATCCAGGTGCACTTCAACGACTGTCCCCGCGAGTTCTACCACACCGACTGGGTGGCCGATCAGTCCATCGGCTGGCTGCGTTCGCTCGGCCGTGAAGATGACTGGTTCTTATGGGTCAGCTTCCCTGATCCGCATCACCCGTTCGACCCGCCGGTTTCCGAAAAGCATCGTGTCAACTGGCGCGACC
>CAYUEG010000180.1:0-6057 GCA_964443245.1 uncultured Burkholderiales bacterium | reverse complement strand
GCCTGATCGGCATGAGCCGGGCGCTCGATCTGATCCTGACCGGCCGGCCGGTGGGTGCGCAAGAGGCGTTGCAGATGGGCTTGGCCAATCGCGTGGTGCCGCACGGCACCGCACGTACCGCAGCGGAACAACTGGCGCGCAGCCTGACCGGGTTTCCGCAGGGGTGCATGCGCTCGGACAGAATGAGCGCTTATGAGCAGTTTGGTTCGAGCCAGGCAGAGGCACTGGCTGCCGAATTTCGGCACGGCCTGGCCACCATCCGCAGTGGTGAAACCGTAGCCGGTGCCGCCCGCTTCGCCGCCGGGGCGGGGCGGCACGGCGCGTTCTAGCTGGTGCGTTCCGGGGTATGGACGCCGCGGCGCTTGCGTTCGGCCTTGTCGGTGTACATCGCGGCATCCGCCAGCTTGAGCAGGTCTTCCAGGCTGGTACCGTCGTCCGGGTAAAACGCCACGCCGATGCTGGCCGAAAGCGTCCAGGCGCCGCCACCGGCTGAAATCGGAATGCCGATGATGTCGCCGATCTTGTCGATCACCGGGCGGACAGCATCGCGATGATCCAGGTCGGCTGCCAGGACGACAAACTCATCACCGCCCAGGCGCGCTACCGTGTCCGAGCCGCGCACCGTCGTGCGCAAGCGCCCCGCCAGCGAGATCAAAGCCTCGTCACCGGCCGCATGGCCGCGCGAATCATTGAGTTCCTTGAAGCGGTCGAGGTCTACCAGCATCACCGCGACCTTGTGCTTGTTGCGCTTGGCATACTGCATGGCGAGCGAAAAACGCTCCTGCAAGGACAAGCGGTTGGGCAGACCGGTCAGCGCGTCGTGCTGCGCCAGATGCCGCATGCGGGTCTCGCTTTCCGAGAGTTTCTGCAACAAGGCTTCGCGCTCAAATGCTTCCACGCGCAGCTTGCGGTTGGCGTCGTCCAGTTCGGCCGTGCGGGCACTGACGCGCGATTCCAGTTGCCGCTCATGCTCCTGGGCAGCGTGGAGCAACGCGGTCTGGGCCGAGAGCTTGTCCCGCCGCAGCAGGTTGATCCGGTCTCCCAGGGCAAATGACAGCAGCAGCACATCAAAGGTGAAGCCGACATGCAGCCCGTGCATGGTGATGAAGTTGGTCGGCAGCACGGCAAAGTTGCGCAAGGCGGCCAGCACGATGAATACCAGCAGGGTAGACCACGCCAGGAGGAAAAAGCGCGCCGGGCGGTAGCCACGCAGCATCAATTGGGACCCGACAATGAGCGAAGTCGCGGCGGACACGGCGCCGAGAATCGAGAGCGAGCGCATGATCTCGCCATAGTCCAGGATGAGCCCGGTGGCCGCGCAAAACGCCAGGCCGAATCCGACGGTACTCAGGCCCAGCCACAGGCTGTCGAACAGAGGGGCATGCGTGCGCGTTTCCAGGAAGCGCCGCGCAAACAGGCTGGCAAACGCCATCGACAATGAAAATGCCGTTGCCAGGGCGTGGTTGGCCCACCACACGCTGTCGGGCCAAAGGTACTCGAAGCCCAGACCATCAAAGGTCAGGAGCGCCATGCCGAACGAGCCGACGTAGGCGACGTAAAACAGGAAGGTCAGGTCGCGCATGGCCAGCAGCAGGGCGATGTTGTAGATGAACATCGCTGCGATCAGGCCATAGAACAGGCCGTACACAAACTGTGCCTGCCGTTCATGTTCCGCGAACGCCTCGGGGGTCCAGAGCGTCATCGGCACGGTGACCACGCTCTGGCTCTGCACGCGTATGTAGAACGTCCGGGTGGTGCCGCCAGTGGCGGCCTGTGCGCTCCCTGCAGCGCCCGCGACTTCACCCGGCTCGCCAAGCGGCAAGGCAAACACATGGTTGCGATGCTTGAGCAGGCGCGCGTGCCAGGGCATCAGGTCGCCGGCTGTCTGGCGCTCGAACCCGGTTCCTGCAGGTGAGAACAATTGCACCGAATCCAGACTCGGCAAGGCGACTTCAAGCAGCAGCCTGGCCGGGCCGGAGTGTCCCTCCACGGTGAAGCGCAGCCAATGGGCAGAGTTGCTGTACCCGAAGTTCGGCTGGGCATCCTTGATGGGCCTGAACTGCCCCGAAAAGGTCTGGCTGCGGATCTCGTCGAACGTCAGTTTGCCCTGTGCATCCTCGAAATGGGCGGTGGAGGTGCCGATCACCTTGCGGCCGTCACGCACCAGGTCGGCCATGGATACCCTGCCCTCCGGCAAGGATGCGGTGCTGGCCGTGGCGGCCTGGACCGGTGGTGTGGCCAGGACGAAGACAGGCAGCAACAAGAGCGCAAGAAGCCACGAAGGGCGCAAGCGCGCTGCCGTTTTCATCAGGGCTGCCACGTTGGTCGGGAGCAAAATCGGGGACGAATTGTTCTTATGCCTTCAGGTTGCCAGAAGCTGCCGGCCAGTTCAAGCCCTTTTACGGCCTTTCGGCCGCAACGGATGCGGCGCGCCGACAAGCGGTGGGGCACGCTGTGATCCTGATCACTATCCGGCGGCGTGTACCCATTGCAGCAGGGCATCCTGCAGGCCCTGCGAGGCGCCGGCCTGGGGGTGATTGACCAGCAGGACCACCGCGTAACGTTTGCCCGAGGCGGCCAGCACGTAGCCGCCGATGGAACGCACGTCGTTGAGCGAGCCGGTCTTGATGTGGGCCTGGCCGGCGATGTCGCGCGACCGCATGCGCCGGCGCATGGTGCCGTCGTAGGCCACCAGCGGCATGGACGACATGAACTCCGGCATGACCGGGCTGCGAAACGCCGCCACCAGCATGCGCCCGAGCGTGGCGGCGGAGGCGCGCTCGATCCGCGACAGGCCGGAACCGTTTTCCATGACGACTTCCTCGCCGCCGATCTTCTTGTCCAGAAGCCAGGTGCGGATGGCGCGGGCCGAGCGCTCGCTTTGTCCAGCCAGGCGCAGGGTTTCGGCGCTCAGAGTGAGGAAGAGCTGGCGCGCCATCACGTTGTTGGAGAATTTGTTGATGTCGCGTACCACCTCGGCCAGGCTGGTCGATTCGGCTTCGTAGAGCAATCTGGCGCCAGGCGGCACCGGCCCATCGCGCACCTCGCCAGCCAGGCTGCCACCCGTATCGGCCCAGAGTTGCCGCAGCACCGCGGCCGCGTACTGCACGTGGTTGAGCTCGTGCGGATGCAGCCACCAGGTGCGGGCGCCGCACGCGGGTGAATAGGTGCCCGTCAGGTGGATACCGGTGGTGTCCACCTTGGCCTTGACCGGATAGGCGCGAAACTCGGCACACGGGCCGGGCGCGAGGCGCACGGCAGAGCGTACCGGCAGGCCGCGTGGCTCGACCGAGACATTCACGGTACCTGCCGCTTCGTCTGGCGCAAAGGTCAGGGCCAGTGATTTGAAGTTGATCAGGAGTGCGTCCGGGCCGGCGTTGTAGGCGCGCTGCGGATCACCATCAAATTTGGCGGCGTCGTAGCTCTCGCTGTCAAAGGCGGAGCGGTCCAGCACCAGGTTGCCGCGGATCTCGCGCACGCCGCGTGCGCGCACGGCCTTGAGTGCCAGCCACAGCTGCTCCTGGGTGAGCTTGGGGTCGCCGGCGCCCTTGATGATGAGGTCGCCTTCGAGCACATCGCCACGCAAGGGGGCGGCCGTGTAGAAAGCGGTGCGCCAGGTAAAGCTGGGCCCGAGCAGTTCCAGGCCGGCATAGGTGGTGATGAGTTTCATCACCGAAGCCGGGTTCAAGGGCACCTCGCCATTCATCGAAACGCGTGGCCGGTCCTGTCCGACTTCCTGCACGTAGATGGCTACCGCGGAGGCCGGCAGTTTGGCCGCGCGCAGCGCGTTGGCCACCATCGGCGGCAAGCCGGCTGCCGGCTCTGCGTCCGGGCTGGTCGTTTGTGCTGCGAGAGGCGTGGCCGATAGCAAAGCGCAGACCAGCGATGCCGTCGAAAAGGCCATCCTGGCGGCTTGTCCGGCTGTGCCAAAAGAATCTGTTCCTGCCTTGGAAACCCTTGTCCACCAACGGTTTCCGGTCAATCGTTCATTTTCTGCGAGGTGCATGGGGTCATTATCCCATGTGGCACCGGCCGTGCCACGGCGGGTACTGCGGCACGTGCCAGACGCTGTGCGTCGGCAATTTCATTTCCGGTACACTCGCCGTCCCTTCCGGTCGGCGCTACGGCCCCTTGCCGGAAGGTGGCACTGAATCGGGCCCGCGCCAGTGACGAGGCGGTACGCGGAGCCAAAGCGGCAAAGTGGGTATGGGAGGCGTTGGTGGCTGTGTGGCGCATCGTGAAACTGGCCTGTTGCATGCTGATCGCACTGGTTGCGACGGGCTGTGCCACCGTCACGTCTGTCTTTGATGCACCACCGCGCCAGGAGCGTGCCGAAGAGCAGGACGAAACACTGAGCTGGTGGCGCCTGCCGGACCGCAGTGGCCGCTTCGAGCCCAGGGCTGCGCCTGTCGCCCAGGCCATCGTGAGCCAGCCGATCGCGCCGGCCGCGGAACTGCCGGAGCCGCCGCCGAGCGATTTGTATGCGCGGCTGCGCCGGGGCTTTTCCCTGCCGGAGCTGAACACCGCACGGGTGCGCCAGCGGCAAGCCTGGTATGCGCAGCGGCCGGAGCTGGTGCAGCGCATTCTGGAACGCGCCAATACCCACCTGCACCACATTCTGGAAGAAATCGAAAAGCGCAAGTTGCCGACCGAGCTGGCGCTGGTGCCGTTCATCGAAAGCGGTTTCGATTCTCAGGCGGTGTCATCGGCCCAGGCGGTCGGGCTGTGGCAATTCATGTCCTTTACCGCCACGCGCTATCGCCTGCGCCTGGATGACCTGCGGGATGAACGGCGCGACGTGCTCGCCTCCACCCAGGCCGCACTGGATTACCTGCAGGATCTGTACGGCATGTTTGGCGATTGGCAATTGGCACTGGCTTCCTACAACTGGGGCGAAAAAGCCGTGGCGCGGGCGGTGGAGCGCAACCGCGCGTTGGGTCGGCCCATCACCTATTCCAACCTGAATCTGCCGGAAGAGACGGCGGACTACGTGCCCAAGCTGCAGGCGGTTAAGAACCTCATCGCCAACCCGGGCGCCTTCGCCGGCACCTTGCCACCCCTGCCCAATCGCCCTTACCTGGGCAGCGTTCGTACGGCGAGCGATGTGCCCTTGCGCGAGGCCATGCGCCTCTCCGGCTTGCCGCCGGCACAGTTCACAGCACTGAATGCCGCCTTCACCGGCACCGTGATTCCCCGGGGAGATCGCATCGTGCTGCCGCTGGAAACGCTGGGCGAGTTTGAGGCACGTCTGGCAGAGTTTCTGGCGCGGCGTCCGCAACGGGAGAGGGGGCGGCGATGAAACCGGGCCATCGGTTTTTGCTCAAAGGCTTGCTGGTGGCCACGCTTGCCACCTTTGCGGCGGCACCGGGAGAGGTGCAGGCCGAATACGTGATCGGTGTGGCCGCACCAGGCCAGGGGCCGCATGCGCAGATCGGCCGCTCCATCCGCAACGGTGCCGCACTGGCACTGGAGATTGCCGAGGACAGTGGCAAATTCGGTGAGGTGCGCCTGTCGATTCGTTCCGTCGATGATGCCGGCTCCCCCAAAGAGGTGGCCGAGCGGATTGCCCGATTCGTGCGCGATGAACTGGCGATTCTGGTGATCGGCCCTACGCTGAGCATGCATGCCGAAGCGGCTGCCGATCTGGCCAACCACGCCAAGTTTCCGTTGCTCGCGCCCGGCACCTCGGAGGGCATCAACGCCACCGGCAAATGGGCGTTTCGCCTGAGCATGAGCCCCTACCGCACCATTCAGGCGCTGGCCGGTGCAGCCATGAGTGCCGGTGGCGGCAAGAAACTGGCGCTGTTGCACATGCAGGGCAACCGCGGTTACGCATCGCAGGCGGCCGAATTCCGTGCGGCGGCTGAGCGCGCGGGCGCAGCCGTTGCGCTGGAACTGCCCGTGAATGTGGCGTCCGAATTCATCGATGCTGCGGCCAAGGCCGTTCGCGATGCCGGGGCAGATGTCGTTTTCCTGGCCATGGATGCCGAACCCGGTGCAGCCCTGGCGCGCGCGTTACTGGCCCCGGCAGGTACGGCTGCGGGTGGGGACACCGGC
>CAYUEG010000179.1:0-6062 GCA_964443245.1 uncultured Burkholderiales bacterium | reverse complement strand
TGGATGAAGGCGCGCATTTCGGCCTCGACGAACGCTACGAGAAGCTCGCCGGCGAAAAGAACATCTATTTCAAGTTCACTTCGATCAACCTGGACATCTGCCGCGAAAGCGGCATTCCCGCCGACAAGGTCTTGCGTCGTGCCGTCGACATGTATGGCGCCGATCACATCATGTGGGGGTCCGACATCGGCACCTCCTCCGGCACCTACAAGGACATGGTGCAGCGCTTTTTCGATTCGGCCGTGCTGCTCACACCCGCAGAACTCCAGGCGGTGGCGCACGACACCGGCAAACGCGTGTTCGTCAAGGGCGGGATCAAGCCCTGATCCGGCGGCCGGCCTTGCGCATCCTGCGCTGAGGCCGCCGGGCAGCGGATGGCGCCCTGGCCTCAGGCCAGGTGCACCCCGGCATCCATGAAGATGACCTCGCCCGTCATGCCGGTGGCACCGGTCAGCATCAGCACGCACATCTCCGCCATTTCTTCGGCGCTGACCACCTTCTTCAGCGCGGCCTTGGCGATCATGCCGGCCTTGGCCTTCTCCGCGTGTTCGGCACCGCGCCCCTTCAGATGCCAGGGCGTATCGACATAGCCCGGTGCCACGCAGTTGACCCGTACCTGCGGCCCGAGCACCCGGGCCAGTGATTTGGTGAGCGTGTGCACCGCCGCCTTGGTGGCCGCATAGGCGGTCGAGGTACCGCCACCGGTCACACCAGCCCGTGAGCCGATGTTGACCACGCTGCCGTTGCCGCTGGCCTTGAGCGCTGCCGCCGCGGCGCGCGTCATCTGGTACACCGAGACGACGTTGTTGCGATACAGACGCATGAAGTCGTCGCCACTCAAGGCATCCAGATCGTGGGCCGGCGCTGCCTTGGTTTCGCCGGCATTGTTCATCAGCGCGTCGACCCGGCCATAGACCGCAAGCGTGGCTTGCACCAGGGCTTGGCAGGCTGCGTCGTCGGAGACGTCGGCCTGGACGGCGATCGCATCGCCCCCTTTGCCGCCAGCCAGCGCCTTGCACTCGGCTACCACCTTGTTGGCGGCGTCCACGCTGGTGCGGTAATTGACCACCACGCGCCAGCCTTTGGCGGCCATCCTGCGCGCTGTCTCGGCACCGATGCCGCTCGCGGCTCCGGTGATGATGACCACCGGTGCTCCGTTCGCTGCGGCGCTCATGCTGCCGCCCCTGCTGGTACCTTAGGCGGCCGCAACTGCAGCGACTTGTATTCGAGATACTCTTCCATCCCGTACACCCCGCCCTCGCGGCCGTTGCCGGATTGCTTGTAACCACCGAAGGGCGCAGCCGCATTGAAGGGGCCACCGTTGATGTCGATCTGCCCGGTGCGGATCTTGCGCGCAACCCGCATCGCGCGCGCCTCATCCTTCGACCACACCGTGCCGGCCAACCCGTACACCGAGTTGTTGGCAATGCGGATCGCGTCGGCTTCGTCGTTGTACGCCATGATCGACAGCACCGGCCCGAACACCTCTTCCTGCGCGATCGACATGCCTTCCTTGACCTTGCCGAACACGGTGGGCTTGACGAAGTAGCCCTTGGCCAGGCCCTCGGGCTGCTCCGGCCCGCCGGTGAGCAACTCTGCGCCTTCATCGATGCCCTTCTGGATCAGGCTGCGCACACGCGCGCGCTGCAGGTCCGAGATCACCGGGCCAAGGCGCGCATCGCCCATCGGGTCGCCAATGGTGAAGGTTTGCGCCACTTCCTTGGCCAGCTGCGCGGCTTCGTCGTATTTGGAAGCCGGCACCAGCATGCGCGTGGTGGCAGCACAGGTCTGGCCGGAATTGAGGTAACAGAAACTCACGGTGGCTTTCACGGCTGTGGCCAGATCCGCATCGTCGAGGATCACCGCCGCCGACTTGCCGCCCAGCTCCAGCGAGACGCGCTTGACGGTTTGCGCAGCCAGTTCGGAAACGCGCTTGCCGGCGCGGGTGGAGCCGGTGAAGGACACCATGTCCACATCCGGCGAGGTGGCCAGCGCTTCGCCGACCACCGGGCCAAAGCCGGACACCAGGTTGAACACGCCCTTGGGCAAGCCTACTTCGTGCATGATCTCGGCCAGCATGAACGCCGTCATCGGCGCCACTTCGGAAGGTTTGAGCACCACGGTGCAGCCGGCGGCCAGTGCCGCGGCGACCTTGAGCGCGACCTGGTGCAACGGAAAGTTCCAGGGAGTGATGGCACCGACCACACCGATCGGTTCACGCACCACCAGCGAATTGCCGACCGTCTTTTCAAACTCGAACTCGGCGGCCAGCTTGGCATAGGCGCCGAAGGTATGGATCGGATTGCCGACCATCACGCGCTGCGACAGCTTGAACGGCACGCCCACCTCGGCGGTGATGGACTTGGCCAGTTCGTCGGCGCGCTCTTTCAGCTTGGCGGCAACCGCGGCCAGGAACTCGCCGCGCTTGCCGGCGGGCGTTTCGCTCCATGAGTCAAAGGCGGCCCTGGCAGCAGCAATGGCGGCCGCCGCATCGGCCTGCGTGCCCTCGGGAACGCTGCCGATCACAGCCTCTGTGGTGGCGTTGATCACGTCAATCGATTTGCCGGAGGTGGAAGGCACCCAGGCACCGTTGATGTACAGTCTGTCGTAGGATTTCATGAAGAGCTTTCGTAAAAAAGATGCGCCAAGGGCGGAGCGAATTCTAGCCTACCCCTTGCTTGCCTCCGCCACGTGCGGCAACGCCCCGTCCTCTCTTTGTCGCCCGCTTTGACATGGCTCCGGCCATCCCCGCGAAAGGTCACATGATTCTCCCTGCCAGCGCGCCGGCCTCCGGTTGGGAAGCAAGCCTGGTGCTTCGATTCGGCATGCCCACCCCGGGCCGCACCGTCCTTGGCGAGCGTACCCATGTCGGCCCGCTGCGCATCCAGAAGCCGCTGTACCCGGAAGGCGATGCGGTGTGCCACGCCATCATCGTGCATCCGCCGGGCGGGATTGCCGGCGGTGACACGCTCGGCATCCGCATCGACCTGGAGGCGCAGACACACGGCCTGATCACCACTCCCGGTGCCACCAAGTGGTACCGGGCCAGGGCCGACACCCAGGCGTCCCAATCCGTGCGGATTCAGCTGGCGCCAGATGCCGTGCTCGAATGGTTGCCGCAGGAAGCGATCGTGTTCAACGCCGCGCAGGCCAACAACGACACGCGCATCGTGCTTGAGGACAATGCCCTGTACCTTGGCTGGGAAGTGCTGTGCTTCGGCCGGGCAGCGCATGGCGAAACGTTCCGGAACGGCCGCTACCGGCAGCGCCTGACCATCTCCCGCCACCAGCGCATGCTGTGGAACGAACGCGGCCACCTGATGGCAGAGGGCCGCCTGATGCACAGCCCGATCGGCCTGGCGGGCCGCAGTGTGGCCGGGACGTTGCTGGCGGCGGGCCGCGAGATTTCGCCGGCCCTGCTGGAGGCGGCACGGGAAGCGGTTGCCGGCCACGCCGGCGCATCGCGCATCGCCCTCACCCGCCTGCCGCAGGCGCTGGCGGCACGCTACCTCGGCGACTCCAGCGAGGAAGCCAAGGAACTCTTTGTCGCGCTCTGGCGCGTACTGCGGCCGGCGCTCACGGGCCGCGCAGCAGTGTTGCCACGGCTCTGGGCGACCTGAAGACTTTTCCCGCCACATCTCCCCGGCCATCAGAATCATCAGATGCCTGGCGGGCGGCGCGGCTGCGCTGCCTGCGGGCGCCGCCGATCACATCTGCGGTTTGAGAGGCGTGAATCGGAAAAATCGGGTAAGATTCAAGAATTGATCAATTTCATCAATTTCATCAATTTATGCAGTTAGCGTATCCGGGTGAGCGTGTCGCCACCCCATCGCTGGTTCAGATTCGAAATACCCCCATGAACGAAGATGACGTCAAGCTTCAACAGGCCTTGGCTGCCATGCATGGTGAGAATCAGGCATTGCGCCAGACCGAGGCCAAGCTCCATGAGGAAATTGCAGCGCTGCGCAAATCGCTTTCGGAGATGAGCACGGATGTCGGCGCACAAGCCCGGCTGCTTGCCGATTGTGCTTCCCAATCTCTCCGCGCTTCCATCGATTTGCTCACCGCAGCACGAGCAGCCGGAATTCCTGCCGTTGAAGGCAAGGCCGAGATCGTCGAACAGCTGGCGAGCCGGGCTGATACCCTTGCCGCCAACCTCATGGCCTACATGACCTACATGGACAGCGCGATCACCCGCAACGAACCGCCCGCGTCCGGCAGGAACCCCGGGGCCTGACACGACCGACCCGCGCAACGACCTGCAGGTGCGCATCGCCGGCATCGAGGCCCGAGACATTACGCGTATTGGGGAACCGGGCTGAAACCCGCTCCCACCAAGGCTTTTCGCATTCGCTCCACGTTTCGCCAACGGGCGACCCACCCTTTTATTCTTCCCCTTCCATTCAGGCGTACACTCCCGCATCGCCTCCAACATCCGTCATTCGCCGCGTGTTGATCTCCCCGGGCCTCACGCACGTCCCTTCCCTCACACGAAAGGCGGGATCATGGAACAAGACAAGGCGAATCTCCAGGCCGCGCTGGATGCCATCACGGAAGAACATCGCGGCTTTCGCGCCGCGCAGAAACGATTGACCGACGAACTTGCCGAGTTGAAGCGCATCCTCGACGAAATGACCTTCGACATCGACGGTCAAAGCCGACACCTCAACATGCTGGTCGCCCATTCCTGTACGGCTGCAACCGAAGCCGCTGCCGCCCTCAAGGAGGAGGCCTGGGCCTCGGCCGAGCTGAAGGGCAAGATGGAAACGGTCGTGACCGCATGTCGCGCAACCCGACACGGGGCCGAAGACCTGACAGGCTACCTGCAATACATCAAGAGCACGCTGGCAGAACGTGCCGGGTTGGCCCGGAAATGACCCCTGCATTCCCTCGCGCACCCGCCACTGCCGAGCCACCGCGGCGCTGCAAGCACGGCGCTTCGCCCTCCCCTTGAACCCGGCAGATCCACGCTGCCCCGGTGCCTGAAAGATCACCATGACCGACCAGAACCCCAGCCTGCAACAACGCATGCTGAATATCGAGGAAGAAATGGCGCGTCTGCGGAACTACTACGCGACCGTCCATACCCGTTACTCAGCCGCCCTCGATTCGCTCAAATCCATGACGGAGCACACCCTGACGGCGTCGCAACGCGCCGCTGACGCGGCCCATCGCTCGGCCGATGCAGCACGTCTGGCAGCCGATGCGGCGCGAGAATCGGCGGTGCATGACATCGTGGCTGCCGCCGAGGCTTCGGCGCAAGCGGCCCAGGCTGCCGCCGAGGCGGCGACGGAAGCAGCGGCTGCGGCGGCGGCTGCGGCGGCAGCCGCAGCACAGGCTGCTGCGCATCATGCCGAGGAGGCATCGTTGCGTGCCTCAGCCGAGGCCACGCAGGCCGCAAGCGCTGCCGCAGAAGCAGCCGCCTACGCCAACCGCATGGCGGGCGCGGCAGCCGCGTCGGCTGCGAAAACCCGCAAGAACTGAACAGCGACTGGCTAGACCGACAGGAGAGCCTTGACGTTGTCGCGCGCCATGTCGGCGCCCTTGCCGGATTTCACCACCTCGCCGCGCGACATCACCACATAGTGGCCGGCCAGCGATTCGGCGAAATCGTAATACTGCTCCACGAGGAGGATCGCCATTTCGCCGCTCTCGGCCAGTGAGCGGATGGCGCGCTCGATATCCTTGATGATCGAAGGCTGGATGCCTTCGGTGGGTTCATCCAGAATCAGGAGTTTGGGGTTCATCGCCAGCGCACGGCCAATGGCCAGTTGCTGTTGCTGGCCGCCTGACAAGTCGCCGCCACGGCGGTGCAGCATATCCTTCAGCACAGGGAACATCTCGAAGATTCGCCCGGGGATCTTCGCCCCGCGCGGCTGGGTGGCGAGGCCCATCTGCAGGTTTTCTTCCACCGTGAGCCGGGGAAAAATCTCCCGACCCTGTGGCACGTAAGCGATGCCCTGCTGCGCGCGCGCATCGGGCGAAAGCCGGCTGATGTCCTTGCCGTTCCACAGGATGCTGCCGGATTTGATCGGCAGCAGGCCGACCAGGCATTTGAGCAG
>CAYUEG010000178.1:0-6072 GCA_964443245.1 uncultured Burkholderiales bacterium | reverse complement strand
ACGACGTCGTTGGCGGGATGCTATTCGGCCTCCATGTCCTGAATTCGGCTGCCGGGGCTGATGCAGAAGCGCGACGCTGGCAAGCAACCGGTCTTGCCATCTTGAACCGGGCCGAGCAGCGTACCCACGCCATCAGCGCCGCCCTACTTCGGGACATGGCCAGCGGTCAAACCTACGATGCGCTCCACGGTCTGGCCAATACGATTTTTCAGGCCGACGCTTCGGCAACGCATTCGGATCTGCTGGCGCACGCCACTGCCCATGCCCGCGCCATCACCGCCATCGGACACTCTTCCGGCTGGGATATGCTCACCGGCTTTCTGGGCTCCCTCACGGGAACACTCGACTTTACTCCCCCTTGATCCTATGTCCACCCTGCTCTCTTCCTCCCCGAAAGTCGTCAACGTCGGCCTCGAAAGTTTCAATGAAAGTGTCACCGGCAACGGCGGTACGGCGATTCACCTCGACTGGCAGCCACCCGGTGATGCCGATCCCAAACTCGCCTGGCAACTGGCGCAACTGATGGGCGATGCGGCCGATCCGCATGCGATCGGCTCCCGAATCGATCGCGCCAATGAAGAAGCCTGCGCCCGCGTGATTGCAGCCCGCCCAATGCTGGTCGACGTCGCCCTGCGCGCCGACGAGATCTGGCCGGAGATGAAGAGTGAGCGGATTCTGCTGCATGCCGGCGCGCCGGTTGCGTGGCCCGACATGTGTGGCCCGATGCACGGCGCCATGATTGGCGCGGTGATGTACCAAGGCTGGGCAGACACACCCGAGAAGGCGCGCGCCATGCTGGAGCGCGGCGAGATCAAATTTGCCCAGTGCCATGATTTCAAGGCGGTCGGCCCGATGACCGGCATCATTTCAGCGTCCATGCCGGTATTTGTGGTGCGCAACGCGACCCACGGCAACGTGGCGTACACCAATCTGAACGAAGGCATCGGCAAGTGCCTGCGTTTTGGAGCCAACAGCCCGGACGTCCTGACACGACTGAAGTGGTTCGAAAACGTGCTGGCACCCACGCTCAAGGCGGCCACGCTGGCAGAGAAAGAAGGGGTGGACCTGAAGTCGCTGCAGGCACAGGCGTTGCTGATGGGCGACGAGGTGCACTCGCGCAATGCCGCCGGTACCGCCCTGTACTTCATGCAGATGGCCACTGCGCTGGCCGGCACCAAGGCACCGCAAGCACATGTCAAGGAGACACTCGACTTCATCGCACGGACTTCGCAGTTCTTCCTCAACTTGTCGATGGTGGCCTCCAAGGCCATCATGGATGCCGCGCACGGCATTGAATTGAGTTCCGTCGTCACCGCAACAGCTCGCAACGGCACTACCACGGCCATTCGCGTCTCCGGCCTTGGCAAACAATGGTTTGAGGCGCCATCGGACTTGCCGGTCGGGCTCTTTTTTCCGGGCTTCAAACAGGAGGATGCCAATCCCGATCTGGGCGATTCTGCCATTTGTGAAACAGCCGGTTATGGCGGCATGTCGATCGCAGCATCACCGGCCTTGACCCTGCTGGTCGGCGGCTCGGTGGCGGATGCGGTCGGCTATTCCAAATTGATGTATCACATCACCACCACCAAGAATCCGGCGTTGTCTCTACCCAACCTCGAGTTTGACGGCGCCCCAACCGGCATGGATATTCGCAAGATTGTCGATACCGGCATTCGGCCGGTGGTGACGACCGGCATCGCCCACAAGCAGGCTGGCATCGGACAGATCGGCGCAGGTATCGTCCGACCGCCAATGGCGTGCTACACCAAAGCGGTGCGTGCGCTGGCTGATTCCGCAGGGGTTGTCGCGTAAGGCACGTTGCCGCATTGAAGCGTCGGCAAGCGGCTTGGCTTGCCGGCCGCACAGGCAGCGGCAGTGTCAGCTGGGGGTGTACGAAAGCCGGACGTAAATGGGTGCGTAGGCCTCGGCTTGGGTTATGTCGACCAGACCCTCTTTGGCCAGTTCCAGCAAGGCCAGAAAATGCACCACCGCGACGGCAACGCCGGCGTTCCCGTCGAAAAGATCGGCAAATTCGACAAAGCGCTCACCGGATAGGCGGCGCAAGACCATGCTCATGTGCTCGCGTACCGACAGCTCGGCCCGGCCGATCTTGTGGTGTTGCGTCAACTTGGCACGCCGCACCACGTCCAGCCAGGCCAGACGCAAGTCAGCAGCCTCTACCTTGGCCAGTGCAACCGTGAATGTGGCTTCAAGAGCCACCTGAACCGGCCAGAACTCACGACCCAACTGCGGCAGCGCATCCAGGCCGATGGCCGCCTGTTTCATGCGCTCATACTCCAGCAGGCGGCGTACCAGTTCTGCCCGGGGATCTTCGACTTCGCCGGTGTCATCCGCCTTGCGCATGGGCAACAGCATGCGCGATTTGATCTCAATCAGCATGGCCGCCATCAGCAGGTATTCGGCTGCCAGCTCCAGGTTGCGGGTGCGGATCTCGTCGACATATCCCAGATACTGGCGCGTCACCTCTGCCATCGGGATGTCGAGGATGTCAAAGTTCTGCTTGCGAATCAGGTAGAGCAGCAAGTCCAGCGGGCCTTCAAAGGTCTCCAGGAAGACCTCAAGCGCATCCGGCGGGATGTACAGGTCCCGCGGCATTTCCAGCATCGGCTCGCCATACAGGCGTGCCCGATGCTCGCCATCAGGCACATTTGCCGCTGCCGCCTCGGACAGAGGGTCGAGGCGGGGCGCCTCCACCTCCACTTCCGGCACCTGCGGAAGGCTCATACCTTGGTCTGATAGACGTACGGCTGCTGCGCAACCTTGGATTCCTGCAGCCGCCGCTGTTCATCCGCATCGAGCGACTTGTCCCACCAGATTGCCCTCCCCTTGCGCTGGTCGGCGGGCAGATGGGGCGACTTCGCAAACAGGCTGCGCATGAACTTGGTATGGTCGGATTCGTAGTCGTAAGACATGGCTGCAAACAATGTTGTGCTGGGGAAGGATTGTACCGCCTCACCCCGCACCGTGCGGGACACCCGGGACGACGAGAGAAACAAAAAAGGGCGCCTCGCGGCGCCCCCTTTCCCCGCGTATTCCGTCAGGTGGCGGTGATGACCGCACAGGCGCTACGCGCCCCGGCATTGCCCGTCGGCTGCGTCTTGTAGTCGTCCGGCTGCACATGAACAATCAGGCCTTTGCCGACCACACTGGCAGGTCCTGCGGCGACGGTAATTACATCCATTTCCACGCTGAAGGTGGCACGCCCTGCGCTATCCGCCTTCAGTGCAGGCAAATCTCCGGCGTGGCGATCGGCAGACTGGTGATGGGCATGGCCCTTGCCAAACGGGTTGAAATGTCCCCCGGTGCTCATGCCATCACCAGAGCTGCAATCGCCCTTCTCATGAATATGAAAACCATGTTCCTGACCTGGTTTCAGACCCGTCACCGTGCCGGCTACGAGCACCTTGCCTCCGCGCTGCTGAAACGTGACGGTTCCCGCGGTGACATTTCCCTTTGTGGGTTGCAACTCGGCCTTGGCCGACGGGCCACCCGACGGCGCGGAAGCACAGCCCGCAACAATCAGTGAAAACACGCCGGTGGCAACAAGCGTCTGGTAACGGGGAAGATTCATCAGAGGTCCAGGTGAACGTTGCACACTACTTCTTGGCGGGTGTTGCGGCGGGTACAGGGGCTGCCGCAGGCTTCGCCGCAGCGGCGACGGGCGGTGCAGCGGGCGCAGCTGCGGCGGCCGGCGGCGGGGGCACGCCCGGACCAAGCGAGGGCTTGAACGGCTTGCCTTCCGCCTTGGCCTTGGCAGCGTAGTTTGCCGCGGCCTTGTCTTCATACTTCGCCTGCAGTTCTGCCCCCTTCTTGGCCGCTTCCGCAGCTGCTTTCTTGGCTTCCTCCGCCTTGACCGGGTCCACCGGAGGAGGTGGTGGCAATTTTGCCCATGCGGTCCCTGCAACCAATGCGGCTGCCACCATACCTGCCAACAGTTTCATACCCCCTCCTCTTTTGATTGTGGCGCTGCGACCGGGACGCCGCCCCCGGATGCGGGTGCACTGCCCTTGCCCTTTTGCTCGTGATACCAGTCTTCGTGGTGCTCCTTCGCCCAGGCTTCATCCACCTCACCGGTCTTCATCGCATCGAACGCGCCTTCGACCCCAACGGTACCCATGTAGATGTGGCCCAACGCCATCGACATCATCAGAACGGTCGCCACCACATGTACCACATTGGCCAACTGCATCACCGCGCGGCCCTGATCAAAATTCGGAAAATTAAGGACCAGACCGCTGCCACTGACGGTCATTCCCAGGAGCAGTACGCCGACCCAAAACCACACTTTCTCCCCGCCATTGAAGCGGCCGGAGGGCACATGTTCGCCCGAAAACAGGCCGCCCGCCTTGGCAAACCAGAGCGCGTCGCGCACGGTCGGCCAGTTGTCCCGGATGAACGTAAAGAACATCACCACCACGGCCACGGAAAACACCGGTCCGACAAAGTTGTGTACGTTCTTCAGGAGAATCGTCAACCAGGCAAACAAGGTGTGCCCCACGATCGGCAAGAGCACGTATTTGCCGAACAACATAACCAGCCCGGAAATGGCCAGAACTGAAAATGTGATCGCCACCGTCCAGTGCACGGTACGTTCAAAGACCGAAAAGCGCGGCATCTTGCGGCCAGTGGGGCGCTCCTTGAGCTTCATCGTGCCCCGCCAGAGGTAGAACAGAATGCAGGCGCCGAGCGCGCCAAGGAACAGCATGCCGCCGAACGGAATCAGCTGGTTGTTGCGCCGCTGCCGCCAGGTTTCGCCGCCTGACTGGATCAGCACCCCCGCCTCCACGCCCTGATCCGTGGTGTAGTGCGGTTTCTCGGATCTGACATCACGCCAAACCGGGGCGTTGTTGCCAGGTTGGGCTTGCTGCCGCTTGACCTGTTCACCCGCATTCGGGTTGAGCACCGAATCAAAAGTCTGCTGCCCCTTCGGAGGCGAAGCCGGCTGCGCCGGTGCCTGCGCCATTGCAGTAGCCGTGAACAAGGCAAAAACCCCTGCCGTCAACCACGCCTGGATACGGGTCTGTCTCCTCATGCCAACCTCTTCCTCGAAGCGCGATTACTCGGCGCGGTTGTACTCGTTCTGGGCCTGCTGACGGGTCTTGATCGCCTTTTCCCAAGCCACCTTGTCCCCGGCTTGCCAGGTCTTCTCCTGCGAGTAGGCTGTCGGCCCGCCCTCATAAGGACGGGTATCAGGCTTGCCCTGGTACTTGCCCTGCTTGTAGGTTGTCGCTTGTCCGACCTGCTGCACGGACTCGCTACAGCCGGTCAAGACAACCAGGCTGACAGCCGCTCCCACCAACGGTTTCCACAATGTCATCAGGATGCCTCTCAAGATTTGGGAGCAGCGGCAGGCGCAGAAGCACCACCGGCCGGCGGACCATAGGCTGAACCCCAGCCGTAGGCCTCGGCGCCCTTGCCGCCGCGCTTGAGCACGCGCGTCCGGTAGATGTCGGCAACGATGTCGCCATCGCCACCGAGCAGCGCCTTGGTCGAGCACATTTCCGCACAAGCTGGCAACTTGCCTTCAGCCAGACGATTGCGGCCATACTTCTGCCATTCATCCGCACTATGGTCCTTCTCAGGACCGCCTGCGCAGAAGGTGCATTTGTCCATCTTGCCGCGCAAGCCGAATGCGCCAGCCTGGGGAAACTGCGGAGCTCCGAACGGGCAGGCATAGAAGCAGTAGCCACAACCGATGCAAAGATCCTTGTCGTGGAGTACGACACCTTCATCGGTCTTGTAGAAGCAGTCCACCGGACATACCGCCATGCAGGGGGCGTCCGAGCAATGCATGCAGGCTACCGAGATCGATTTCTCGCCAGGCACGCCGTCATTGATCGTCACCACGCGGCGGCGATTCACACCCCACGGCACTTCATGCTCCTGCTTGCAGGCGGTCACACAGCCGTTGCACTCGATGCAGCGCTCCGCATCACACAAAAATTTCATTCGCGCCATTTTTGTTGTCTCCTTCTATGTGATCGGTCAGACGACTTTTTCGACGTTGCAGATCGTCGTCTTGGTTTCCTGCATCATGGTCACGCGGTCGTA
>CAYUEG010000177.1:0-6137 GCA_964443245.1 uncultured Burkholderiales bacterium | reverse complement strand
CGCGCCCTGTGTCACCGCCGGATTGACCGGCAGCGCCTGGCCGTGCGCGACGTGCGTCCCCACCGCCGGCGCAAAGCTGCAAGCGAGCGCAAATGCAAGTGTGGACGGTTTGAAGTGCGGGTGCATGGCGTGGCGCTGGTGTTCCTGTTGGAGGACTCCCGGCAGCCGAAATTCCGGCAGGTTTTACGTTAACGGCAGGCGTGATCCAAGCCTTTACCTGCCTTACCTGAAATTGTACGCCTGACGAACCTCGAAATTACGTGATATCGGTCACGTAGTTATTGATTTTTAACGATTTTCCGGAATGGAAGGCACAAATTCCCAGACCAGCGGTGTCTGAAAATCAGCGTACCGTCACCCCGGCCTTGCGCAAGTTGTTGGCATTCCGGCATTGCCCCGGAAGATAGCTTTGCTCGATGGTCTCGCTCACGCACTGCCAGGAGAGCTTTTCTGCCGACAAAACAGGGACCAAGCGCACATGTTGGCCCGCCAGGGGCGAAAACCGGAGTTCCACGCGAATCGCCGGCCCCGGCAACCACGTCAGGGCCGCATTGTTGTTTTCGGGCAACTTCGGGGGCAATTCCTCGTCTCGCGGCAGACGCTTCTCGGCCTTTGCCACCACCGCCACCGCCGCTTTGGCCGGTTCTGCCAGCATCAGTGCTTCCCGCACGGCCAGCCGGGTAGGCACCTTTTTCGACTCCTGATACTCGGGCCAGAAAAAATAGCCAGCCAGCGCGAAAGCCATCAGGCCGAGCACGCGCAGCGGGTTCGGGCCCAGCATGATCGGCACGATCGCCGCCAGCCCCATCATGGTCGACCCCATCAGCGGCTGCACCGGTGAAAGAAAGAACATCATCACGTAAGCAAACAACGCGTACTTGGTGATTTTCCTGCTGACGTCGGGGTCGAGATCAATCGCCATGGTGCAGCATCATGCCACGGAAACCCTTGGTGGGAGCGGCTGTTGGCTCGATGCCCGGGGCGATCCCTGGCCCCCTCCCCAGCGGCAGACGCTCACCGTCAGGCGCTGCGGCCGGGCAGCTGCTCGCGCAACAGCCGCTTCATCAGCTTGCCATTGGCATTGCGCGGCAGCGGTGTGTCGACAAAGGTCACGGTCTCGGGCACCTTGTAGTCGGCCAGTTGCGCAGCGCAATGCTGGCGCACGGTTTCTGCTTCGAGCGCGGCACCGGCCGACGCATGGACGAACGCGTGCACACGCTCGCCCAGCACCGGGCACGGCACACCGATGATCGCCGCCTCCACCACGCCGGCAAGACCCATCAGCACGTTCTCGACTTCGACGCTGTAGATCTTGAAGCCGCCGCGATTGAGCATGTCCTTCTTGCGGTCGAAGATGCGCACATAGCCATCGGCATCCTTCGAGCCCAGATCGCCGGAGTGCCAGTAGCCGCCGGTGAACTCGCGCGCGGTGGCCGCGGGGTTGTCCCAGTACCCCTTGACCATCATCGGCCCGCCAATCCAGATTTCGCCGGTTTCACCCGGCGGCACTTCGCGGCCGGCATCATCCATGATGCGAATGTCGCCACACGGTACCGTCACGCCAACGGTGTCGGCATGGGCACGTGTGTCACCCACCGGCATGATCGTCGACGGTGACGTCGATTCGGTCGCGCCATAGGCGTTGGTCAGGATCAGCCTGGGCAGCTTTTTCGCCAACGTGTCGATGGTGCTCACCGGCATTGGCGCTCCACCATAGCCGCCGACGCGCCAGTGGGAAAGATCATGCTGGCCGAACTCGGGCTGCAGCAGGATGAGGTTGTACATCGCCGGCACCAGCACGGTGTAAGTCACGCGTTCGGCCGCTGCCTCGCGGATGTAGGCGGCTGCCTTGAACTCGCGCATCACGATCACCGCGCCGCCAATCCGCGCCATGGTGGCGATGACCGCGACCACACCCGTCACATGGCTGGCCGGCACGGCCAGGGCGGAGCGGTCTTCACAGGTGAGCCGCATGCACGCCTCGAAGTGCATCGCCGAATGCACCACGTTGAAATGCGTCAGCATGGCGCCTTTGGGCCTCCCCGTGGTGCCCGAGGTGTAGAGGATGAAGGCGGTGTCCTCTTCGTCTGGCGCGGCGGGTGTGGCCATCGGCTCGTACTGCGAAAGGGCATCAAACTCGGCACCCACACTCACGCGCAAGCTCAGATCGGGCGCTGCAGACGGCGCGGGCAAGCGGTCACTCAGCACCGCCTCATACACGATCGCCTTGGCGCCACACTGGTTGAGGATGTATTCAAGCCCCGGCCCCTGCTCGCGCACACTGACCGGCACCACCACAGCACCGAGACGTTGCAACGCAAAGAGCGCAATCAGGAACTCGGGCAAATTGCCGAGGAACAACACGACCCGGTCGCCCGGCCCCACACCGCACGCGGCAAACCCGCCGGCGACACGCGATGCCGTATCGTCCAGCTCGCGATAGGTCCAGCGTCGCCCTTCGAACACCATGGCCTCGCGTGCACCATGCGTTGCCACGGTGGCAGCAAACATGGCGTGCACCGTGGGCGGCCGCGCAGCGAAACAGGTCACCACGCGGTCGCCAAAGTGCGCCTCGCGGCGCATGGCTGGCAGCGGGTAACCGGCCCAGTGGTTCATGCCAGACACGCCCGCGCCCACCCTTCAGGCCACCAGAATCTCGTCAATCACTTCGACCCAGTGTTTCACTGGCGTTTTCGTGCCACTTTGCAAGTGGGTCAGGCAACCGATGTTGGCCGAGCAGATCATGTCCGGCTTGCCCGCTTCGAGGTTGGCAAGCTTGCGCTCCTTCAACTGGCCGGCAATCTCGGGGTTGAGCACCGAATAGGCACCGGCCGAGCCACAGCACAGGTGCGATTCCGCCACGGCAGTAAGCTCGAACCCGGCGTCCTTGAGGAGCTGCTCGGCCTTGCCGCGCAGCTGCTGGCCATGCTGCAGCGTACAAGGTGGATGAAAGGCAATCTTGTTACCCACCGCGCCGGAAGCATTGGTGGCAGCGGCCCTCCGCAAGCGTGCCGCTGCGAGCCGCTCTGGCAGCGCTTCTTCGGCCAGTGCCAGTTCGGAAAGGTCCTTCGTCATCTCCGAGACGCGCTGCGCCCTGGCGGCGTAGGCCGCATCGTGCGCCAGCAGATGGCCGTATTCCTTGACCATCACGCCACAGCCCGATGCCGTCATCGCAATCGCCTCGACTTCGTTCGCTTCGATCATCGGCCACCAGGCGTCGATGTTGGCGCGCATGTTGTCCAGGCCGGCTTCCTGATAGTCGAGGTGGTAGTTGAGCGCCCCGCAACAACCGGCCTTCGGTGCCGACACCAGCGACACGCCCAGCTTGTCGAGGACGCGCACGGCAGCGTTATTGATGTTGGGCATCATCGCGTTCTGCACGCAGCCTTCGAGCAGCAGCATCTTGCGCTGCTGCGTGGCCGCAGGTCGCACGCCAGCTTCCTGTTTTTCCGGCACCTTGGCCTTGAGTGCGCCGGGCACCGCCCAGCGCAGCGCCTGGCCCAGGGCCATGGCGGGCGCAAACAAGGGACTGTTGAGGCCCTTGGCAAGGGCGGCACGCTTGAGCTTGTCGGCCAGCGGCCGCTCGACCTGCTCATCGACAATCTTGCGGCCGATGTCGACAAGCCGCCCGTACTGCACGCCGGAGGGGCAGGTCGTCTCGCAATTACGGCAGGTGAGACAGCGATCCAGGTGGGTTTGCGTCCTGGCCGTCGCCGCCTTGCCCTCCAGCACCTGCTTGATCAGGTAGATGCGGCCGCGCGGCCCGTCGAGTTCGTCGCCCAGCAACTGGTAGGTCGGGCAGGTCGCGGTGCAAAAGCCGCAGTGCACGCACTTGCGCAGAATCGCTTCGGCTTCTTCACCGTCGCGCGTTCCCTTGTATTTTTCCGCCAGTTCGGTTTGCATCGTTTGCCTAGAGGTCCGGGTACATGCGGCCGCGATTGAAAATGCCGTGCGGGTCGAACGTCGCCTTGAGGTTTTTGTGGATGCGCGCCAGCACCGGGTCCAGCGGGGTGAACACGCCGACCTGGTTTTTCAGAACGTCATCAGCGCGGAACAAGGTAGCGTGCCCGCCCACCTGCAGCGCCAGCTTGCGAATGGTCTCAGCGGGGGCATCACTTTTGAGCCAGCGCAGGGCCCCGCCCCATTCGATCAGTTGCCTGCCCGGCAAGGCCAGTGGCACCGTTGTCGAGGGCACGGACAGGCGCCACAGCGGCTCAGCACCAGCGAAAAAAGGATCGGTCTGGTCACGCAACGCCGCCCACAAAGCGTCGGCCTGGGCATCGCCCACCATCTCCCCGCCGAGTTTTTTCGCTGCACTATTGACGGCGGCTTCCGCGCCTTCCAGACGCACCGCAAGATCGCCGTCGCAAAACGCGGTGGCGGTGATCGGCAGCGGCTGCCCGCCCCATTCGTTGATCCGCCTGATCGCGTCCGCTGGATCGCGCATGCCCAGTTGCAGGGTTTGCGAAGCCACCGGCTTGGGCAATACCTTCAGGGACACTTCCAGAATCACGCCCAGGGTTCCCATGGAGCCGGCCATCATGCGCGAGACGTCGTAACCCGCGACGTTCTTCATCACCTGGCCGCCGAACGACAGCACCTCGCCGTTGCCGTCGATAATCTTGCAGCCCAATACAAAATCGCGCACGGCACCGTAGTAGCCGTTGTTGGCCGCGCGGCGTGGCCCGGAAAGACCGGAGGCAATCGCGCCGCCAAAGGTGGGACTGCCGCCAAAACGCGGCGGTTCAAAGGGCAGGATCTGCCCGTTATCAGCCAGCGTCTTTTCCACCTCGGCGAGCGGCGTGCCGCAACGCGCGGTGATCACCAGTTCCGTCGGCTCATAGCCCGCAATGCCTTGGTGGGAGCGGGTTTCCAGCGATTCACCCTCGACCGCGCGGCCGTAAAACGCCTTGGAGCCGCCTCCGGCAATCCGCAGCGCGCGCTTCGCAGCGGCCGCTGTCTTGACGGCCTCGACAATCGCATCGGCGCTCATCAGAACCTCGGCAACTCGGGATGCGGCAGGTTGCCGCCCTTGATGTGCATGCCGCCATATTCGGCGCAGCGATGCAGGGTCGGAATGTTCTTCGCCGGATTCAAGAGACCCTTGGCGTCGAACGCGCTCTTCACGGCACGAAACGCCACCAGTTCCTTCGGGCCAAACTGCACACACATCTGGTTGATCTTCTCGATGCCCACGCCGTGCTCGCCGGTCACCGTGCCGCCCAGTTCGATGCATTTCAACAGCACCTCGTTGGCAAACTCTTCGGTGCGGTGCATCTGGTCCGGATCGTTCGCATCAAACAGAATCAGCGGATGCAGGTTGCCATCACCGGCGTGAAACACGTTCGGGCAACGCAGGTCGTACTTCTTCTCCATCGCCGCGATAAAGGTAAGGATGGTGCCGAGCGCCTTGCGCGGGATCGTGCCGTCCATGCAGTAGTAGTCGGGCGAGATGCGCCCCACGGCGGGGAACGCCGCCTTGCGCCCGGCCCAGGCCTTCAAACGCTCGGTTTCGTTTTGCGAAACGGAAAGTCTGGTCGCACCGGATTGGGACAGCACTGCCTTCATGCGGCCGATTTCTTCTTCGACTTCCTCGGGCGTGCCGTCCGATTCGCACAGCAGAATTGCCTCGGCATTGAGGTCGTAACCTGCGTGCACAAACTGCTCGACCGCCGCCGTGGCCGGCTTGTCCATCATCTCCAGCCCCGCGGGGATGATGCCGGCGCCGATCACGTCGGCCACCGCATTGCCGGCCTTCTCGACGCTATCAAATGAGGCGAGAATCACCTGCGCCTTTTCCGGCTTGGGCACCAGCTTGACCGTGACTTCAGTCGTCACCGCAAGCATGCCTTCGCTGCCGATCACCACCGAGAGCAGGTCATAGCCCGGCGCATCGAGCGCTTCTGAACCAAATTCGACGGCATCGCCTTCGATGGTGAAGCCCCGCACACGCATCACGTTGTTCACCGTGAGGCCGTATTTCAAACAGTGCACGCCGCCGGAGTTCTCGGCCACGTTTCCGCCAATGCTGCAGGCGATCTGCGATGACGGATCGGGCGCGTAGTACAGGCCCAGATGCGCGACCGCTTCGGAAATCGCCGCATTGCGCACACCCGGCTGCACGCGCGCCGTGCGTG
>CAYUEG010000176.1:0-6152 GCA_964443245.1 uncultured Burkholderiales bacterium | reverse complement strand
GGCTGGTCGGGTGGCGGCTGCAGCGGCACCACGCCGACCTGCACCGTGACGATGACCGCCGCGCAGACCGTCACCGCCGGCTTTGCGCAGACCCCTGGCGGGCAGGGCTTGGTTCCGGCGCTGGACAACAACGCACTCAGCTGGTCGAGCGCCGGCCCCGCCCTCTGGTCGGCGCAGTCGCAGTTTTTCCACACCGGCGGATCGGCGGCCAGGAGCGGCACGATCACGAACAGCCAGGTGAGCACGATTTCCACCACCGTGAGCGGGCCGGGAACCCTGAGCTTCTGGTGGAAGGTCTCGTCCGAGGCTGGTTTCGACTTCCTGACCTTCTACATCGACGGTGTGGCCCAGGCCGGGCGCATCAGCGGCGAGGTGGACTGGACCAACCAGGTGTTCGACATCCCGGCCGGCACCCGGACGCTCGAATGGCGTTACAGCAAGGATGGCTCGATCAATGCCGGCCTGGACGCGGCCTTTCTCGACAACGTGAGCTTCGTCCGGCTGACCACCTATCAGCTGAACGTGAGCAAGTCAGGCCTGGGTATCGGGCTCGTCACCAGCAGCCCCGCGGGGATCGACTGCGGCGGCACCTGCACCGCGACATACAACGCTGGAACCCAGGTCACCCTGACAGCCGCCCCTTCGTTTGGTTCGACCTTCAGCGGCTGGTCCGGCGGCGGCTGCACCGGCACCGCGCCGACCTGCACCGTGTCGATGAACGCATCGCAGTTGGTCACCGCCGGCTTCTCGCTGGTCGGTGGTGGGCAGGGCATGGGTCCGGCGGTCGACAACAGCGTGCTCAACTGGGTGAGCTCTGGCAACGCACCCTGGTCACCGCAGTCGCAGGTGTTTCTCACGGGTGGATCGGCAGCCCGGAGCGGCCCGATCACGCACGGCCAGGTGAGCACGCTTTCCACCTTGGTGAACGGTCCGGGAACCCTGAGCTTCTGGTGGAAGGTCTCGTCCGAGGCCAGCTTCGACTTCCTGACCCTCTACATCGACGGTGTGGCCCAGCCCGGGTCCATCAGCGGCGAAAGAGACTGGGCCCGGCAGTTTGTCAACATCCCAGCCGGCACGCGCATCATCGAATGGCGATACAGCAAGGATGGCTCGGTGAACGCCGGCCAGGACGCGGCCTGGCTCGATGCGGTGTCGTTCTCGCGGAACCCGCGCGATTTCAATGCCGACGGCAAGACCGACCTGCTCTGGCAGAACACCTCGACGGGGGACCGCACCATCTGGTTCATGAATGGGCCCGGCTTCAGCAGTGCCGCGAGCCTGGGTGTGGTGTCGACCGCGTGGTCGATGGCCGCTACCGGCGACTTCAACCGCGATGGCCAAGGCGACATCCTCTGGCAGAACACCGTCACCGGTGACCGCTACATCTGGTTCATGAACAACGGCGCCTTCAGCAGCGGTCTCAGCCTGGGCGTCGTGCCGCTCGCCTGGTCGATCGCCGGCACCGGAGACTTCAATGGCGATCGCATGACCGACATCGTCTGGCAAAACACCTCGACCGGCGACCGCTACGTCTGGTTCATGAACGCGACCACGATCATCGGGGGTGCGAGCCTGGGCGTCGTGTCCACCGTCTGGTCGATCGCGGGCATCGCCGACTTCAACGGCGACGACAGTCCCGACATCCTCTGGCAGAACGCCGTCACGGGTGACCGCTTCATGTGGTTCATGAACGGGACCGTCTTCGGGGGTTCGGTGAGCCTGGGCATCGTGTCCACCGACTGGTCGATTGCCAGCGCCGGCGACTTCAACGGCGACAGCAAACCCGACATCGTCTGGCAGAACACCCGCAACGGTGACCGCTACGTCTGGTTCATGAACGGAGCCAGCTTCGTGGGTGCCGCGTTCCTGGGCAGCGTGCCGCCCGTGTGGAGGTTGGTGCCTTGAGGAGGTCGGAAAGGGCCCATAGGGCTGGGCCGAAGAGACGATGCATGAGCGATTGCCTGCCGATCTTGCCCGGAGTGCCTTCGAATCGTCTTCGGCACCCGGGCACCTGCTCGCGATCACCCGACACCATCATTCAAAACCAGGGACTCAATTCGAGGGAGTAAATCTGATGGCAAATTTCTCAATCCATTCTGCGGCGCGGACCGCGGTGGTTGGCGGTTTGGCCGGCTTGAGCCTGTAGGTGGCCCAGGCGCAATCGAACATCGACGGTTCGTCGGTGTCGGCGATCCTAGAGATCGCGAAAGGTTATGGATCCGCGGAGCTGGACAAGGAAAGATAGGCGGCCTGATAACAAGACCATCGGGCTCCACCACCGGACGTTACTGTGAATTTTCCTTTCTGCACGAGATGACGATGGACCAGGGGGACCAGTTTCCAGAGGGTTGGAGCAGTTATCCGGATAGAGTCTACCAGCGGCGATCCTACTCCTGAATTTCATGTGATCCGATCAGTTGAAATCCCATTGGACATCCATGCGAAAACGGTACCCGAGCTTTCTTTCTTCACTCGCACGAAGCGGAAGCGAAGTGGTTGACAAAATCGAAAAGTCGACTTTGCTGTCAACTAATCGTTGCAAGTTGTGCGTCATCGTTGTTGTCACAATGTTGGCAGCATGCACAACATCTCCCGCTGGCCACTCCACTGCCAACGTTCAGACCGCGGCCTCTGTGCCGGACACAACGACACTGCCAATAACTAGGAATGCGGGTCTCAAGTTGCACAATGGAAAGTTAGTTCAGGAACCAATAGTGCTGCCCGCAACAACGCGGGAAGTCGACACTCTTTGCGACTACTTGAATCGGTCACGCGGCCTTGGAGTTGACACGCGCAGCCAAGAGCAGGGGCGAACATGCAGGCGGATGCAATTCAACGGTATGAACCAACGACGCCTGAACTGCATTCAGCGCGGCCTCGACAAGAGGGATTCATCGGCCAAGGAAATTGAGACTTGCATAAGGCAAGGTCAGAACTTCGATCAGGCGCTGCAGGACAAGATAGATTACGACAGCATCCAGAGTATTAACTCTCTTGCCGAGTTCGGTAACCTATCCCGCCGCGCCGTTGAAAATGGTGACCGACTCGGGTTATTGACCGAGATCCAGTTTCGGATGAATGCTTTGTGTGAGACTTCAACTCCTGATTTCAAGAATCGGGAAGAGTGGAGAACGGCACTGGATCTCTATCAACAGGCGGGCACATCCGGCGCATGCGCGAAAAATGCAATATCGGCGCAGAGGGCTCTATTGGAGATCGATCAGTCCGAGCAGCGAGCGGCTCTGGCCAATGCAAAGTCATGGAAGCAGTTGGACGAATTCATAGTCCAGTACGAACGAAGAGACACAGCCGATCTTATCGCGGCGGCTCGAGTGCAACTTGAGCAGGCCCGGCGCGACGAGATTGCGGCGATGCGGGCGATGCCACTGGACGACCTAGAACGCTTCTGGCGCACGAGTCCAGACTTGATGCCAGAGCTAAGGGATCTCACGCGGCGACGCCTGATGGAGGAATCTCTAGCGGAAAAGACATTCAGAGGCGCTTTACGGGCCTATCGCGTAAGCGGCGATATTTCGCACATTCGTACGAATCAAAACCTCGCTCGCACTCCCGATGATCGCCGCCGACTCGAGGAGATTGTGGTTGGCAACACTTCAACACCTGGCCGATTTTTCCATTTGGGGATCTCGGCGAGCCACGGCCAGCCAAGTCGCGACGAGAGCAATCATCTTGGCATATTGGCGCTCTACACCATGACAGGCGCTATCCCGATCCAAGGTGTCGTCACGGTTCAGCGCGCCTTAGATGCACCGGGGCAACTGGCATTGGGGAAGTATCGGGTTCATATTGAGGCAGTGTTGAAGGCACGCATGAGCGTCGAACGGCGCTCCAGCGTACTTGGAAATGCTAACGGCACGAATGACCAGACAATATCGCGCCGCGTTACCGTAGTCGTCGGACCTCCGTCCATGATGGGCACAGCGAGTATTGATTTCGGGTCCTTGAACGTAGTGCGGATGCAGCGTGGGTCTGCAGGTGGCTACGATCAGGAATGGCTCCGGGACGATCCCGTAGTTCAGGTCTCTATCGTTGGAGTCGATGTCATCCAGGGGGATCATCAATGAACTTGTGGAATATCGCCGGTTCGGCATTTTCGAAATTGGTACTCTGGACTCATGGGGCAGCTTATGTCCTGCTATCGGGCTTGATCCTTCTGGTGCCAGACCTGGCACAAGCTCAAAAGCAAACCTGGGACTTCGACCGGCTCACCGAGCCCACACAAAATCCCCGCGCCGAGGTTACGATTAAAGGCCTAATTCCCAAGGTTCGCGAACTCAACGATTCGATCATCGGGGATGAGACCGCGAGAACCCGCCAACGCAACTCAGAACGCAGCGCAGATAGCTTATCATCGAGCACACAAGCTTCATCCACTTATCAAATATACAAAGACAAAGGGCGGGCGCCGCACTGGGCTTGGTTCAAGCAGGAAGTCGTAATCAAGTGCGTGGGCGGAAGGGAAAACGGCAACTTGCCATCTGTGTATTTGGTCAATTCTGGGCAATGGAAGTCGAGTAATCGATATTTCTCGACCCTCGATGGCGCAGCGTCCGCAGCATGTGGAAACTAAGGCTCCAACTACGACCCGACACATAGCTGTTGGTATCTACTTTGCTTGACTCGTTTCCCAATCGAGTCGCTTGCTTCTTGTATTGACGCGCTTCGAGTATGCGAACTCTCTTCATCACTGTGGTATTTTTTTGGTCCGTAGCCATTACATTTCCCGCTGGTGCCCAATCCATGGCCTTTGCTTGCAAGGCAACTGATGGGTGGCAACCATTTACTCAACTCAACGAGTCGGTTCCAGGACGGTGTGACGCAAACGGACTCTTGCAAGGAGAAGGTATTGCGACAGCGAAAGGTGGTGCAATTCGCGCTCGATTTGTTGACGGACGCCCTACTGGTCCAGCGACAATGAGCAGTGATCCGAAACGTTTGGTTCCAGGCAATCAGGTGGATTATCTACCGCTGTGCTCACTGAATTTCGAGGGGCCTAAGGAATTAGCCGGCGAAATCCGATGCATGGGGTCGTCGCCAGTGACGGCATTTGAGAGTCACCCCCTGTCATGGAGCCTTTCATCTCCCACCGTTCTGAAGCTTGAGTGGGTACCGACCGAGCGTAGAATTGGGAGTCGCCGCATTTATCCGGGCATATATTTCACGACCGACAACGCGTTGATAAGGGTGGATGGTCCGCTGAAGGCGAAATTAATTCCGCGCGAATTGTATGACGATCACATACATCAGCATTCGGGCAAGTTGCTCGGAACAACAGATGGGACTATGATCCCACTCTTCACTTTAGTTTCCGGCGATCTTTCCCTCCTGAATGCCTCGGCCGAGTTGCAGAGCATTAGGGGGCTCGGCAAGCCTTTTCGCCCGGTGTGGATGACGCAAATATCCGGGCAGTTCAGCATTCGCTTTCCACATATGCAAATCGCACCTGAAGAATTATTTGCCGCAGTGGAGTTGAAGAACCTCGAAAATGGTCACCCTGTCAACCGCGAGATGAGCATCAAATACAGCAACGGTTACGAGGCAACATTCATCAAGCGCCAAGGGGGTTATTTTTACTTTCGAGACAATCGCGACCTAGAGTTTAATGGGCTGATCCCCGAGTGCCTTTCCGGTCGAAACCATCCTGGCTTTCTTGAATTCAATAACCGATTGCCGCCGAGGTACCTACTTTCGCATACTGTAGTCGACGGTTCGAATGTGGCGCGCCGAGTGAGCGAGAATCTATTTCTGCCGCGCGGGTGCGGGTCATTCAAGAGCGGCGGGAATCCCGAAATGCGAGGTCTGTTCCGAAACAACGCGGATGGCATTTCTGTTACACCGTTCTAGCCTTTACGAACAGCCCGATAGATTTAATCTATCCAGTTAGGAACAATGTTTCAGAATGGCAAAGCTAGTTTCCAAAGCGTCACCAACTTCGGCACAACCATCAAATTGGCGCGGCGCAAATTCAACACAACAGCGGTCTCAATGCCACTTCGGAGCGCAGGCATCCCCGCCCGATTTTCAGACATGCCCAAGTAGAAGTAAACTTGGCAATCAATTTGAGGGAGTAAATCTAATGGCAAATTTCTCAATCCATTCTGCGGCACGCACCGCGCTGGTTGGCGTTCTGG
>CAYUEG010000175.1:0-6204 GCA_964443245.1 uncultured Burkholderiales bacterium | reverse complement strand
GGGGCAAACAGCTCTTCGGGTTTGACCAGCCGCTTCGACAACCCCTGTTCGTGGTGGTAGCGCAGGAACGTTTGCAGGGTTTCGACATTCGGCTTTAACCCATACGGCCAGAAGTCTTCGCCCATCTCGCGTACCGCCTCTTCCACATGCGCATTCAGCCATGGCAGCATGGCTTTCAGGGCAGCGGTTTCGCGCAAGGCTTGATAAGTGCGCTGCTGCGATTCGACGAACGCCTTCATCAGCGTGCCGGCGATCCAGCGGTTCGCTTCGTAGACGTCGCGGCGCATGGCAACCACATGCATGATCGGAAAGCGCCTGGTCTCGCGCCAGTAAGCGCGCTCGACTTCCGGGTAATCCGGGAACAGGCGCACCACCTTGCCGTCCCCCTTCAAAAAACTGGAGGGCATGCGCGCCGTGTAGAGCGCGTCAATCTCGCCAGAATGCAGCATCTGGGTGAGTGTTTGCGTCGGCCCGATCGGCTGCACCTTGATATTGGGCGGCAGGTCGAGCTTGAGTTTTTCGTCGCGGTTCGGCTCTTCTTCACCGCCGGTGAAGTAGGTCACGCTGTCCGCCGGCACGCCGTAATGGTCTGACAGGATGCCGCGAATCCATACCGGCGCGGTCATCTGGTATTCCGGATTGCCGATGCGCTTGCCGATCAGGTCTTTCGGCGTCTTGATGCCGGCATTGGCGTTGATGTAAATGCACGAATGGCGAAAGAAGCGCGACGGGAACACCGGCAGCGCGACAAACGGCCGCTCCGGCTTTTGCATCGACACCGTGTAGGACGAGAGCGACATCTCGGCGATGTCGAACTCGCGGTTGCGCAACATGCGAAAGAAGGTCTCCTCCACCGGCATGTTGAGGTAATTCAGGTCGATGCCGTCGGGCTGCACCGAACCGTCCATCAGGGCGCGGGTGCGGTCGTAATCCCAGCAGCCGAAGGTCAGTTTGAGTTTGGACATGATGATCCTGATAGCGCCGCAGTCCCGCCGCGGCCAAAAGAAAAGGGAGTCCTATTCGACCTTGACGCCAGCCGCCTTGACCGCCCGCGCATCGCGTTCTGCCTCGCGCTCCAGAACGCGGACATAGTCGGCCGGGCTGCCGCCAATGGCTTCAATGCCGGCCGTGGTGAAGGTCTGGATCACGTCGGCTTCCTTGACCAGCTTGGCGACCTCATCGGCCAGCCGGTTGACGATGGCGGCGGGCGTCCTGGCCGGCGCAAAAATGCCGATGTTGGGGGCAAAATCGAAGCCCGGAATGATCTCGCCCAGGGCCGGCACGTTGGGGGCAAAGTGTGAGCGCTTGGCCGTGTTGACCACCAGCAGCTTGACCTGCCCGCCCTTGACAAAGCCGGTGAGGGACGGGAACGCGGAAAACACCATTGCCACCTGGTTGCCGACCACGGCCGGTACCGACTGCCCTGTGCCCTTGTACGGAATGTGGCGAATATCCAGTCCCAGAGCGGCTTTCATGGCTTCTGCGCACAAATGGTGGGTGCTGCCGACGCCGGAGGAGCCGTAGGCAAATTCGCCCGGTCGGGATTTGATCAGGGTCACCAGCTCGGCAAAGGTGTTCGCGGGAAACGAGGGATGGGCTGCCAGGAACAGTGGCGCGGTGGCGATCAGCGACGTGGGGATGAAGTCCTTCTTCGGGTCATAGCCCAGGTTTTTATAGACCAGCGGGTTGATGGTCATCATCGAATCGTCGGTCACCAGGAGCGTATGGCCATCCGGTGCGGCGCTTGTCACTGCGGTAGCAGCGACGACACCGTTGGCGCCAGGACGGTTCTCTACCACCACCGATTGGCCGATGCGTTCGGAAAGCTTCTTCGCCACGACGCGTGCGACGGTGTCCGGCAAGCCGCCGGGCGAATAGGGCACGATGAACTTGATCTGTTGCGAGGGAAAGGCCTGTGCCCAGGCCGGGCCTGCGGGCAGGCTGGCGAGCATGGATCCGGCAGCGCCGGCGGCTGTGCCAGCCAATAAGCGACGTCGATTCATCCTGTTGTCTCCTGTTTTTAGGTTCTCGTTGTGGGCGAAAGCGGCGAAGGAGGGGGCGCTGGAGTCCCAGCGCCGCCAGTCCTGTTGCGTGACGCGGAGCGCAGGTTCAGGCTGCCGCGACCGCAGCAGCGATGTCGCCCGCGCTTTGAATGGTACGCCAGTCGACCGTTTTGGGCATCACCGCCTGGAACGAGCACACTTCCGTGCTGACGCGCGCAGCACCGGTGCCAATGGCCGGCTGGCCGTCGGCAAAGGCGCGGGCAGCGGTCACCATTTGCTTGCGGAACTCCACGACGGCCTGGTCGCTCGCACCCAGCCGTTCGAGGGAGCGGTCGGCAATCGGCCCCATGGTGACCCACATGGCGATGTCCTGATTGGGAAACCCGGTGATGCCGGTAAAGTTGCCCGCTTTCATCGCCTGCCGGTCCTGGCCGAAACGGTTATCCATGTTGGCCTTGATGCGGTAAAACGCATCGAGGGTCACGCCGGGTCGGACATTGAGAAACTTGCGCCATTCCTCGGTGGACGGGGTGCTCGCCGCATCGCCCCAGGCGAGGAAATAAAACGCGGTGTGGGTGTCGTCCACCGGCACATTGACGTTGGCCACGTTGTACAGGTTGTTCGGTGGCACCAGCACCGTGAAGGGAGCAACGAACACCGTGGTGCGCACGTATTCGTGGGTGGCCGCGTTCTGGATCGGGCGGCGCAGGGCGGCATACCGAAAGCCATAGTCGGTATGCTGCACCTGCAGGCGTGGTGATTTATCGGTAGACGGCCGCAGCCAGTTCTTGTCGGTGGCTTCGCCGGCCTTGACGCGCGCCGGCACGAAATCGGAAGAGTGCAGGCTGGAACTGTGCGCCGAATCGATCGCGCCCTCAAGGATCTGCGCCCAGTTGCACGGAATGATGGCTTTCGCAATGGAAACCCGCACGTTGGCGGAAGGCGCAAACGGTGGCGGCTCAAAAGCCGGCATGGTTTCCCGCGGCCCCATGTACGACCAGACCCAGCCGCCCCACTCGTGCACCGGGTAGGCGCGATGCTTGACCTTCTCCTTCAAGGCGCTGCCAGCGGGTTCCGACGACATGTCGATGACGTTGCCTTCCACATCCATTTTCCAGCCGTGGTACAGGCAACGCAGCCCGCACTCCTCGTTGCGGCCCAGCACCAGCGAGGCGCGTCGGTGCGGACAGTATTCGTCCATCACGCCCACCTTCCCGTTGGTATCGCGGAACACCACCAGGTCTTCGCCGAGGATGCGCGCCCTGACCGGCGTGCCGTCCGCATCGGGCACCTCTTCTGTCAGCGCCACCGGAATCCAGTGGCGCCGCATCAGTTGGCCCATCGGGGCGTCGCCCTCGACCCGGCATAGCAAATCATTCTCTTCGTGCGTCAGCATGTGGCTTCCTTCCGTACGGGCCTGCGATCAGGGACGCGGCAAAAAAGGCTTGCCGATTCCTTAGCTCCCTAAGTAATATGGCGAGCTTATTTGAAAGCGCCGCCATGTGTCAATCTCGCCCGATCCGTGGACCCATGCTGCGCACCTGCCTTGCCTGTGACCCACCGGATCTCCGATGTGACTTCTGACGTGCTATCCGAGGTGCTGCCCGACTTTCGCCCGTTGCGCGTGGCGCGCCGCACCCGGCGCGCCAACGGCATCGTGGAGTTTGAACTCGTGGCACCGCACGGCGCCACGCTCCCGCGGCACACTGCCGGCGCACATCTGCCGGTCGAGGCGCCGAACGGCATGCGGCGCAACTATTCCATCGTCAACCCGCCGCCGCCGGACCCGGACGGATCGGGGCGCGGGCCGGATCATTACCTGATTGCCGTCAAGCGTGAACCGGATGGCGTCGGTCGTGGTGGCTCGGCCAGCATGGTCGATGAACTCCGGGAAGGCAGCACCTTGCTGGCAGGTGATCCCGTCGATGGCTTTCCGCTGGTGAACGAGGCCCGTGCGCTGATCCTGATTGCCGGTGGCATCGGCATCACGCCGATCCTGTGCATGGCCCGCGCCTTGTTGCAATGGCAAGCGTCCGGGGAGCGTGCGGCGATTCCCTTCCAACTCCACTACCTGGCGCGCGATGCGGCGACGGCGGCGTATGTCGATGACGTTGCTGCCATGAAACAGGCGGGACAGGACGCGCATACGCATTTTGACGGAGGTGATCCGGCCGCGGGTTTCGACCTCTGGCCGCTGCTCGAAACACCCCGCGCCGGCACGCATGTCTACTGCTGCGGCCCGAAAGGCCTGATGGACGCCGTGCGCGACATGACCGGGCACTGGAACCCGGGGGCGATCCATTTCGAAAGTTTTGGCGTCGGCGATGCCACCCAGTTCGAGCCCAACCAGGCGTTCCAGGTGCGCCTGGCACGGGCCGGCGACATCATTCCGGTCGCGGTGGATGAATCGATTCTCGATGCCCTGCGCAATCACGGCCACCGGGTGCAAAGCTCCTGCGAATCGGGCACCTGCGGCACCTGCCGCACCGTCTATCTTGAAGGTGATGTGGAACACCGTGACATGGTGCTCGCGGACGAGGAAAAGGGCGAGCAGCTGATGGTCTGTGTGTCGCGTGCACGCGGCGGCGAACTGGTGCTCGACCTGTGAACGTTGCGCCCGGCCAATCCGTGAAGCCGCTCAGGATCGGCGTGGCCGGCCTCGGCCGGGCCTTCACGTTGATGCTGCCGACGTTCATGGCCGATGCCCGTGTGCAGTTGGTGGCTGCGACCGACCCGCGCACCGAAGCCTGCGACCGGTTTCGCGCCGATTTCGGCGGGCGGACTTTCGATTCCCTGGAAGCGCTCTGTGCCGACCCCGACGTCGAAGTGGTGTACCTGGCCACACCGCATCAGCTCCACGCAGCCCATGTCGCGGTCGCCGCGCGCTTCGGCAAGCACGTGCTGGTGGAAAAGCCGCTGGCGATCAGCCTGGCCGAATGCGACGCGATGATCGCCGCTACAGCCGCCGCCGGCGTGCACCTGATCGTCGGCCACAGCCATAGCTTCGATGCGCCGGTGTTGCAGGCGCGCCGCATCATCGAGAGCGGTGAAGTGGGCGCCGTGCGCATGATCACGGCGCAGATGTACACCGATTTTCTGTATCGCCCGCGGCGGCCCGAGGAGCTTGATACCGCACAGGGTGGCGGCGTGGTGTTCAGCCAGGCCGCGCACCAGATCGACATCGTGCGCTTGTTCGGCGGCGGCATGGTGACAGCGGTGCGCGCCCAGACCGGGGCGTGGGATGTGTCGCGCGGTGCCGTCACCGCGCAGGGCGTACGCCCGGCCGAAGGCGCCTACGCGGCCATGCTGTGGTTTGAGGGTGGCGCTTTCGCCTCCGTTACCTACAACGGCTACGGCTTTTACGATAGCGACGAAGCCTGCGAATGGATCGGCGAGCTCGGCGCGCCCAAGAATCCGGAGGCCTATCAAAGCGGCCGTGCCCGCCTTGCGGCGGCGCGAGATGCCACACACGAAGCGCAACTGAAGGCGGCGCGCAACTATGGCGGCGCCACCTATGTGCCGCCGGGTGAAGCGCCCCCGCACCATCAACACTTCGGCCCGATGGTGATTTCCTGCGAGCGCGCCGACCTGCGCCCGACGCCGCGCGGGGTGATGGTCTACGGTGAGACGGGCAAAGCCCTGAGAGCCGCTCCCAGAGCTATTGTCCCGCGGATTGAGGTGATCGACGAGCTGGTGGCCGCGGTGCGTGGCGGCGTGCCGCCCCTGCACGATGGCGCCTGGTCGCGCGCCACCATGGAGGTGTGCCTCGCCCTGCTCGCATCCGCACGCACCGGGCAGGAAGTGCGCATGCAGTGGCAGGTGGCGCCGCGCCCGCTTGGGCCTCTCCATAAGGGGGAAGATTGAGTGGCCAAGCCCGTCCGGATCAAACCCGTTTCCGCCAAGGCGCGCCGCGCCAGCACAGCCAACGTCAAATCTGCCCGGCTGCCCAAGGACGACCCGCAGGCCATCCTGCATCACTGGCGCGAGGCGGTGCCGAATGATCGGCTCGCGCACCTGGTGAAAGACGCCACGCGCGTGTTCATGCGCGCACTGCAGCTACGTCTCGCAGAGCACGGCGTCTCGTTCGGCCACTGGAGCTTCCTGCGCATCCTGTGGGAGCACGATGGCCTGACGCAGCGCGCGCTGTCCAATGCTGCCGGCGTGATGGAGCCCACCACCCACGCAGCGCTCAACGCCATGG
>CAYUEG010000174.1:0-6227 GCA_964443245.1 uncultured Burkholderiales bacterium | reverse complement strand
GTTGAAGACACCATGCGCCGGCTGATTGCCGAAACGGAGGAAGCGCTGAGCCGGCTGTCCGCGTTCCGAAGTGCCTGAAACCCGGCTTGATTCCGCTTGACCCCCTATAAAACTACAAAACAGGAGACCTCCATGACCAACCGCCGCAAGCTCCTTGGTGCCGTACTCGCCGCCCCGCTGGCCACCACCGTGTTGTCATCCGGCACCGCGCTGGGTCAGGCTTACCCGTCACGCAGCATCCGCATGATCGTACCGTTCACGCCGGGTGGTGCGCTCGATACCGTGGCGCGCGCGGTGGCACCGATCGCCAGTGAACGCCTGGGCCAGCAGATCGTGATCGAGAACCGGCCGGGTGCGTTTACCGCCATCGGCAACGACATGGTGGCCAAGGCAGCGCCGGACGGTTACACGCTGCTGTTTGCCGCCGCGCCGATTGCCTACAACACGGCATTGGGCCTGAAGCTCCCTTACGATCCGATGAAGGATTTCGAGTATGTCTCGCTGGTGGCGCGCATTCCGGGCCTGATCCTGGTCCACCCGTCGGTGCCGGCCAGGAACCTGAAGGAGTTGCTCGAACTGGCCCGCAAGGAGACCGCAGAGAAAGGCAGTTTCCAGTTTGCTACCGCCGGTGTCGGCACAATGGGACACATGTTGGGTGAGTACCTGTTCTCGTCACACGGCGCCAAGCCGGTCCATGTGGGCTACAAGGGTTCGGCGCCGGCGCTGCAGGATCTTGTCGGCGGGCAGGTCAAGGTGATGATTGATGCCTACATTCCCAGCGGCCCGCAGGTGATCAACGGCAGGGTGCGGGGCATCGCGCTGGCTACCTCGCGCCGCTCGCCGGTGCTGCCGGATGTGCCCACGATTGCCGAGAGTGGCGTCCCGCCGATCGAAGCCTTCGGCTTCTACGGCGTGATGGCACCGGCTGGTACCCCCAAGGCAATCGTCGACAAGATCAGCGAGGCGTTCGTTGCGGCTGCGACCGACCGCAAGGTGCGCGCCAGCCTGGTCGCTTCCGGTTACGAAGTGACGGCCAGCAGCCCGGCCGAGTATCGCGCCTTCGTCAAACAGCAGATCGATTTGTGGACGCCGGTGGTCAAGAAAGCCAACATCGTCGTGCAGCAGTAGGCTACCGGCGCCGGGCGGGTGCGGGCCGCAGCGCCTAGCGCCCCTTGAACTGCGGTGCGCGTTTCTCCACGAACGCCACCGCAGCGCCCTTGTGATCCTCGGTCTCGAAGGTGCGGATCATGTGGATCGCTTCGGTATCGAGTACATCGCCGAGGGACCGATGCAGCGCGGCGTTGAGGTTGCGCTTCATGTAACCGACCGCGACGGTCGGCAGGGCTGCCAGCTCGGCGGCCCAGCTTTGTGCGGCTGCCGCCAGTTGCCCCGCCGGTACCACACGGTTGACCATGCCCATCTGCAGGGCTTCGTCGGCCAGTACCACGCGGCCGGAAAAATAAAGTTCGCGCGCGCGGGCTGCGCCCACCAGATGGGTAAGGAAGTAGCTGCCGCCAAAATCGCCTGACACACCAATCTTCGAGAACGCGGTAGTGAACTTGGCGTCGTCAGCAGCAATCCGCATGTCGCATGCGAGTGCCAGCGACAGGCCGGCACCCGCTGCTGCGCCGGGCAGCACGGCCAGCGTCGGCTTGGGCATTTCATGCAGCCAGCGGCTGGTTTCCATGCGCATGCGCAGGTCCGTCACTTTCTGATCGAACGACATCTCGGCGGCCGCACCGGCATTCCCCGCTGCCCGTTTGGCAAAGCCCTTGACGTCACCGCCTGAGCAGAAAGCCTTGCCGGCACCGGTGAGCACGACAGCGCGCACCGCAGCATCGGCTGCCAGGCGCGGCAGGGCTTCAGCGAGGGCATACATCATCTCGCGCGTCAGCGCATTGCGCGCTTCGGGGCGGTTCATGGTGAGGGTGGCGATGCCGCCTTCGATGGTCTCCAGCAATTCCTGTGTCACGTACCTGTCTCCTGCTGTGGGTGGGTGTTGTCGCAGCGTGCCCTGTCATTGTAGACAGGCCGCTTCGCGCGACACTCGCGCGGCTACAGCACCGCCGCCAGCCGTGCGGCCTGGTCGATGGCGCGCTTGGCATCCAGTTCGCCGGCCTCCCGTGCACCGCCGATCACATGCACCTTGCGCCCCTCCTGCTCGAGTGCGTCGGCCAGTTCACGCAGGGGCAACTGGCCTGCGCACAGCACGATGGTGTCGCAGGTGATCCACTCCGGGCTCTGGCGTTTCTCGCCGTGCGATACCAGCAGGCCTTCATCGCCAATGCGCTCGTAGTTGACGCCGCCCACCATTTCGACCTGTTTCATCTTGAGCGACGCTCGATGAATCCAGCCGGTGGTCTTGCCCAGGCCGTGGCCAAGCTTGCCGGCCTTGCGCTGCAGCAGGGTGACCTGCCGCGCCGGCGGCGTTGGGGCAATCCCCTCCGGCGCCAGCCCACCCCGCGCCAGTGCTGGGTCGGTCACGCCCCACTCGGTGCGCCAGGCTTGTGCGTCGAGCGTGGTGGAAGTGCCGTGGTGCACCAGATACTCGGCCACGTCAAAGCCGATGCCGCCGGCGCCGATCACCGCCACCCTGTTGCCTACCGGCCTGTCGTGCCGCAGCACGTCGATGTAGCTCATCACCTTGGGGTGGTCTTGCCCGGGAATCTTCGGGTCACGCGGCACCACGCCGGTGGCGATCACCACCTCGTCAAAACCCTGCAGGTCTTGCACCTGCACGCGCTGCGCCAGATGCAAATGGACGCCGGTCTCGCCAATGCGAAAGCGAAGGTAGCGCAGCATCTCGTGGAACTCTTCCTTGCCCGGCACCACCTTGGCCATGTTGAGCTGCCCGCCGATTTCGGCGGCTGCTTCATACAGGTGAACCTCATGACCGCGCTCGGCTGCCAGGGTTGCGGCGGTGACGCCGGCGGGGCCCGCTCCCACCACTGCCACGCGCTTGCGCGTAACGGCAGGCCGGTACACCAGTTCGGTTTCATGGCAGGCGCGCGGGTTCACCAGGCAGCTGGTCAACTGATTCTTGAAGATATGGTCCAGGCAGGCCTGGTTGCAGGCAATGCAGGTGTTGATCGCCTCAGGTTTGCCCTGAGCGGCTTTCTTCACAAAGGCAGCATCGGCGAGCAGCGGCCGCGCCATCGACACCATGTCGGCGCTGCCATCGGCCAGCAATTGCTCCGCCACCTCGGGTGTATTGATGCGGTTGGAGGCGATCAGCGGCACCGCAATGCCGGCGGCAGCGAACTCGCCTTTCATTTTCTTGGTGAGCCAGGCAAATGCCGCGCGCGGTACGCTGGTGGCAATGGTGGGCACGCGCGCCTCATGCCAGCCGATGCCGGTGTTGATGAGGCTGGCACCGGACTGCGCCATCGCCTTGCCCAGTTGCACCACCTCGTCCCACGAACTGCCATCGGGCACCAGATCGATCATCGAGAGGCGGTAGATGATGATGAAGTCCGCGCCCACCGCCTCCCGGGTTCGCTGCATGATCTCCACCGGCAGGCGCATGCGCTGGCTGTAGTCACCGCCCCATGCATCGGTGCGCTGGTTGGTGTGCTGCGCGATGAACTGGTTGATCAGATAACCTTCCGAGCCCATGATCTCGACGCCGTCATACCCCGCCTCGCGTGCCTTCTGCGCGCAATTGACGAAAGCACGAATCTGCCGCTCGACGCCACGGGCAGACAACGCAAATGGTGTAAAGGGAGAAATCGGCGATTGCAGGCGCGAAGGTGCCACCGCCAGCGGGTGATAGGCGTAGCGGCCAGTGTGCAGAATTTGCAGGGCGATCTTGCCGCCGGCCTCGTGCACCGCGCGCGTCACCACCTGATGCCGGCGGGCGGCACCCGAAGTCGATAGCGTGCCGGCGAAAGGCTTGGCCCAGCCGGCGATGTTGGGCGCGAAACCGCCGGTGACCATCAAGCCGACATCGCCCTCGGCGCGTTCGCGAAAATAGGCCGCCAGCCTGGAAAGATCGCGCGCATCCTCAAGGCCAGTGTGCATTGACCCCATCAGCACGCGGTTCTTCAGTTGCGTGAACCCCAGCTCAAGCGGTGCAAGCAGGTGCGGGTAGCGTGCCATGCCAGGTAAAGCCGCGCTGGCCGCGGCGCCGGGCAGGTGCAGGTTAACGGTAGACAAGGGAACCGTCCTCCAGGTTGGCCGCCGGCAGCTGTTTGCGGTCGAGGTTGAAATCCTGCGTGTGCTGCCAGGGCTCCACACTGCCCTGCTGCGGCAGTTGTGACATGCCGCGCGCCAGATAGCCGGGATTGAAGTTGTCCGGTGGCACCCACGGCAGAATCTGCATCGCTGCATCCGCCGGGCGCAGCTGCGGCGTGACGACGCTGGCTCCCTTGCTGCGCATGTGGGCCAGCAGCCGACATACCAGATCGCCAAGCAGGTCCACGCGCAGGGTCCAGCTCCAGCGCAGGTAGCCGAACACCCACATCAGATTGGGCACACCGGTAAACATGGCGCCGCGCCAGCTCACGGTTTTTGACCAATCAAGTGCCTTGCCATCCAGCGTGAACGGAATGTCGCCAAACGCGGAGAGGTGAAAGCCGGTTGCGGTGACGATGATGTCGGCTTCAATTGTTGCCCCTGACTTGAGCTTCACGCCATCCTGCGAGAAGCATTCGATCTCGTCGGTCATGACCGACGCATGACCGGCCTTGATCGCCTCGAACAGATCGGCATCCGGAATGAAGGCCAGGCGCTGCTGCCAGGGCCGGTAGTGGGGCGTGAAGTCCCGCGCCACGTTGGCTGCATCGCCCAGGATGTTGCGCACATTGTCGACCAGCTCTGCCTTGACCTTCTCTGGCTCGCTCAGGCAGCGGCGTGCAAACGCACCCTGTTCGAACAGGATCTTGCGGCGCACGATCTCGTGTGTCCATTCCTCCGGCAGTTCGAGCTGGCGCAGCATGTCGGCAAACTCGTTGACGTTGCGTGCGGTGCGATAGTAGGTCGGCGAGCGCTGCAGCAAGGTGACATGGGCGCATTTGCCGGCAATGTTGGGCACCAGCGTGGCGGCGGTGGCACCCGAGCCGATCACCAGGACGCGTTTGCCCGTGATATCCATGTCTTCCGGCCAGGTCTGCGGGTGGACGATCTGTCCACGGTAGCTGGCCATGTCGGGCCACTCCGGCGTGTAACCCTGGTCATGCCGGTAATAGCCCTGGCACATCCACAAGAAACTCGCCGTCATCTCGAACGTCGTGTCGGTGTCTTCCCGCCTTACCGTGAGATGCCAGCGCAGGTCGGCCGAAGACCAGTTGGCAGCAAGGATGCGGTGGCGATAGCGAATGCCCGAGCCGAGTTTGTTTTCGTCAATCACCTCCTGCAGGTAGCGCAGAATTTCTTCCGCCGTGGCGATCGGCTTGCCGATCCATGGCTTGAAGCGGTAGCCGAAGGTGTAAAGGTCGCTGTCCGAGCGAATGCCCGGGTAGCGGTGCGTGACCCAGGTGCCGCCGAAGGTCTCCTTCGCCTCCAGCGCGCACCATGTGGTGCCGGGGGATTGGGTCTTCAGGTGATACGCCGCGCCCACCCCCGAGATGCCGGCGCCGACAATCAGGACGTCTACATGTTCCACCAGATCTCCCCCAACACCATCAGTCATCAGCTGCATCCCTCGCGCGCTTGCGCCGCCGGTTGCTGTTAATCTTGTTTTGACATTCTGGGCAAAGATGATAAGGGTTTCAGGCGCATGTTGAACGATGCAAAGGGTGAAGCAATGCGGGTGCCGGTCGTCATCATCGGTGGCGGTGCCTGCGGCATGGTGGCCGCGCTGACGCTCGCCGATGCGGGCGTCGAATGTGTCGTGCTGGAGCGCGATGCGCTGCCGCAGGGCTCGACCGCCCTGTCATCCGGCTTCATCCCGGCGTGTGGCACGCGCTGGCAGCGCGCCCTCGGCGTGGCCGATTCGGTGGAACAGCTTGCCGCAGACATCGAGCACAAGAACCACCATGGATCGGACCCGCTGGTCACGCGTGCCGTGTGCGCCGCTTCCGGCCCCACGCTGGAATGGCTGGCTGATGCGCATGGCATCGCCTTCCATGTGCTCGAAGGCTTCCTGTATCCGGGCCACAGCGTGGCGCGCATGCATGCCGTGGCCGAGAAAACCGGCGCCGGCCTGATCGGGCGCCTGTCCCGGGCGGTGGAGCGGGCTGGACTCACTGTACTCACTGAGGCGCGCGCGACCCAACTGCACGCGAACG
>CAYUEG010000173.1:0-6398 GCA_964443245.1 uncultured Burkholderiales bacterium | reverse complement strand
GCGGCGGCCCGTGGATCTATGGCGAGCGCTTCACGCTGGCCGACATTGCGGCTGCCCCTTACGTGGTGCGCTTTGAAGAGGAGCGGCCCGGCAAACTCACGCCGCCGGTGGCGGCGTGGTGGGCACGCTTTCTTGCGCGGCCCTGCTGGAAGGGCGCCGGGATCGGTGGCTTCTCGGCCGACAATGACCGCAGTGTGGCGGAAGCGGTCGCCGATCCCGCCTGATCAGAAAACAAAAAGGCCGGAGATCCGCTCCAGGAGCGCTTCTCAGCCCTCCGGCACCAGCCTCAACAACGTAATCTCCGACGGTATCCCGAACCGGTTCGGCGGCCCCCAATAGCCGGTCCCCCGGCTCGTGTACACCCACAGGTCTTCCAGCCGGCGCAACCCGGCGACGAACGGCTGTTGCAGCCGCACGAAAAAATTCCACGGCAAGAACTGCCCGCCGTGGGTGTGGCCGGAAATTTGCAAATGAAAACCCGCATCCGCCGCCGCGGCGGCGCTGCGCGGCTGGTGCGCCAGCAAGAGGCGCATCGATGCGTGTTCGGGTGCGCCGGCAATGGCCGAGTGCGGGTCGCTGCGATGCGTGGGGTCGAAGTGGTGGGCGCTGACATCCGTGACCCCGGCCACCACCAGCGCGGCGGTGTCGTGCTGCACCACCACGTGTTCGTTCATCAGCACGCGGATGTCGAGGCGTTGCAGTTCGTCTATCCAAGCGTGGGCGCCGGAGTAGTACTCGTGGTTGCCGGTAACGAAAAAGGTGCCGTGGCGTGAGGCCAGTCGCTGGAGCGGGGCAACGTGCTCGCGCAGGCTCGCCACGCTGCCATCGACCAGGTCGCCGGTGATCGCCACCATGTCGGCGCCAAGCCGGTTGACGGCTTCCACCACCGCGTGCACGTAGCCGGCCTTGATGGTGTGGCCGACATGAATATCGGTGATCTGTGCGATGGTAAAGCCATGCAACTCTGCCGCGAGGCCGGCAATCGGGATCTCCACATGCTTCACGGCAGCGGTGCGGCGCGCGCTGACAAAGCCGATCACCGTGGCGACGAAGGCTGCGCCCAGCGCCCATTGGGCGGTGGTGGTTTCGAAGCCGTGAGTGGGGAGCAACGCTGGCCACACCCACGATAGTGCTGCCGCGAGCAGCAAGGCCACATCGCGCACCAGCGCCAGTACGAACAGCGACGAGAACAGGCCCATGAAGAGCATCCCCGCCCACGCCAGCGTTCCGGTGAATTTGCCCCAATGACTACGCCGCGCGATGAGGCTGAGCGGAATCATGAACGTCGAGAGCACCAGCAGCGCCACAAATCCGGCCAGCGCCCACGGCGCGCCGGCAAAGGCGGAGGTGAAGCGCGTGCCGACATAGGCATGCAGCAAGGCGGAGAAACCGATCAGGATGAAGCGGCCCATATTGGATGTGGGGATTGCTTGGTTGTCAGGAGAGTGGCCCAGGTGCGCCCGAGTTACCCGCCGTTCAAGCGGCGCAACGATTCTTTACACAGGCAAGGCGCCACTACCGCCGTTATACTGCTTCTGCCTGTTCACAACGACGGAGACAAAACATGACCATCAGCGCAAAGACGCTCTGGCAACAATCCCTGCGCAGCCTCGCCCTCGCCGCCGGCATCGCCACGGCCGCCCTGCCCGGCGCCGCATCGGCCGCCTGGCCGAGCGACCAGCCGATCAACATGATCATTGCCTACGCCCCGGGTGGCGGCACGGACATCATCGCGCGCAACATCATTCCCTTCATCGAGAAGTATCTCGGTGACGGCGCACGCATCAACGTGCTCAATCGCCCCGGTGCGGGCGGGGGCATCGGCTTTGGAGCCATCGCAGCGGCACAACCCGACGGCTACACCATCGGGTTTGTGAATACGCCTCCGGTGGTGTCGATCCCCATCGAGCGCAGCGTGCCGTGGAACTGGCAGAGCTACGATCTGCTCGGCAACATCGTGGATGACCCCGGCACCTTCTGCGTGCATAACGATAGCCAGTACAAATCGCTGGCTGACATTGCCCGGTTTGCCAAGGCCAACCCCGGCAAGGTGACGGTGGGTTCCACCGGCGTGGGGTCGGACGACCACCTCGCCATGATGTTCTTCGAGAAGACCGCCGGCGTGAAGATGACGCACGTGCCGTTCAAGGGCAGCGCCGATACGCGCACCGCCATCATCGGCAAGCACATCGAAGTGGCGGCGATCAACGTGGGCGAGGCACTGCAATACCTGAAGGGCGGTTCGCCGCTGCGCTGCCTGGGCCAGATGACGGCCCAGCGCATGTCGATGGCGCCGGATTGGCCGACCTTCCGTGAGCAGGGCTTTGCGTTCGAAATGGCTTCCCTGCGTGGCATCGTCGGGCCGAAGGGCCTGCCTGCGGCGATTCGTGAGCGCCTGGTGCGGGCCATCGAGCGCGCGGCGGCAGACCCGGAATTCAAGGCCTCGGCCGAGCGCGCCTTTGCACCCGTGCGTTACCTCGGGCCGGCCGCCTATGAGGCGGAACTGAAGTCGGATGACGTGCGCTTCCGCGCGCTCTGGAAAGAATTGCCCTGGACGGACAAGTAAGCGGCGGTTGAGGGCGCCACCAGAGTGGGATGCGGCTGGCGGAGCTCCTGCCAAGGCCGCTCCCACCAAGGGTTTCAGGCCAGTGCTTCGAGGCCGCGGGCTTTGACCAGATTGAGCAATTTGAGTGAAGGCCCGCTGGGAGATTTCTGGCCGGCTTCCCATTTCTGCACGGTCGATACGCTGGTATTGAGCAGTGAAGCAAACACTGCCTGACTCAGGCGCAAGCCTTCGCGCATTGACTTGATCTGCGTGCTTTTGAGCGGCTTGACCTCCGATTGAATCAGCGCCTCCAGTTCGCGCATGTGACGCTTGTCAATCAGGCCTTCGCTATCGAGGCCGAGCAGGGTTGTGTGCATCTCGGTGAGGATGCGGCTTTTGGTTTTGCGTTCAGTCATGATGGATTTCCTCGATGTAGTTGAGTGAAATAGCCTTCTTGATGGCGCCGTCTGTCATCTTGAGCAATGCTGCGCCGGTGATTTGCAAGGCCTTCAGCTCGCGTGAATCAATGTTGTCGCGTTCGTTCTTTTCAAAGCCGTACAGAAAAAGCCAGCGGCCACCGAAATTGGTAGCAACAATTACGCGTGCGCCACCCCGTTTTCCGGAACTGCCGATGGCAATGCGCTTCTTTACAAGCCCTCCGCCGAGCTGGGCGTCGATCAAACCACTTTCCATTTCTGCAACAGCCTGGGCCAGAGCCGCATCATCGAGCTTGCTCTTCTTCGCCCAGCGCGAAAAGGTGGAAAGTTTGAATGCGCCGACCATGCTTAATTATAGCACTTAGTGCTATAGATAACTTGTAGTCATTGCGTCAAGTTGGCAATCTGCCTCGCCGCAACGCACCATCGCTATACTTATCGCGAGATAAATCAAGGATTCTCCAAATGCACGATCTGTTGATCAAGGGCGGCACCATCGTTGATGGCACGGGTGCTGCCGCCACCACCGGCGATGTGGCCGTGAAAGACGGCAAGATCGTCGCCGTCGGCAACCTGAGTAACGAAACCACCAGTGCCAGGCGCACGGTGGACGCCAGCGGCCTGATGGTGGCGCCGGGCTGGGTGGATATTCACACCCATTACGACGGCCAGGCCAGCTGGGACCCGTACATGACGCCCTCTTCCTGGCACGGCGTGACCACCGCCATCATGGGCAATTGCGGCGTAGGCTTTGCGCCCTCGCGCGAGGCGCAGCGCGAGTGGATGATCGAGCTCATGGAAGGCGTGGAAGACATTCCCGGTGCCGTGCTGCACGAAGGCGTGAAGTGGGAGTGGGAGAGCTTTCCGCAATATCTGGATGCGGTCGACAAGACACCGCGCATCATGGACCTGGGCGCGCAGATTCCGCATGCCGCGATTCGCGTGTTCGTGATGGGTGAGCGCGGCGCGAAGCGGGAAGAAGCGAGCGAAGACGACATGCGCCAGATGGCGGCCGTGGCCAAGGAAGCGATTGCCGCCGGGGCGCTGGGCTTTTCCACCTCGCGCACCTTTGTGCACAAGACCTCGCGCGGCGAACAGGCGCCCACCTTTGGCGTGGCCGAGCGCGAGCTCACCAGCATTGCCAAGGCCGTGGGGGAAACCGGCAAGGGCGTGCTGCAGATGATTTCCGATTTCGAGGACATCGACAGCGAATTCAACATTCTGCGTGAGTGCGCGCGCCTGAGCGGCCGGCCGCTCTCGTTCACGCTCCTGCAGCGTGACCACATGCCCGACAAATGGCGTGCCGTGATGCAGCGGGTGGATGCCGCGCGCGGTCTGGGCCTGGACATCAAGGCGCAGGTATCGTGCCGGCCGATCGGCATGATCCACGGCCTCGAATGCTCGATGCAGCCGTTTTTCCTGACGCCCGGCTACACCGAGATTGCGCAGCTGCCGCTGGCCGAGCGGGTCAAACGCCTGCAAGACCCGGCGCTGCGCGCACGCATCATCCGGGAATCGGCCACGCCGCCGGAGAACTGGCGCCTCGCCAGCATCACGCGCGACTTTCACAAGCTCTACCCGCTCAAGGGCGAAACGGCCGATTACGAGCCGCGCCATGAAGACAGCGTGGCCGGCATTGCCGAAGCCACCGGCCGCACCCCGGAAGAAGTGGCATACGACCTGATGCTGGAAGACGGCGGCAAGCGCAAGTTCTACTTCCCGCTCTACAACTACACCGAGAACAACCTCAACGTGGTGCGCGAGATGCTGACGCACCCTGCTGCGCTGCTGGGGCTGGGCGATGCCGGGGCACACTGCGGCTATATCTGCGATGCGAGCTACCCGACCTATCTGATCAGCCACTGGGCGCGCGACCGTTCACGTGGCGAGAAGCTGCCGCTCGAATTCCTGGTACACGCGCAAACCCTGCGCAATGCGCGCGGCGTCGGGCTGCATGACCGTGGCGCGCTCGTGCCCGGCATGAAGGCCGACATCAACCTGATCGACTTTGCGCACCTGCGCGCCAACGCACCGCAGATGATTTACGACCTGCCCGCCGGCGGCCGCCGCCTGGTGCAGACGGCCAACGGTTACGAGGCCACCTTCGTTTCCGGTGAACTCGTGATGGAGAAAGGCAAGGCCACCGGTGCCTTGCCGGGCCGGCTGGTACGCAGCAGCGTGGCGCCGCACTAAGAGCTCATCACAAGAAAACCAGCAGGGGAGCACATGAAGGTCACAGATATCCGCGTTCATGTGCTCAAGAGCCCGTTGGCCGAGCCGTTCGCGTTTTCGCAAGGCTGGGTAAAGCAGCGCAGCGCCACGCTGGTGGAAGTGTCGACCGACGCAGGCATCACCGGCTGGGGTGAGGCGTTTGCGCAGGGGCTGGAGCCGCCCGAGATTGCCGCGGCCGCCATCGAATATGCGTTGAAGCCGATCATCCTTGGTGCCGACCCGCGCAACACCGAAGTGCTGTGGCACCGCATGTATCACGCCACGCGCGACTACGGCCGCAAGGGCTCGGTGGTAGCGGCAATCAGCGCCATCGACATTGCGCTCTGGGACATCGCCGCGCGCAGCCACAACGTGCCGATTTACCAGCTGATGGGTGGCGCGTTCCGCACCCGGGTAGAGCCTTATGCGACGGGCTTTTACCGCATCAAGGGGCAGGGCGAAGCCGCGCGCCTCGCCGAAGAGGCGATCCGTCACCACGAGGCCGGCTTCCGCCTGATGAAGGTGAAACTGGGCTACGGGGTGGACGATGACATCGCCTGCATGGAGGCGATCCGCAAGGCTATTGCGGGGCGCAACATCACCCTGATGATCGACACCAACCACGCCTACGGCCGCGCCGAGGCGCTGCAACTGGGCCGCGCGCTGGCCGATTACAAGCTGCGCTGGTACGAAGAGCCGGTGGTGCCGGAAGATGTGCGCGGCTACGCCGAAATGCGCGAGAAACTCACCATGCCCATCGCGGGCGGCGAGAACGAACACACCTTGTTTGGCTACCGCGAGCTGTTTGCGGCGGGCGGCGTCGATATCGCCCAGCCTGACCTGGGCTCGTGCGGTGGCATCACGGCAGCGCGCCATATCGCGGCACTGGCGCAGTCACACGGCGTGGCGGTCAACCCGCATGTGTGGGGCTCGGCGATCGCCCAGGCCGCTTCGCTGCAGGTGATGGCGGCATTGCCGGTGGCACACCACTCGCTGTTTGCGCAGGAGCCGGTGTTTGAATACGACCGCTCGTCGCATCCGTTCCGCCAGTTCCTGATTACCGAGCCGATCGTCCAGAAGGAGGGCTGGGTGCCGATTCCCTCCGGCCCGGGGCTGGGCGTGACGATCGATCGCGCCGTGCTGGAGAAGTACCGGGTCTAGACGGATATCGGCCTGGAACCGTTGGTGGGAGCGGCTCTCAGGCC
>CAYUEG010000172.1:3359-6531 GCA_964443245.1 uncultured Burkholderiales bacterium | reverse complement strand
CGCCACAGGCCCAGCTTCTCCTGGGCCGAGCGGTCCGAAAAACCGAACAGCACCGCTTCGTCGCTGGCGTGGTGGGTATGTTTGGCCCAGCCCGGTACGACAAAGGTATCGTTGGCCTTCCACTTGAGCACCGTCTGGCTGCCATCGGGCATCGCCACGCGGGTCTCGCCGTGGCCTTCACGGCAGACGAAGCCCAACCCATCCGTGCATTGCCACGGCTGCGTGCTCATGCCCTTGGGCAGCCATTGCATCCAGGTGGCAATGGTAGGCATGGCCCAGCCGCCATCGACCGGGTTGACATAGCGCAGCTTGAAGCCGTGGTGCGGATCCACTTCGCCGGTGCGCGAGAGGCGGTACATCACCTCGCGCGTGCGATCGTAGGGGTAGTTGAAGACCGGCGAGGTCAGCGGCGAATCTGCCAGGCCCTTGTATCCGATCGGCATCAGGCCCGAGCCATAGCGCGCCAGTGCATCCCCTTCGGGACGTGACACCGGGAAGCGCTGCTCGTCCCAATCCTCGCGGAACTGGGCGCGGAAATGCGCCACGATGGAGACGTCCAGCACGTCCAGCCAGATCATCGGCTTGTCCGAATCGTTGCCGTGGTCATGCCAGGTCCACGCTGGCGTGATGACAAAATCGCCCGGCTTCATGGTGGTCTTCTCGCCATGCACGGCGGTGTAGGCGCCTTCGCCGTCGAGCACATAACGCAGGGCCGACTGGGAGTGACGGTGCGCCGGCGCCACTTCGCCCGGCAGGATCAGTTGCCAGCCGCCATAGAGCACGTCGGTAATCAGGGACTTGCCGCGCAGGGTCGGGTTTTCCAGCACCAGCACGCGGCGCTCGGCCTCTTCGGCCGTCAGCAGACCGCCGGATTCGAGTACAAACTTCTTGAGCGCATCGAAATCCCACAGGTAGGGCACCATCTGCGGCGAAGGCTGGCTCGGCACGATGCCCTTGAGCACCTCCCACAACGGCGCCAGGTTCTCCTTGCCGATGCGGCCGTAAAAATCCTGCCGCTCCTGGGCCGTTTTTTCCGACGCCTGCACCACTGCGCCACTTTTCATTTCCACGGCATTCTCCTTCTTCGCTGCGCCGGCCTGTCCGCTCCCGAAAGCACGCCGGGCGCGGGCCGACGACGGGTTCTAATCCATCATTCGCACAAGGTAGAGTGTAATACTCGGGAACGCGATCAGGAAAGCCACCCGGATCAGGTCGGAAGCCAGGAACGGCATCACCCCCTTGTAGGTCTCGCTCATCGGCACTTCGCGTGCCAGGCTGTTGATCACATACACGTTCAGCCCCACTGGCGGCGCCACCAGACCGAACTCGACCATCATCAGCACCAGGATGCCGAACCAGATCGCCTTTTCGGCCGGTGGCAGACCCAGATCCAGTGCCATCACGGCCGGGAACAGCACCGGGATGGTCAACACCAGCATCGACAGCTCGTCCATCACCGCGCCCAGGATGATGTAGAACACCAGGATGCCGATCACGATCAGGATCGGCGCAACCTCAAGGCCGGAGACAAACTTCGCCACCTGCGCCGGCATCTGCGAGAGTGCCAGTGCGGAATTGAGCATGTCGGCGCCGACAAAGATCAGGAAGATCATGCCGGTGGTCTCGGCCGTGGCGAGAAAACAGCGGCGGAACGCATCAAAATTGAGCTCCCCTTTCGCCGCAGCCGCGATGAATGTCGAGGTGGCGCCGACAGCCGCCCCCTCGGTCGGCGTGAAGAACCCGCCATAGATACCGCCGAATACCACGATGAAGATGGCCACCACGGGCCAGATGCCCAGCATCAGGCGGGTGCGCTCGGCCCAGGAGGCCTTGGGCGCCGCCGGGCCCAGCGCAGGGTTGCGGTGCACCACCACGGCGATGGCAATGCAGTAGCCGATCGTGGCGATGATCGCCGGGATGAAGGCCGCAGCAAACAGCTTGGCGATGTTCTGTTCGGCCAGAATCGCATAAATCACCAGTGGTACGGAAGGCGGCACCAGAATGCCCAGCGTGCCGCCTACGGCCAGCGTGGCGGTGGACAGGCGTCCGGAGTAGCCGTAACGGTTCATTTCCGGCAGCGCCACCTGCGCCACCGTGGCTGCAGTAGCGACCGAAGAGCCGCAGACCGAGCCGAAGGCAGCACAAGCCAGGATCGCCGCCATCGCCATGCCGCCCTTGAAATGCCCCACCAGGGAATTGGCGAACTTGAAGAGCGCCGCCGAGAGCCCGCCCTGGGTAGCAAACTGCCCCATCAGGATGAACAGCGGAATCACCGACAGGTCATAGACCGAGAAGCGGGCGTAGGTCAGGCTTTTGAGCTGGTTGAACAGGGCGGCCTCGCCACCGATGGCCCAGTAACCGATGGCGCCGGGGATGAACATCGCCAGGGCGATCGGCACGCGCAATGCCATCAGCACCAGCATGCCGGCAAACAGCGCCATGGCAATCTGCAACGTGCTCATGAGGCGCTCCCGGACTGGTTCACCGCGCCGCGATCTTCAGCCGCACCGCCCGCCGCCTTGCGCCAGTGCTCGAATGCGCTGACCACGCCTGCCACGGCGCCCAGTGCCAATCCCGGCACCATGCCGGCGTAGGCCATCCAGATCGGCAAGCCCATCAGCATCGAGGTTTCACCACCGGCCTTGATCGAGATCGCCCCGACCGCAGTGCGCCACGCCAGAATACCCAGCACGGCCGCGACCGTGAGCGCGCCGACGGCGTCCAGGCGCGATTGGGTCCCCTGCGAAGCCTTGGCCGTAAAGAAGTCAACAATGATGTTGCCCCCCTTCAACTGGCACCACGGCAGAAACAGGGAGACCGCGATCGCACAGCCGATCTGCACCAGTTCGAAATCCCCCTGCACGGGCTTGAACCCCAGCGCGCGGATCGACACGCTGTAGACGGACATGAGCGCCAATGCGGTCATGATGGTGCCGCCGATGTAGCAGCACCAGCGCGCCAGCGCGTACACGGCAAGGCTGAACCCCGGTGGAGAAGGCGAATGCATATGGCTCCTTGGCTGTCAGACGCAACGCACCGGCGGTGCTGCAGGGGCAGGTGCTGCTTGGGCAAAACGTGTCATTGTGCGCGCTTTCATGTCTACCCTAAACGGCATTTCATATCTAGCAGTTATGCCGGACCGTTCTTTCCAGCCCGCGCCTGGAACCATCCG
>CAYUEG010000172.1:0-3259 GCA_964443245.1 uncultured Burkholderiales bacterium | reverse complement strand
CTGCTACTCCGCATCCGGCTGGTTGGGCGGCGCCGCCTTCTTGAACGCCTCCAGCTGGTTGCATGCCTCCCAGATCCGCATCACCGTCGGCACGTGATCGAAGTTGCAGTCGAAGCGTTTGCCATTGGCAATCTGCGGTACGAGGCAGCAATCGGCCATGCCCGGCGTATCGCCATGACAGAAGGTGCCGGTCTTGCCATCGGCAAGCATGGCTTCGAGCTTGGCCAGCCCGTCCTCGACCCAGTGGCGATACCAGGCGTTCTTCTGCTCCTCGGACACCTTCAGCACGCCATTGAGGTACTTGAGCGCACGCAGGTTGTTGAGCGGGTGAATCTCGCAGGCGATCAGGAGGGACAGGGCGCGCACCCGCGCCCGATCGATTGGCGCCTGCGGCAAGAGCGGCACCGCCGGATGCACCTCGTCAAGGTACTCCATGATCGCAATCGATTGGGTCAACAGATTGCCATTGTCGATGAGGGCCGGCACCAGCTTGGCCGGGTTGACCGCGCCATACGCGTCGTCGTTGTGCTTGCCCTTGGCCAGATGGATGAACTCGGGATCGTAGGCGATGCCCTTGAGGTTCATCGCAATGCGCACGCGGTAGGCAGCGGAAGAACGGAAGTAGGTATAAAGCTTCATGAGGGCGCTTTCATGCCGGGGCCGGAGAGTGTAATAGCTGGGCGCGCATCTCGGGCGTGATTTCCTGTGCACGCATGCGCTGCGGATCGGCCGGATCGTGAATCGCGATGACGCGCTTTTCGTAGCCATGGAGCAGCATCACGTCATCGCGCCAGACTTCGTAATTCACCTTGATCACCTTGTTGCCGACCTCGGCAATCTCGGCGCGCACCTCCACCCAGTCGGCGTAATAGCCGGGGCGCTTGAATTCGGCGTGGGCCTCGATGATCGGCATGCCGGCTTCGCCGCGCTTGGCCATCTCGCCCTGGCTGAAGCCTAAGCTGTCGAACAGCCGGTGCCCGGCATTGTCGAACCAGCGGAAGTACTGCGGGTAGTAGACGATGCGCGCCGGGTCGGTGTCACCCCATTCGATGCGCAGCGTGATCTGGTGCCTGTGGCCCATGTTCAGATTTCCATGATGTGGGCAGCGGGTGCTGCCGCGTAAAGTGCATCGACCTCGCTGGCCCGGCGCGCCAGCACGGCACGCTGGTTGATGTAACCCTTGTCGGTGATCTCGCCGGCGTCGATGTTGGGTGCCTCCTGCAGGAACAGCGCCCGCCGGGCAAAGGTGGAACTGCCACCGCCTTCAGACTGCAAAGCCCGCAAACCCTTGTCCACCAACGATCTTACGGCCGCATGCGCCAACACCCGCTCTGGTGGCGCCTCTGCTGGCAGGTCACCGGCGAGATTCCGGCAGGCAGGCAGGTTGGGGAAAATCATGAAGGCAATGTAATCGCGGTCATGCCCCGCCACCACGATGTCCTGCGCCACCGGCGCCAGCGCGGCAATGGCCTTGACGCGCAGTGCGCCGGTATGGACCCAGGTGCCCGACGACAGCTTGAACTCCTCCGAGACGCGCCCGGCGAACTCGATGCCCTGCCCGGGGTCGGCTTCGTCGGCAAAACGCACCGCATCCCCGATCTTGTAGAAACCTTCCTCATCGAAGGCGGCGCGGGTCAGGTCATCGCGCTTCCAGTAGCCGGGGGTGATGTTCGGGCCCCGGACGCGAATCTCGTACTTGGTCTTGCCCTCGCTACGCTCCCCTGCGCCGACAGGCAACAGGCGCAGCGTGGTGCCCGGCGCCGGGTTGCCGATCACACCGGCCTTTTCGATGTCGTAGTGCACGGAGGTGGCCATCGGTGCGGTTTCGGTCGAACCCCAGGCCGACGTCATGCGCACCCGGTGACCGGTTTCCTCGATGCCGAGCTTTTCCAGGCGCGCCCAGAGCGAAGGCGGCAGGGCGGCGCCGGCGTAGAAGATCATCTGGAGGCGCGAAAAGAAGTTCTTGCGCAAGGCCGCGTCGCGCTCCAGAAAGGGCAGCAGCATGTCGAAGCCGCGCGGCACGTTGAGGTAGATCGTCGGCGCAATCTCGGCCAAATTGGCGGCGGTCTTCTCCACCAGACCCGGTGCCGGCTTGCCTTCATCGATGTACAGGGTGCCGCCATTGGCCAGCACCATGTTGCAATCGGCGTTGCCGCCAAAGGTGTGGTTCCACGGCAGCCAGTCCACCAGCACCGGCGGCTCCTCGGCGAGGAACGGCCACAGCACGCGCCAGCTCACCTGGTTGGAGGTCAGCATGCGCTGGGTATTGATCACGGCCTTGGAATCGCCCGTGGAACCGGAGGTGAAGAGAAACTTGGCCACAGTATCGGGCCCGACCGCAGCGTAGGCGGCATCCACGGCGGCGTCCACCGTGGTGTGCAGGAGGGTGCTGAACGGGAGCGCGCGGCCACCAGCCGCTAGCGGCCGGCTCGACACCAGCTCAAAGCGAAACTCTGCCATTGCCGCCAGCGTCGGCGCGAAGGGCGCCTCGTCGCCGACATAGACCAGGCCCGGGTTCAACAGCCTGAAGATCGCCTTGAGCTTGGCATGGTCCTTCGACATCAGCGAGTAGGCCGGCGAGATCGGTGCAACCGGCACGCCAACGTACAGGCAGGCCAGGGTCAGCAGGGCGTGATCCACGCTGTTATCCGACAGCACCACGACAGGCCGCTCGGCCGACAAGCCGCGCGCCAGCAGCGCCGCGCCGATGGCACGGGCCGCGCTGCGTGCCTCTTCATACGAGACGCGCCGCCAGCCGCCTGGCGCCGCGCCCGCTGCCGCAGCCGGCGCACGTTCGGCCATCCAGGTACGCGCGGGGGCCGCGCGCGCCCAATGTTCCAGCCATTCGCTGGTGCAGCGCGGTACGGGCGGCAGGGCATGGCCGGATTCGAGCAGTACCTCGCCGTTGGCGCGTCGCGTGGCACGCACGGATACCGGCGCATAGTGAAGGGGATTGAAAGGCGGCAACAAGGCAGATGGCATGGCGGTCATGGCAAAGCAGTCATTTCACAGGCCGGTTCCGGACAAGCGTGCCATTTTAGGAGGTTCGGGCGCGGCCTCATCACTCCGATACGTTGTCCGCGGCAACCCGGCGCCCCATCCGCGGCGGGCGTGACTTAATTCACGCTTGCCGAAGCGATCATCGGGTACGATTACCGCCTGTCGGCATTTCCCGACCGCCAGAGCGCTACAGATGGCGTCGAATCGGGGAGCGCGTTCTAATCCCAATCATCCAGAGGAGCCATCATGTCTTTCGCCA
>CAYUEG010000171.1:0-6620 GCA_964443245.1 uncultured Burkholderiales bacterium | reverse complement strand
ACCCACGCCGCACAGGCGGCACCGGTCGCCTATACGCTGGATCCGGACCATACCGTGCCGCGTTTCGAGGTCATGCACAACGGCTTCTCGCTGCATACCGGCATGTTCACCAAGTCGGCCGGCAAGGCGGTGCTCGACGTCGAAGCCAGGACCGGCAGCGTGGAAGTGGCCATACAAACCACGTCTTTCCTGACCGGCCATGCCTTCATGGAAGGCGTGATGAAGGGCAAGGACTTCTTCAACGTCGAGCAGTTTCCGACCATGAGTTTCAAGAGTACGCGCTTTACCTACGCTGGTGACAAGCCGGCTACCGTCGAAGGTGAATTGACGCTGCTGGGCGTGACCAGGCCGGTCTCGCTTACCTTCACCCACTGGGCCTGCGGCCAGCACCCGCGCAGCAAGAAAGACCAGTGCGGCGGCAATCTGGCCGGATCGCTCAAACGCTCCGACTTCGGCATGAAGGCCTTCTTGCCGGCCATCGGCGATGACGTCAAGCTGAACATCCAGGTCGAAGCCTTCAAGGACTGAACGCAGCAGGCATCGCCTGCCTTAAGCGCCACCGTAGCGGCCGCACCACCATGCGGCCGTTTTCATTCCTGGGCGGCTGAAGACTCCGTGCGGGCGGCAAGCAAGATGCCGCCCAGCAGAAGGGCCATTCCTGCCAGTTTGGCGACGCCGATCGCCTCGCCAAACAGCAGCCAGGCCAGCACGGCCGAACCGACCGGTTCACCCAGCACCGTGAGCGCAATCGTGGTCGGGGTGACGTGCTTCAAGGCATAGTTGAAGGCGCTGTGCCCGAGCAGCTGCGGCCCCAGCGCCATGCCGGCCAGGCAGGCCCACGCCACCGCGGAATAGCCCCACAATGGGGTGCCGCTCAACCCTGCTGCTGCCATCAGGCAGACGGCAGCGCAGCCATACACCAGGCCAATATAAGCGAGCAACGACATGCCGGCGCGCAGCTTCTGTCCGATCAACAGGTAACCGCACACGGTAAGGGAGCCGATCAGCGCCAGGGTATTGCCGAGCGCCGGCTGCGGTGCGCTCGTGGTGGATACCCCGCTATCCGCCCAGAGGATGACGCCACTGCCGGCCAGCGCCAGCGCCACCGCCGCAATGCGCAGGGCGGGCATGCGCTCGCGCAGCACCAGCACCGAAAACAGTGCGATCCAGATCGGGTTGGTGGTCACCAGCGCCACGCTGCTCGCCACCGAGGTGTACTGCAACGAGGCGATCCAGCTGGCGAAATGCAGTGCCAGAAATACCCCTGATGCAGCGGCAAGCAGCAGTCGGCCGCGCGGCAGCGCCCGCACCTCCGCACCGGCCTTGATCCACACCAGCGGCAGCAACACCAACGACGCCAATGTCAGGCGCCAGGCCGCGATCGCCAGTGACGACACCCCCTCGGCCTGCGCCCAGCGAATCAGGATTGATGCGGTCGACACCACCATGACGCCGACCGCCAATGCAGCATACACCGGCCAGCGCGCCGCCATCAGTCGACGATCCTTCTGAGAATGGCTCCCACCAACGGCTTCCGGGACACCCTAGTGACCGGAAAAACGCGCGTCACGCTTGTCGACAAAAGATGCCACACCTTCCTTTGCGTCCACGCTGTTTGCCAGGCCCGCCTGCACCGCACGGAAATCGGCGACGGCGGCGTCCTGCCCCTGTTCCACGAACTTGCGGGTGGAAGCAATCGTGGCACGAACCGCCAGCGGCGCCTGTGCGGCAATCCGTTCGGCGATGGCGAGGGCACGATCGAACTCCTGTCCGGCTGGCACCACTTCCTGTACAAAACCCAGGCGCAGTGCCGTCGCGGCGTCGAATTCGTCGCCGGTCAGCAGGTAGCGCATGGCATTGCCCCAGCCGGCGCGCTCGGCCATGCGGATCGTCGCGCCGCCGGTTGCCATGATGCCGCGCTTGACTTCGAGCTGCGAGAAGCGGCAGTTGTCTGCTGCCACGACAACATCGGCCGCCAGCATCAGTTCGATGCCGATCGTGAAGGTGATGCCCTGCACCGCCGTCACCAGCGGCTTGCTGCGTTTGGGCGCGCGCAGGCCAAATGGATCGATGGCACCGTCAGGCCAGAGCGATTCGCCGCGCGCCATGAAGGGGCCGATCTGGTCGAGCTGCAGGCCCGCTGTGAAATGCGCACCTTCGGCACAAAGCAGCCCGACCCAGGCATCGTCATCGTTCTCGAACGCGGTGTAGGCGGCAGCCAGTTCCTTGATCATCTTGACCGAAAAGCCGTTGAGCTTCTGTGGGCGGTCAAGCTTGACGATGAAAACGCGGCCGCGCCGCTCGGTCACGACGCGCCCATCCATGCGCTGCTGTTCGCTCATGCCGGCGCCACGCCGCACCACTCGGCGATGAACAGGGCATACACCTGTGCGACGCGCTGCATGCTGGCAATCTCGACACATTCATCAAGTGCGTGAATGCGCTGCGCCTTCGGTCCGTAACAGGTGGACGGAATGCCCGCACCCAGCTGGAACAGGCGCACATCGGTGGTGCCGGTGGCAGCATACGAAACCGGCGGCGCGCCATGGACGGCCGCATGGCAACGGCTCAACAATTGCATCGGCGCACTCGTCAGATCCACCACGCAACCAGGTGCGTGAAATCCTTCGAACGTGACCGTGCAGCCCGGCGGCTCGGGCAACTCGGCAGCCGCAGCACGAATCGCCGCTTCCACTTCGCGCTTGGCCTCGGCCGGGTCGCGGCCGGGGTAGATGCCGAAACGAAAATCGACGCGGCAGGTGGTAGGCACCGACGACGCCCATTCGCCACCGGCGATCTTGCCCAGATTGAAATTGAGCGGATGCGGATGATCGCCAAACAGGGGATGGGTGGCATGCGGCGGGTTCCAGCGCGCTTCCACCGCTTTGAGCCGCTGCCAGATGTGCATCGCCGCCTCAATCGGGTTGAGGCCCTTTTGCGCTTCCATGGCATGCGCGGGGCGCCCGGTGAGGTGATATTGGCCCCACACGGTCCCCACCTGACCGCTCATGATGGACTCGCCAAATGGCTCGGGGTCAAGCATGGCGTCAATGCGGATCTTGTGGGCCTTGAGGTATTCCACCGTGGCAAGCGCCCCGTTGCCGGTGCATTCCTCTTCTGCCACAGTGTTGAACCAGAGCGGGGCTGTGGGCCTGAAACCGGCCCTCACCAAGGCTTTCAGACCGGTGAGTGCGGCAATCAGGCCGCCCTTCATGTCGCCCGCACCGCGGCCGTAGAACCAGCCATCCTTCACATGGGTTTCGAACGGCGGTGTTTTCCACAACGGCAGATGGCCGGTAGGCACCACATCCACATGGCCGCTGATCATCAGCGATTTGCCAGCGCCGTTCTCTTGTGCAGGGGTCCCCTTGAGTTTGCCGAGCAGATTGTGGCAACCATGCAGCTCGCCGACCGACGGCGAGTACAGCGGGCTGGACTGGATGACGGCAAGGTCAGTGGGAATCTCGCGCACCTCAAAGCCGAGCTCCTCGAGCAACGCGCGCATGACGTTCTGCGCCGCCTCCTCATGCCCGGAGAAGCTTTTGGCCTCGACGACGCGCTTGAGCGCATCGAGCATCCAGTCGGCCTCGGCTTCGATGCCGGCGACAAGTTGTGTGGCAAGACCGGCGCGATCGAGCATCGGGCGCTCCCTTCAGACCACGCCGGCGCGGTCGAGCATGGCATGCAGCAGCACGTTGCAGCCGGCTGTGATGTGCTCCTGTTTGGCGTCTTCAATTTCGTTGTGGCTGATACCGTCCTTGCAGGGCACGAAAATCATGCCCGCGGGGCACTTGGTGGCAAGGCAAATCGCGTCGTGCCCGGCCCCACTCACCAGTTCCATGTGCGGGTAGCCAAAGCGTTGCGCTGCGGCGCGCACCGCTTCCTTGCACTCGGGCGCAAACGGCGTTGGCGGGTAGTAAACCGTTTCCCTGACCGCGAGGGTCAGCTTGCGCCGGCTGCACTCGCTCTCGGCCACGGCATGAAATTGGGCCACGAGGCCAGCCAGCAGTTCATCCGTGGGGGCACGCAGATCCACGCTGAAATGCACGGTGCCGGGAATCACGTTGCGCGAGTTCGGCTCGACACGCACGTGTCCCACGGTGCCGCGGGTGTCCGGATGGGTGCGCCCCATGGCGTCAATCGCCTCGATGATCTTGACGGCGCCTTGCAGGGCATCGCGGCGCAGGTGCATGGGTGTCGGCCCGGCATGGGCCTCCATCCCGGTGATGGTGACGTCGAACCAGCGCTGCCCCAGCCCGCCCGAGACCACGCCGATCACCCTGTCGGCGTTTTCCAGCACCGGGCCTTGTTCGATATGCGCTTCGAAGTACGCCGCCACCGGGAACCCGCAGGGCGCCGTCCCGGCGTAACCGATGGCATCGAGCGCGTCGCCCATGGTGATACCGGCGACGTCCTTTTGCGTACGTGCAAACTCCACCGTGAACTGGCCGACAAACGCGGCCGACCCTTCCATCACGGGCGTAAAGCGCGAGCCTTCTTCATTGGTCCAGACCGCCACGTCAATCGGGTGGCGCGTCCTGATACCGTAGTCGTCCAGCGTGCGGCACACCTCGAGCGCGGCCATCACGCCGTAACAGCCGTCAAACCGCCCGCCCGAGGGCTGGGTATCGAGATGGCTGCCGCTCATGACCGGCGGCAACGCCGGTTCGGCACCGGGGCGGCGTGCGAAGATGTTGCCCATGGTGTCGATGGTGATGGTGAGGCCCTGCGCCTTGCACCAGCCGACGAACTGGTCGCGCCCGGCCTTGTCTTCGGCCGTCAGGGCGATGCGCTTGACGCCGCCCTTGGGCGTGGCGCCGATTTTGGCCATGTCCATCAGCGAACCCCACAGGCGCGCACCATTGACAGTCAGCGTGGAAAGGTCGAGGGGGCGGTTCATGGTGGTCGGCGGCGTCGAAGGCAGGAAGATTTGCGACTATAAAACGAAACGGGCCGCCGACACCGCATCGACAGCCCGCTTCCTGCACCAGCCCGGTCGCCGGGCTACATGGCGCGCCCCCGGAGACCCGTCACCGCCTCGATCTTGATACCCAGCACTTCAGCCTCGGCGCGTGACGGCAGGCCCTCGATGCGCACCTCGTAGGCACGCTTCTCGGCATTGCCCACCGGATGAATCTGCGCCGCGTACCCGGCTGCGCGCAGCTTGTCATAAACGGCGAGCGCATCGTTCTGGTTGTCACTGGATGAGGCGACCACCTTGGAGCGCCCGCCGCGCCGGGCGGCGCCCTGCCCGGCGGCGATCTCCGTTTCGGCGGCCCAAAGCTGCAGCTGCTGCATGTCAACTGCCGCCAGCTGGCCCTGCTGGGTGCGATCAGCCCGCCCGTCCGCCGCCTTGGGCGAAATATAGAACTGCAGGGCCTGGTCCATGGTCAGCGGCGCATCGGCTTCGCGCTGCACCGATATCCGGCCTTCAATCAGGCAGACGATATCCCGGTCACCCGAGGATTTACCCCACAAATCGGTGCCGCGGATACCGGCGGTGACGGTGGCGACGCGAATGTCAATTTCGCGCCGGCTCGCCAGCTTCGATTTGGCATCGGTCGTGAAGCGAAAGGCGCCGCGCGCGACATCCAGAGCCCCTTGCAGGAGGGTGGTCTTGAGGTCCTGCTTCTGTGAGAGACGATCCAGCGAGAGCAGGGCGTTCTCACCCAGCTTGACCTGGCTGCCTTCGGCCAGGCGCAGCAGCAGGCGTGAGTTCTGGCCGGTCGACACCTTGTCCTGCGCCATCAGTTCCATCCCGGCCGCAAGCGGTTGCCGCACGCCCCCACGTTCAACCCACGCCGGCATCTGCACCCCCTCCACCACCGCCGTGGGCGCGGCGCCAGCCCCGCCCGAGAGCAGCGCCAGGCCCAATGCCAGTGCACAAAGTTTGGAAATCGAGGGTAGCCGGCGAGTCTGTTTCATGGTGTTCTCCGTTGAAGTGCTGATTGCAGTGCCTCTTTTACGCTGTGATGCGGGTAGCGGATGCAGGAGATTTCGTGATTTTTCGCACACGCCAGCCGCTATAATTTCACGTTTCGCTGGTCAACCTCGAATGAGTCGCCCCGCATCACCCGTGGCAGAAAAATAATGCTGGAAAAATACCACCCTACCGACGTCGAGGCACGCGCCCAGGCGCACTGGAACCGCATCGACGCTTACCGTGCCGTCGAGAACGATGCACGCTTTCCCAAAGGCAAATATTACGCCTGCTCGATGCTGCCCTACCCTTCGGGCAAGTTGCACATGGGCCACGTGCGCAACTACACCATCAACGACGTGATGTACCGGCACCTGCGCATGAACGGCTACAACGTGCTCATGCCGATGGGGTGGGATGCCTTCGGCCTGCCGGCGGAGAACGCCGCCATGAAGAACAAGGTGGCGCCGGCCAAGTGGACCTACGAGAACATCGCCTACATGAAGAAACAGATGCAGGCGATGGGGCTGGCGATCGACTGGAGCCGCGAAATGGCGGCCTGCGATCCGAAGTACTACAAGTGGAACCAGTGGCTGTTCCTGAAAATGCTTGATGCAGGCATTGCCTATCGCAAGACGCAGATCGTCAACTGGGATCCGGTGGACCAGACCGTGCTGGCCAACGAACAGGTGATCGACGG
>CAYUEG010000170.1:0-6720 GCA_964443245.1 uncultured Burkholderiales bacterium | reverse complement strand
CCGGCGCGATACGGCGCCGGGCCACGCGCGGGCACCGGCCGCATATCCACGTGAAACGGCGCCGCGGTGACACGCACCTCGCCATGGGTAGGATGCGTCACCGTATTGAACGCCTCCCGCTCGGCCATGTGAGGATGCGCCATCACCTCTTCGATCGTCAACACCGGGGCGCAAGCCACCCTGGCTGCCGTCAACGCAGCCACGGCGGCATCGACCGAATCAAATCCGTCGAGCCAATTGCAAATGATCTGGCGCAGTTCCGGCCAATGCTCGCGCCGGCCCGGGGGGGTGGCAAAGCGCTCGGCGTTGGCCGGGCTGTCCTTGCCCATTGCGGCCAGCATGCGATCCCACGTCGGACCGGAGCCAATGAACTGTGCTGCGATTTGCCTTCCCTTGATGGTGTGGATCACCATGCCCACGCGCGGCCCCTTGATCACCGGCGCATGGTTGAGTGCTGCTGCGATGCCCAGATCCTCCGCGCCCCAGAGCGACTGCAGCATGGGCACATCCAGGTAAGCACCCTGCCCGGTGCGCTCGCGCCGCAAGACTGCCGCGAGGACCAGGCCGAACGCATGCACACCGGCCAGCGCATCGGCCGACTGCAGATAGGCCACGCGCGCATGCGGATCACCCTGGCGATCCAGATCCATCGCACCCGAAGCCGCATTCACCAGGTGGGCAAACGCCGGCCGGTCACGCCACGGCCCGGTTTGGCCATAGCCGGAGATCGAGCAGTAAACGATATCCGGCTTGACGGCAGAAATGGCGGCGTAGTCCAGACCGTGCCGCGCCATCACTCCCGGCACGAAGTTCTCGATCACCACATCGGCCTTGCGCGCCAGATCCAGCGCGACCTGCCGTGCATCAGGATGGGCCAGATCGAGCGCCACACTTTCCTTGCCGGCGTTGAAGCGGACGAAGTAGGTGCTTTGATCGGTGCGACCCGGCTCCAGCTGTTGGTAAAAGCCGCGCGTATCGTCGCCGTCGCCCGGGCGCTCGACCTTGATGATGCGCGCGCCCAGATCCGCCATCAGCCGCGTGCAGTAAGGGCCCGCGAGAACACGGGTGAAATCGAGGACCGTGAGCCCTTCCAGCAATGGTGGTGTCATGCAGTCGCCGGCTTAACCCAGATGCCTGCCGAAGAAGCGGAAAGTGCGATCCCAGGCAATCTGTGCCCAAGCCGCATCGTACTGGGTGATCGGGAGGCGGTGCGGTCCCTGCGCCGTTTCGTTGGCAAAGCCGTGTTGGGCCAGATACCGGTGCCCCTCGTAGGCCACGCCCGCCGCACGCAACTTCTCTTCCAGCGGACCCACGCTATCGATCGGGAAAGCGCCGTCCTGGGTCGCCCAATGCGCCATCATCGGTGCCTTGATCTTCGAGGCATCGACAAACTCCAGCGGTGGCAGGCCATACCAGGGCACGCCGGCGTCGGCTTCGGGCACCATCGTCAGCGCCAGCACCGTCAGCGCGCCACCCATGCAGAAACCGGTCACGCCGACCTTGCTGCTGCGCCCCTTCAGATACTGGACGGCTCCGCGAATATCCTGCGAGGCGGCATCGCCAAAATTGAGCGCTGACATCAAGTGATGCGCTTCCTCGGCTTCGACGGTCGACTTGCCGCGATACAAGTCCGGCACCAATGCGAAGTAGCCGGCCGCGGCGACACGGTCAGCCACACCGCGGATCTGGTCATTCATGCCCCACCACTCCTGAATCACGACAACAGCAGGGGCGCCGGCAGTCACTGCGGGTTCTGCAAGGTAGCCCTGGACTTGCTGCCCGTCCGGGCGCGAGAAAGTGATTGTTGTTCCCATGTGGAAGTCTCCTGGTTGTTACCCCGCTTTCCAAAATGCAGCGGCGGCAAAAGACAATGGTAAACGTCTTCGCCGCCACAAGCAGGATACCCCTGCAGGATTTTTTCGTGCCCAGGATCGAATCGGTCAGCCTCGCCCGGCACCGATAAAGCGGATCACCTCCCGGATCACACTGGCATCCCGCAGGATCCTCACATGCCCCAAGCCCCGTGTGGTGATCAGCCTGGCACCGCGCCAGCCTGCCGCATACTCCAGTGAGGAATCGACTGACACTTCCCGATCCTGCTGGTCGTGCACCAGCAGCGCCGGTGTTTCAATCCGCGGCGCGACGGCAGCGGCGCGCAACTCGCCAAAGCGGATGCCTTCGTCTTCTTCGATCGTCTTCTGCATCTGCGCCCGCACCGGTTCGGGAATCCGCAGGAAGCGGGCAAAGCGCTGGATTTCCAGTTCGGCATCGGCTGGCGCCGCAATCAACACGGCCCGGTTGGTCACCAGTCCGCGCGACAGCGCAAAGGCGGTGGCGGCGCCCCCGAGAGAGTGTGCGATGACCGCGTGAAACGGCCCGAGCGTGTCGGCGACATAGCGCACGGTGCGCGCGAACTCGGGCAGCGTCACGGCATTACTGCTGCTGGCGCCGTGCGCCGGCTGGTCAAATGTGACCACTTCATATCCCGCCTCCAGCAGGGGGCCGACCATCGCGGCAAGCTGCAATCCGTACCCGGCCCAGCCATGCGCCAGCAACACCCGCGGCCGGCCGGTATCGAGACGCCAGCCGTAGGCGCGAATCTGGTGCCCGCGATGCGCGAGCGTGATCGTTTCGTGCGCAGGCATGGCAGCAACTTCCGCCGTGATCTGCCGCCGGCCTCGCGGCGAGCAGAACAGGTTGCGCGCCAGGGGCGCTGCCAGCGTTGGCATGAGGCGGGAAGAAAGCGAGAAAAAGCTCCTCAAGGGGAGCAGCGACAGCCTCTGCGCATGCGATTCGCGGCGCAAGACAGGTACAGCCAGAGTGCTTGGGTGCATGGTGGACTCCTTTGTGTCGAGCTGCCTCCAACCGGGTCGGTTTGGTGCAGTGCCGCAACAATAGGGTTGACGCGCACCGGAAGGCAGTGGCAATATTGACAACTATCATGCGAAAAACGCCAACCCTGCGGTCACCCCGCAAACGTGCCGAAGCCGCCAGGGCAGACAAGGTGGGGCCAAAATCCGCCACCCAGTCGGGGGAGAACCCGCCGACCGTGCACATCGCAGTGTTGGCATTTGATGGCTGCATGGCCTCCTCGGTAACCGGTCCGGTCGAGCTCTGTGCGGTAGCCAATAACCTGCTTGACCTCACCTCGCCGGGTGCGGGCAGGCGCTTTTCCACCGAGATCGTGACCACGGACGGGCGCACCGTCACCAGCGGCCAGGGGTTTGCGCTTTCCACCTCTCGCATCACGCGCAAGCCGGATGTGCTGATCATTCCCGGCATCTGGAGCACCAGCTCACGCGGCAGCTTCCGGGAACTGGGCACCACCCTGGCCGCCGAAGCCGAGTTGCTAAGAACCCTGCACGCGCAGGACGTGCTGATTGCAGGCATCTGCAGCGGGACCGTGCTGCTGGCCGAGGCCGGCCTGCTGGACCACCGCATGGCCACCACCAGCTGGTGGTTGGGCGAGCCATTCCGGCGCCGCTATCCGCTGGTGCGTCTGGCGCTGGATGCCCTGGTCACCACCGACGGCAAGGTCTGGTGCGCCGGTGCGGCAACTTCGTTTTTCAACCTCACGCTGAAGATCATTGAGCACCACACCAGCCCGGATCTTGCCGCCCTGGTTGCCCGCTTCATGCTGATCGACCCGAACCGCTCCTCCCAGGCGCCGTACATGGTGCACGACTTCCGTCCGGTCGCTGCCGATGCTGCCGTGGCGCGGGCCCAAGCCTGGGTGGGCAGCCATCTGGGAGGGCCGATCGCGCTGGAAGAGATGGCCGCAGCCGCAGCGGTCAGCACCCGCACGCTGATTCGCCGCTTTCGCGAGGCTACCGGCTTGACCCCGCTGGCCTATGTGCAGAAAGCACGTGTTGAAGAGGCGAAATCGCTGCTTTCCAGTGGCAATCTGTCCGCTGAAAAAATCGTGGATCGTGTCGGCTACGCCGACATGAGTTCATTCCGGCGCCTGTTTCGCGAGCATACCGGCATGACCCCGCACGACTACCGCGAGAAATTTCGCGTCAGAAACTCACACTCTTCAGCGGCGCCGCGCGCGCCGGCCTGAAAGCGGCTCCCACCAACGGTTTCAGCGGCTCTTCCCTCTCATGCGTCCTGCATGATGTGGATCACGCGGCTGGCGAGAAGCTCCTTGGTCTTGGCGCCGTAGGCAGCCATGTGCGGTGCCGCAGCGTGCGCCTTGAGCGCCTCCATGCTGGCCCACTTTTCGATCACCACAAACGTGTCCGGCCCCCAAGGGGTCTGGAACGGTGGCGGGTTATCGATATCCACGGCGGCGCCATATTCGATGCAGCCCTCTTCCGCACGAACAGCCGGCGTATTGGCGCGAAAGTGCGTGAGAACCGCCTCGCGTTGCCCGGGTTTGGCCGTGATCACAGCAATGACATGAACCATTTCAAGCTCCTCCTTGGGGTAAATGCAGTTCGGATGATTGAAGCACGATGGGTGAAATTGAGTCAGAGGTTCAAAATGGACCATGCCCCGACAGGGCAAACCACGCGCTCGCCGCAATCACGATCGAGACGACGATCTTGACGCCCAGAAGCTTGAACAGCTCCTTGAGAATTTTCGTGAATGTGGAGAGAAAGCCGATGCGAAACGCCTGCGTCACCAGGCTGATAACGGCTGGCGTCACGCGGCCGGGACCGTTTTCGGCGCGATACGAACGGATGAACTTGACGAATTCCACACCGATGGCAGCGAGCGCACATCCGACCAGTGCGCCGTAGAACAGTGACTCGGCCAGCTTGCCGATGAACAGAAAGAACAATCCGGAACAAACCGCAGACGCACCCAGCAACAGCAGCGCATCCTGCAGGCGGGGTTTTTCGTGCGGCAGCTCAGGGGGCATCATGCTTCCAGATAAGATCAACTCGCGCAGCACCGGCATTACCAGCTTGCACCCCGCAGTTCGGTCGCGCTGTTCGGCCAGATGACCGCTCCCACCAACGGTTTCAGACGGTTGTTCTAATGGATGCGGGCGAGCAGATCATCCAGGTGTTCATTGCTGGCGTATTCGATGATGAGTTTGCCGCCCTTGCGTTGCGGGTGGATGGTAACGGTGGTGCCGAGTTTTTCTGACAACTCCTCCTGCAAGCGCAGGGTGTCCTTGGAAGTGCGCTCGCCCTTCTTGCCGCTTTTCTTCCCACCCACGCCGGTGGGGAGCGGCTTGCCGGAAAGATAGGCGTTGACCAAGGTTTCTGCCGCACGGACCGACAATCCCCTGGACTTGATTTCCTGTGCTGCCTGCAGCTGCCGCGCCGGGTCAAGCGGCAACAAGGCCCGGGCGTGCCCCATGTCGAGCTCGTTGTTGTGCAGCATGTCCTGGATCAGCGCCGGCAGTTGCAACAGGCGCAACAGGTTGGAAGCCGCGCTGCGCGAGCGGCCCACAGCCTGCGCCGCTTTCTCATGCGTCATGCCGAATTCGTCAACCAGGCGCTTGATGCCCTGGGCTTCTTCGAGCGCGTTGAGGTCTTCGCGCTGGATGTTCTCGATCAGCGCGATAGCCAGTGCCGATTCATCCGGCACATCGCGCAGCACCACCGGGACTTCGGTAAGGCCGGCCAGTTGGGCTGCGCGGAAGCGTCGTTCGCCGGCGAGGATTTCGTAACGCGCGCCGCCCTCTCCTTGACCAATGGCCCGCACCAGAATCGGCTGGATGATGCCCTGGGCCTTGATCGATTCGGCCAGCTCTGCCAGCGATGCCTGATCCATGCGGGTGCGGGGCTGGTACTTGCCTGGCTGTAGCTGCGCGACCGCCAGTGTCGTGGTTGGCTCACCCAGGCGCGATCTTTCGGGTTCGTTGTTGCCGGCCAGGAGCGCATCGAGGCCGCGGCCTAAGCCGCGCGATTTGGGTTTGGTTGCCATAAGTGTGCTTACGGTTATCTCTAGAATGCTTTGGCGCGTTCGATCATCTCGGCAGCAAATTGCAGGTAGGCCTGTGCGCCCTTGGAGGCCTTGTCGAAGGTCACGCCGGGTTGCCCGTAGGAAGGCGCTTCGGCGAGGCGGACGTTGCGCGGAATGATGGTGCGGAACACCTTGTCGCCAAAATGCTCCTCCAGTTGCGCCGAGACCTGCAGTGATAGGGTGGCGCGCGGATCGAACATCACACGCAGCAGGCCAATGATTTTCAGGTCCTTGTTGAGATTGGCGTGCACTTTCTTGATCGTGTTGACCAGGTCGGTCAGCCCCTCCAGGGCGAAGTATTCGCATTGCATCGGGATGATCACGCCATGCGCTGCACACAGCCCGTTCAGGGTGAGCATGGAAAGCGAAGGCGGACAGTCAATCAGCACGAAGTCGTACTCGGCATCGACCCGCGCCAGGGCGCTCTTCATCCGCGTTTCGCGGCGCTCTTCGTCCACCAGTTCGACCTCGGCCCCGGCCAGTTCACGGTTGGCCGGCAGCACGTCGTAGCCGTGTTCGGTGGTGCAGCGCGCCGCTTGTACGTCCGTGGTTTCAAGCAGCACCTGATACACGCTTTGGGTCAGCTTGCGCTTGTCGACACCGGAACCCATGGTGGCATTGCCCTGAGGATCCAGATCGACCAGCAAGGTGCGCTGGCCCTGCGCCGCCAGCGCGGCCGCCAGATTGACGGTGGTGGTGGTCTTGCCGACGCCGCCTTTCTGATTCGCAACTGCAAAGATATGGGCCAACCGTTTCCCCGTTTTCTTGTGTGTGAAGCCTGAAGCCTTGCAATCAGCC
>CAYUEG010000169.1:0-6861 GCA_964443245.1 uncultured Burkholderiales bacterium | reverse complement strand
CCGGGTCCCCCGGGCCGATGCGTGCCGAACCGAAAATCGAAACCGCAGGGCGCAAGGGCTCCAGCCGCTCGGTCGCTTCAACGAATTCGGACATAATGCCGAACAGACGCCATGCCTCGCGCGCCGAGTAGTCGGGTGTCGGGTCGATCCGATTCACTTTCTGTTGCATTTTTCGCTTCCCCCCTCGTTCACCATGCCCCGCCTGCTCCTGGTCGACGGATCGTCGTACCTGTACCGCGCATTCCACGCACTGCCCGATTTGCGTAGCCCCGCCGGCGAACCGACTGGCGCCATGCACGGCGTGATTGCCATGCTGCGCAAGCTCAAGCAAGAGTATCACGCCGATTATCTGGCGTGCGTATTCGATGCCAAGGGCAAAACCTTCCGTGATGACCTGTACGATGCGTACAAGGCTCAGCGTGCGCCGATGCCGGACGACCTGGTGCGCCAGATCGACCCGATTCACGACGCCGTACGCGCCCTGGGGTGGCCGCTCCTGATGGTCGAAGGCGTGGAAGCGGACGATGTCATCGGCACGCTGGCGGCCCACGCGACCGAGCGCGGCGTCGAGACCATCATTTCCACGGGTGACAAGGACCTCGCACAACTGGTCAACGGCCATGTGGTCCTGATCAACACCATGAGCAACGAACGTCTGGACATCGCTGGCGTCACGGCCAAGTTCGGCGTACCCCCCGAGCGCATCGTCGATTTTCTGACCCTTACCGGCGACACCGTCGACAACGTGCCCGGGGTGGAAAAAGTCGGCCCCAAGACGGCTGCCAAATGGATTGCCGAACATGGTTCCCTGGACCAGCTGATCGCCAATGCCGGTCAGGTCAAAGGTGTGGTGGGAGACAACCTGCGCAAGGCCCTCGACTGGTTGCCCACGGCGCGCACCCTGGTGACGGTCAAGTGCGATGTACCTGGGCTGTCGCTCGATGCCTTGCACGCGGCGCCGGAAGACAAGGATGCCCTGCAGGCGCTCTACCAGCGTTTCGGCTTTCGCACGTGGCTCAAGGAGCTGGCAGGGGAACCGGCCGGTGCCGGGCAGGGGGGCGCTGCAAACCAGGATGGGCCACCGCAGGCAATACCACGGAGAATGGCTCCCACCAACGGTCTTGGCGATTCTCCCTCGACCACTTTCATGGTGGACGCGCATGGCACAGCAGACTACGAGTCGGTGCGCAGCACCGAAGCGCTGGAGCGCTGGATGGCCCGGCTGGAAGTGGCCGAGCTGGTCGCACTGGATACGGAGACGACCGGGCTCGACCCGATGACGTCCAGGCTGGTGGGCATCTCGTTTGCGATCACCCCTTGGCAGGCGGCCTACGTGCCGTTGGGCCACGTCGGACCGGATGCCACCGACCAATTGGATCAGCAGGCCGCCCTGGCGCGCATGCGCCCCTGGCTGGAGGATGCGGCGCGCAAGAAAGTCGGGCAGAACCTCAAGTACGACGCGCACATCTTCGCCAACCACGGCATCACCCTGCGCGGCATTGCCCATGACACCTTGCTGCAAAGCTATGTGCTCGAATCACACAAAAGCCATGACATGGATTCGCTGGCCGATCGCCATCTGGGTCGCAAGACGGTGAAGTACGAGGAGGTGTGCGGCAAGGGAGCGGCGCAGATCGGGTTTGAGCAGGTCGATGTCGAACGGGCGACGCGCTATGCGGCCGAAGACGCGGAAGTGACCATGCATCTGCACCGGGTGCTGTATCCCCAGGTGGCGGCCGATGCACGCCTGCAGGTCATCTACGACCTGGAAGTACCGGTGGCCGAGGTGCTGTTCAAGATGGAGCGGCATGGCGTATTGATCGACGCGGCGCTGCTCGAAAAGCAGAGTGGCGAACTGGGTGCCAAGCTGATGGAGCTGGAGCAAAAGGCATACGAAGTCGCCGGACAGCCATTCAACCTGGGCAGCCCGAAGCAGATCGGTGAGATCTTCTTCGAGAAGATGAAGCTGCCGGTGGTCAAAAAAACGCCGTCTGGTGCGCCCTCGACGGATGAAGAAGTCTTGCAGAAACTGGCTGAAGACTACCCGCTGCCCAAGTTGCTGCTTGACTATCGTTCACTCTCGAAACTGAAGAGCACCTATACCGACAAACTGCCGCGCATGGTCAATCCGGCAACCGGGCGCGTCCACACCAATTATGCGCAGGCTGTGGCAGTGACCGGCCGACTGGCCTCCAACGATCCGAACCTGCAGAACATCCCGATTCGCACCCCGGAAGGGCGGCGTGTGCGCGAGGCGTTTGTGGCTCCGCCCGGATCGGTTTTGATGTCAGCCGATTACTCGCAGATCGAACTGCGCATCATGGCGCACATCTCGAAAGACCCGGCGCTGCTGGCCGCCTTTGCTGCAGGCGAGGATGTGCATCGCGCTACCGCGTCAGAAATCTTTGGTGCGCCACGTGCCGAGGTGACGAGCGAACAGCGGCGCTATGCCAAGGTAATCAATTTCGGTCTGATCTATGGCATGAGCGCCTTCGGACTGGCCGCCAATCTCGGTATCGACCGGGATGCGGCGAAGAACTACATCGACCGCTATTTCGAGCGTTTCGCCGGCGTCAAGCGCTACATGGACGAAACGCGGATCGCGGCCAAGCAGAATGGCTATGTAGAAACCGTGTTTGGCCGTCGGCTCTGGCTGGCTGAAATCAACAGCCCGAATGGCCCGCGGCGTCAAGGGGCCGAGCGCGCGGCGATCAATGCACCGATGCAAGGTACGGCGGCCGACCTGATCAAGATGTCGATGCTTGCCGTCCAGGCATGGATCGAAGCGGATGGCCTGGCCACACGCATGGTGATGCAGGTCCATGACGAGCTGGTGCTCGAAGTGCCGGAGACGGAGTTGGCCGTGGTGCGCGCACGCGTGCCGGAATTGATGAGCAAGGTGGCGCGCCTGGACGTCCCGTTGCTGGCTGAGGTCGGGGTTGGCCCGAACTGGGATCAGGCACATTAACCCCGCCTGTTCGAGCCATGGCAAAAAGCGAGCCGCCCTACAATAAACGCCGGACCCGGGATTGAACTCAGGACATAACTGGCTCATGCTGCGATTTGGCAGGAATGCGTTGACAAGGAAGGTAGCTCAGGCAGGGCTTGCCGGCGTGTGTCTGCTGGTGTCCTCGGGCGCTTGGGCGGCTTCCTTCGGCGTGCCAATCCTGGAATCGGCGCTTGGCGAACGTTTGCGGGTGGTCTTGCCCCTTACCGGCACCGCCAACGACCGTATTGGCCTCGATTGCGTCAAGTTGCGCGAATCTGCCACCGAAGCCGGCGACATCTCGCGCCTGGTACGAGCGGAACTGATGGAGCGTCGAGGTGGCCAGGCCATCCTGCTGACGACCAGCCAGCCGGTCAATGATCTGATCGTCAGCTTTGAAGTCGGTATCGGCTGCGGCTCCTGGTTTTCCCGGCGCTACACCTTCCTCCTGGATTTGCCGCGCGAGCGGCCACCGGCCGCTGCAGAAACACCCGTGACCCCGCCGGTCGCGGCACCTGCGGCGGCCGTGGTCACGCCCGAGGTGCGTCCGGCGCAGAAGGCAGGGCGGCGCAATGCCCGCAAGGAGCCGCAGGCGACTGGCGCCGCATCTGACAAAGGCGCTGCGCCGCCTCCTTCGATCATGCGCGCGGTGCGTCCGGAGGACGAACCGGGGGTCCTGCCGCGTGCGAAAACCGGTGCAAAGGGGGGCGCAGCAAAACCTCAGACCGCGCCGGCTACGCGTTCGATGCTCAAGATCGAGATGGGCGGCATTGATCAGTTGCTGGCAGGTGTCGCGCGCTCGCCGATCGAAGAAGCCACAGGCATGCGCCTCAGTGCCGAAATTGGCACCGCGGCCCCGGGCCGGACGCCACAGGGCGAGAGTGCGGAGTTCAAACTGGCCCATGCCCGCTTTCTGGCCGCCATGCGCGATCAGCCTGACCCGCTGACCACGGACAACGCGGCACTGGGCAAGCGACTCGATGGCCTGGCCAAGGATCTTGCGTCACTCAAAGTGGATCTGCAGAAGTCGACCGCGCGCACCCGGGAGCTCGAATCCTCCCACGTGGCCTGGTGGTGGTTGATCGTTGCAGCCCTGCTGGCAGCCGGGGCGGGGGGGGCGATTGCCTGGTTTGCGCGCCGCACGGCACCGGAGGAGCGGCTGATCCTGGTCGATCCGGTACCCAAAGCGCCAACGTCGCGGAGCCCGGTCGAATCCGTCGAACCGGAACCCCGGGATGCGCCGCAAGTCGACGAAGGATGGCGCGCAACGCCACTGCCGGCCGACCAGGATGCCACTACCGCTCCTGCACCCGCCGCCGCACGGCCGCTCGATTACGAGGCGACGATACGCGTCGCCCCCAGCCGGCCAGCCGAAGCGGCTGCGCCGCCACCATCCGACGCGCCTGCGCAGGTTGCGGCAGACGAAGGGCAGAGTCCCCTGGCATTCACACCGGCTCCCGCCCCGGCAGCGGCGCCTGCACCTGCTCCTTTTGTGCTGGACAAGAATTCACTGACCCAGCAGCTGGCCGCCATGACCGATCTGGCCGACGAGTCGTGGGCGAGTTACAGGCATTCTTCGGACACCAGTGGCGTGGCCTTGCCCTTTGCGAGTGCCAGCACGGAAGCCGCAGCGCCGCCTGCGCCTGCTGCCGACGCACCACTCAATATCCAGTTTGACCTGAGCGAGGATATCGCCGCACACGCGGAACAGAAAGCCGGCCAGGCCGAACCCGAACCGGCCTTCGATCCAGCCAGCGCCGCCATCGGCTTGAACAAAAGCGAAACGAGTGACGCGCCCGTGGAACTCGACGCCTTTGCCCTGGAGACGCTCGATCTGCCCACGTTTCTGGCCGAGCCGTCTGAAGCCGTTCCCGCAGCATTCGGTTTCGAATCGGCGATACCGTCGGCGGGACAGGCCGTGGTCATGCACAGCGTGATGGCGGCGGCCTCCAGCATCATGGAGACGGCCTGGCGGCAACGCGAAGTGGCGGGCAATGCACAGGCAGTCAAGATGATTGCCACCTACGTGCAGTCGGCTCCCTCCAAAGCGCCGCCCGGTCCCTGGATCATGCTGGCGCACTTGCTGCACGACGTCGGCATGAAACGGGAATACGTTGCCCTGCAGGCGCTGTTTCTGGAGCGTTTCGCCGGCAACCTGCCTTCCTGGGAAGAGGCGTACGAGCTGCGCAAGGAGCAGCTCGGCCTGGCCCGTGCCCCCGGCATTGAAATTCTGGTGGCCAACAAGCGTGGCCAACCGGAGCTGATCGGCAGCCTGGCGGGTGTGGCCTATCGGACAGATGTGCCACCTGCGGTGTTGTTCGACCTGACGTTTCAGCGCGAAGTGCTGCAATTGGCGGCCGACTGCCCGCCGGGCTTTACGCAAGCAGAAAGCGACGTCGACTTGTCCCTCTGAAGGGCAGCGTTACCGGTGCGGGTGCCGGGCGCGTGGGCGGCGTTCGCCGCATCCCAATCACGCAAACCGGGCCAGGCCGAGGTCTGTCGTGTCGATTTCCGGCGTGTTTCCCGACACCATGTCTGCCACCACGCGGCCGACACCACAGGCGGTGGTCCACCCGTTTGACCCGCCGCCGGTCGCGAGGAAAAGATTGCGGTAGGGAGTGGCACCCAACAGCGGCGCGCCATCGGGCGTCATGGGCCGCATGCCTGCCCAGATGCGCGCCTGGCTCAGATCGACGCTGCGGCCAAAGAGGGTGGCGACCGAACGCAGCGTCGTCGCACATTGCTTGTGCGTGACGGACGTATCGCGCGCGCCGATTTCTGCCGTGCCGGCAGCGCGCACCTGATTGCCCATCGGAGCAATCGCCACCTTGAGGGCTTCGTCCATGATGCCGCCGCGCGGCGCCAGAGCGCTGTCGGTGATGGGTGCGGTGATCGCATAGCCCTTGACACCCAAAACCGGCAACTTCAGTCCAAGCGGACGCGCCAGCGGAACCGAAGCGGTGGCACAGGAAAGCACAAACGCATCGGCGGTGATGGCTTCAGCCGAGGTGGCAACCGACGTGATGGCCTGCCGTTCCGCCACCAAACCCCGCACGCTGGTGCCGTAGCGAAAGGTGACCCCTTCAGATTGCAGCCAGTCTGCCAGCCGCGTCGTGAAAAGGTGGCAATTGCCGGTTTCGTCCGCCGGCATCATGAGGCCGCCGGCGATCTGATCGCGCGCCAACCCCGGCTCGCGCGTCATGCACTCCTCGACACCCATCAACTGGTGCGGTACCCCGCTATCGGCGAGAACCTTGGCTGCGAGCCGCGCATGATCGATGCCGGCCTGATCGCGAAACACCTGCAGGTTGCCTTGTACGGTCTGCTCGTAGTCGAGGCCGAGCTTTTCCCGCAGCAGCTTCAATTGGGTATGACTGTAGCGCGCGATGCGGCCCATGCGGGCCTTGTTGATCGCAAAACGTGCCGCCTCGCACTCGCCCAGCCAGCGCACCAGCCATTTCCATTGGTGGGGATCCAGGCGCGGGGTAAAACGCAGTGGCGTATCCGCGCCGAGAAACCAGGCGCGGGTGATCCACCTTGCGGCCTTGCCTTTCATTCCGGGAGCAGCCCAGGGCGTGGCGTAAGAAGGGCACACATGGCCGGCATTGGAAAAGCTGGTTTCCAGTGCCGGCCCGGCTTGCCGATCGACGACAGTCACCTCATGGCCCTGCGTGTGCAGGTGGTAGGCGGTGGCGACACCGGCGACACCGGCACCCAGCACCAGCACCCGCATGCCCGGTCCTACTTCGCCGGCCCCATGACGTAGTCCGGGAACCAGGTCACGACGGCAGGAAAGACGGAAATGATGGCGATGCAAACCACCAGGCAGGCAAAGAACGGCAGGGCGGCGCGGGCAATATGGTTGGAATCCTTGC
>CAYUEG010000168.1:0-6903 GCA_964443245.1 uncultured Burkholderiales bacterium | reverse complement strand
GGGCCGCAGGGCATCCACGTCGGCCATGTGATTGTTGACGGCGCGATTGATACCGCATTCATCCGCGATACCTTCCCGGAGCGCTATGCGCTCAAGGCGCAGGACGGCATCCTCAATCCGGACCACATTGCCGAGAATTACTGGACGCTTCACGCCCAGCCGCGCGACGCCTGGACCTTCGAGCTGGACCTGCGGCCGTATATGGAGAAGTGGTAGCGCGCCCTGCTACTGCGCCGGCGGTTCCATCCGATAGCCCAGGCCGCGCACGGTCTGGATCAGTGTCACCGCATGCTGATCGTCCACCTTGGCGCGCAGACGCCGGATGTAGACATCGACGACGTTGGTGAGGGGGTCTTCGTTCTGGCCCCAGACGCTCGCCAAGATGCGTTCACGACTGAAGAGCCGCCCCGGCGCGCTCATCAACAATTCCAGCAGAGCCAACTCCCGAGCCGTCAGGCTCAGGGGCTGGCCGGCACGGCTGGCGCGCATCGCATCCCGATCCAGCACCAGGTCATGCACTTGCAGCAGGTTGGGCCGCTGCGGTTGCTGACTGCGTGCACGGCGGCCCAGGGCTTCCAGACGGGCCAGCAATTCTTCAAACTCGAACGGTTTGCACAGGTAATCGTCCGCACCCATGCGCAGCCCGCCGACGCGGTCCTCCAGGGTGGACATGGCGGTGAGCATCAGAATGGGCATGTGTACACCGCTTGTACGCAGCGTCTGGCAGATCTCCAGACCGGTCATGCCCGGAAGCATCAGGTCCAGCACCAGGATGTTCTGGTCCCCATGTTGCGCCGCTTCCCGCGCGGCCAGTTGCGCCATGGCCAATCCTTGCGGACCGGTTGCGGCATGCTGGACGTGGTAACCCTCCGCGCGCAATCCACGCATGAGAAAGTTGGCGATCCGGGCATCGTCTTCCACAATCAGCACATTCATGATGCAGTCTCTTTGTGGCTGTGCGTTTCGTCCGCAGGCTCCAGACCGGGTAACAGCAGTTCGACCTGTGTGCCTCGCCCCAGCTCGCTGGTGATGGTGAGGCTTCCACCGTGGGCCTGTGCCAGCGTCTGGGCAATCGGCAGGCCCAGGCCGCTGCCCGATGCCCGGTGGTGGCGTGCCTGTCGGCCGCGAAAGTGCCTCTGGAACACCAGCGGCAGCTCGTCTCCCGGGATGCCAATGCCCTCATCCGAGACCGCTATGCGCCATTGTCCCGACACGGCTTCCGACGGAGGCTCCTTGCTAATCTGCAATCGCACGGTGCCGCCTTCATGGGAGTAGCGGATCGCGTTGTCGAGCAGCAGCAGGATCAATTGCCGCAGGCGCTGCCGGTCTGCATTGACGCGCCCGGCGAACGGCAGAGGCGGATCGCACACAAGCCGCACGCCGCTGTTTGCCGCCAACGCCCCCGCCTGTTTCCAGGCGTCCGTCAGCGGCAAGGACAGGTCAATCGGTTCGCGCACCAGATTCAAGGACTCCAGGTCCAGGCGGGCCATGGAAAGCAGGTCATCAATCACCGTCCCCAACTGACGTGATGTTTCCACGATGCGCTCCAGTGCCTCCCGATAATCGGTCGCCGACAGGGAGCGGCTGCGCAACGTGACTTCCGCCTCGCCGCGAATCGCCGTCGTGGGGGTACGCAGCTCATGGCTGATGTCAGCCAGCAGTTGTCGGCGCCGCACATCGGTTTGACGCAAAGATTCGTTTGCCTCATGGAGCTCGTCGGTACGCGCCCTCACCAGCTCTTCCAGATGGGAACGCTCGGCCGCCTCCCGCGCGTGGTGTTGTTGCAGTTGCTCGGCCATGCCATTCATGATGCTGGCCACGGCTGAGAACTCGTCCTTGCCGTGGAGCGCAATACGATGCTGCCACTTTCCCTGGGCCAGTGCCTGCGCGCCTCCGGCCAGGGCGTCGAGCGGGCGCCGCAGCGCACGACCGAAGTACACCGTCGCGGCGAGGGCCAGCAACGCCAGCAGGCCGGCCATTCCCAGACCCAGAAAGCGAATGCGCGCCAGGGCCTGATCGGCCGCAGCACGCTCGCGGGTGATGGCTGCCGATTCGCGGGCGATGCTGTCAGCGATCAGGCGCCGCAAGTCGTGCCCGCCGGCATACTCAAACAACTGGGCGAGCGTATCCCACGCCTTCCGTGCATTCAGATCGGTTTGCAAGGCACGTGCCTCGTATACCGCCGCCTGCAGCACCTGGATGCTTTCACCGACCTGGGCCAGCGATTCCTGGCGCCGCTGCTGTTCCTGCGGCTGGGCCGCGGCCAGGCCGCTCTCTTCAGCCGCCTGCGTCAACGCATGGAGCCTGGCCAGGGTGAGGCGGATCTGCTGGATCAGGCGATCCCGATCCGTCACATCCCCCCCGCCGTTGAGCGTCAACTGTGCCACCCAGGTATGCAAGCGCTGTTTGGTCGCCGACAGTTCGACAAAGCCGTGGTGAATATCGCTGGCAATACGCCCGCGCACAATCTGCCGCTCGGCCTCCCGCAACGCCACCGCCGCACCGAGCGCTTGCAGTGCGATGGTGGTGGCAAGGAGGATCAGCACCCAGCTCAGTCGATGGCGAATCATGGCGCCATTGTCATGGAAACCAGTGCGTTTGGGCCCGTTGTCATCTGAGGTTAATGAAGTTGTCACCCCCGGCTCATCTGATTTTCAGCGCAGGTTCAAGCGCGCGGGTTCCAATGCTGTTCATGGTTTGGGCCACATCACATGTCTGCGACGAGGACCACCATCACTCTTAACCTGTTCCTAACTCAAGGGAGAACATCATGAAACGTACCAGCATCGCCCTCAGCGCCATTGCCTTGGCACTCCTGTCCAGCGCCGCATCCGCCACGGTCGTCAACCGTGGCATTACCGAAGCGGAAGTGCTCGCCGCACAGCGCGGCTGGTGTCAGGCACTGGTGGACATCAGCAGCGCCCATGCCAAGAACGGACAACCCGCAGCCAAAGCCCTAGCCGAGCGCGTGATCGATTCGGCATATGGCTACCAGATGGGCGCCGTGCTCTTCAAGCCGACGCTGACCGTCGCGCCACAAACGTTTCGCACTACCCGCGCCGGCGCGTTGGCCTACTTCGTCGGCGGCGATAGCGCCTTCCCGAAAGACACCGGGTTCGCGCTGAAGGGCTGGACAAAATGCGAAGCAAGGAACGCTGCCGTCTTCATCGCCGGCGACTCGGCATCCAGCATGGGCAACGTGATGATCACGGACAAGGACGGCAAAGTCACCACCGTCGACAAGACCTGGAAGTACGTCAAGGATGACACCGGCAAGCTGCGCATCGTGGTTCACCACTCGTCACTGCCGTACTCCGGCACCTGAGCGCACACACCTCGTCGCCGCGGCAAGCGCACACGCCGCGGTGGCGATCGGCGGGCGGCACATCCCGGTTCGGCAAGCGATGGTCGAATCGGTTTGTCGCATTGACCTTGCTTGTGCAGCGACATCGTGTGTGCAACCGGCTGCCAATTGCCTACAATGGCCGGATTCGAGCTATTGCCGCGTGGAGCACACCATGCCTGGATTGATGTTGCGGTCTCATCGCGCACCTCTGGTGTCAGTGGACCATCCTCCCCTTCTCCAGAACCGCCAGCATGCGGGTTGAACCAGTGGCCCCCGGTACGCTTGTACCGACAACCGAAACCGCACTCGAAGCCCCTGTCGAGCGCGGCGAGGAGTTTCGCGACAAGCTCACCACCCAGGGTGCACGCAAGACCCTGACGCGCGAGGAACTGGCCTACTTCACCAGGCTGTCTTTTGCGCACAGCGTCTGGAGCCTGGCGCAGACGGCCGTCCTGATCGCGGCAACGGTGGCGCTGGGGCTTTACGCCTTCTCCATCATCGGCCTAAAACCCTTGGTGGGAGCGCCTCTCCTCGTGACGGCCATCGTGTTGATGGGCTGCTGGCAACATTGGCTGGCGATCATTTCGCATGAATCCACGCACTACCGGCTGTTCGAATCGCGCGCCGCCAACGATTGGGTCGGGCGGTTTGCCGGCATGTCGATTGGGGTGTCCACCTTTGCCTACCGCATCGTCCACCGTCTCCACCACAACCACCTGTACGAAGAGATCGATCCGGACATGGCGTTGATGGCGGGCTATCCGCGCGGCAAGGCCTATCTGTGGAAGAAGCTCCTGAAAGACATCGCCGGATTCACGGCATGGCGCAACTACCTGTATTTCTTCGGTGCGCCTGCCGCCAACGCCGCCACCGGGCAAAAGCAGGACCCGCTCGCTGACACCACCGCGCACCTGCGCAAGCTGGCCCTGTCGGACCGCTGGGTCGTGGTGGGTTTTCATGTGCTGATGCCGGTGCTGATGTTCGCACTTGGCTACGGCGTTGAGTATCTGGTGCTGTGGGTGCTGCCGGCGATCACGGTGCAGGCCTTCATCCTGCGGCTGCGCGCGGTGGCCGAACATGGCGCCCCTTCCGACACCCGCACCGCGCTGGGTGCCGCACGCACCAACGTGGAGATCCCGGCGCTGGTGCGCATGGCGCTGTTCCCACACCATGTGAACTACCACCTCGAACACCACCTCTACCCGGCGGTGCCGCATTACCGCTTGCCCGAGTTGCACGCCCTGTTGAAGGAGCGCGGCATTCTCGAAGGCGCCGAGGTGCGCAACTTCCGCGACACCATGCACCGGGTGTTCGGTGCGCGCGGTTCGGCGCCCGATGCGGCAAAAGCGGCGGCAAAAGCGGCCTCGGCGGCAGCGTAAAATCAGCCGCAGATTCGCCTGACGCATGACCCGGCCGCCCGATGGCGGCTCAGAACCCACAAGGAAAACAATGGAGACCATCCGCCTCGAGAAGGATGCCGAAGGCATCCTCACCCTGACCTTTGATGCGCCCGGCGCACCGGTCAACACCATGTCCGAAGCCTGGCAGCGCGACTTTGGCGACGCGGTCGCCCAGGTCGTGGCGCAGAAAGACAGCCTCAAGGGGGTGATCCTGGCTTCGGCCAAGAAGACCTTCTTCGCCGGCGCCGAACTGAAGGACGTGCTCAAGTACACCGCCGCCGATGCGCCGGCCTGCTTCGCGTTCTGCCAGCGCATCAAGGGCCAGTTGCGCGCGCTCGACAAGCTGGGCAAGCCGGTGGTGGCGCTGATCAACGGTGCGGCGCTCGGGGGCGGTTTCGAGATTGCGCTGGCTGCCCACCACCGCATCGTGCTCGATGACGCCAGGCTGCGCGTCGGCCTGCCGGAAGTCACGCTGGGCCTGTTGCCCGGCGCTTCGGGCCTGACCAAGTACGTGCGCCTGCTGGGCCTGGAAGCAGCGTTTCCGATCCTGATGGAAGGCAAGACCTTTGCCCCACGCGAGGCGCTGGACCTGGGCCTGGTGGGGGAGATTGCGGCCACGCCGGAAGAGATGGTCGCCAAGGCCAGGGCATGGATTGCCGCCAACCCGGCGCCGGTGCAACCTTACGATGATCCGAAGTACCGCATGCCCGGCGGCGGCCCCAACAATCCGAAGATTGCGCAGATGCTTTCCGTCGCGCCGGCGATGACGGTCGAGAAGACGCGCGGCCTGTTGCCGGCCCCGGAAGCGATCATGTCCTGCATGGTCGAAGGCGCGCAGGTGGACATGGAAACGGCACTGCGCATCGAATCACGCTATCTCGCCGCGTTGATGACCGGGCAGGCAGCGAAGAACCTGATCACCCTGTTCTTCAACCAGAACGCCATCAAGTCGGGCGCATCGCGCGGGCCCAAGGAAATTGCCAAGTGGAAGGCGACCAAGGTCGGCATTCTCGGCGCCGGCATGATGGGTTCGGGCATTGCCTGGGCCAATGCCAATCGTGGCGTGCCGTGCGTATTGAAGGATGTCTCGCAGGAAGCAGCGGAGAAAGGCAAGGCCTACTCGGCCAAGCTGCTGGAGAAGCGCATCAAGCAGGGCCGCATGGACGAGGCGCGCGCGGCCATGATGCTGAACCTGATCACGCCGACGGCCAACGTCGCCGACTTGCAGGATTGCGACCTGATCATCGAAGCGGTGTTCGAGAAGCGCGACCTCAAGGCCGCTGTGACCAAAGAGAGTGAGCCGCTGCTCAAGGCCGGTGGCATCTTTGCATCCAACACCTCGACGTTGCCGATTTCCGGTCTGGCAAAAGCCTCGGCCCGCCCGGAGAAGTTCATCGGCCTGCATTTCTTTTCACCGGTGGACAAGATGGCGCTGGTGGAAATCATCAAGGGCGAGAAGACCGACGCCGACACCCTCGCCAAGGCCTACGACTACGTGCTGCAGATCGGCAAGACGCCGATTGTGGTCAACGATTCGCGCGGCTTCTACACCAGCCGCACCTTCGGCACCTTCGTGCGCGAAGGCATGTGCATGCTCGAAGAAGGCATTCCCGCCGCGGTGATCGAGAACGCCGCGCGCCAGATCGGCATGCCGGTCGGCCCGCTGGCGGTGATCGATGAAACCTCGATGAGCCTCTCGGTCAGCGTGATGGATCAGGCCAAGGTGGACCTGGCTGCCGAAGGCAAACCGTACGTGGAGCAGCCCGGTGAATCGATGCTGTACCGGATGGTCAAGGACATCAAGCGCCCCGGGCGCGCGGGCGGTGGCGGCTTCTACGACTACCCCAAGGATGGCAAGAAGCACCTGTGGGCGGGTCTGAAGCAATTTGAGAAAGCCGGCATCAGCTACGACGTGGCGGAGTTGAAGCGCCGCTTCCTCTACCGCCAGTCGATCGAGACCGCACGCTGCCTGGCCGAAGGCGTGCTCACCACGTTCCACGATGCCAACATCGGTTCGATCTTCGGCATCGGCTTTCCGGCCTGGACCGGCGGTGCGCTGCAATACATCAACAACGAAGGCACGGCCGCATTCGTTGCGAACGCTGACGCCTTGGCCGCCAAGTATGGTGACCGCTTTGCCGTGCCGCAGTGGCTGCG
>CAYUEG010000167.1:0-6928 GCA_964443245.1 uncultured Burkholderiales bacterium | reverse complement strand
ACCGCCCCATCGTGCTTGCGACCATCGAGATGTTTGGCGTGTCCCGCTGCATGTTCGCCAGCAACTTTCCGGTGGACAGCGTGTGCGCAGATTTCCAAACCATCTTCTCAGGCTTCGATGCGATCGTCTCCACGTTCAGCGTGGGCGACAGGCGCGCGCTGTTTCACGACAACGCCGTGCGCATTTACCGGATGGACTGAACCATGAACACTGCTTCACACAAGCTGAAGATCGCCTACGTCGGTGTCGGCCTGATGGGCCTGCCGATGGTCCGGCGTCTGGTCGGACTGGGCTACACCATCACCGCGTTTGACATCAGCCCTGCGCAGCTGGCGCTCGCACGCGAAGCTGGCGCCGCCATTGCGCCCACGGCTGCGGCTGCCGTCATGCACGCCGATCTGGTGGTGACCAACCTGCCAACACCGGACGCCGTGGAGTCCGCCGTGTTTGGCAGCGACGGCGTTGCCGCCACCATCACGCCGCCGCAGATCCTGATTGACTTCTCCACCATCAAGGTCGAACAAGGCAAAGCCAACGCCGCGCGCCTGCGCGAAAAAGCCGGCTGCGCCTGGATCGATGCGCCGGTGTCGGGCGGCCCCCCCGCATCCGGCACCGGAACACTCACCGTCATGTGCGGCGGCGATGCGACGGACATCGAGCGGATTCGCCCGTTCATGGCCGATGTGTCGGCCCGCTTCACCCACATGGGGCCAACAGGTGCCGGCCTTGCCGCAAAAATGCTCAATCAGCTGATCGTCGGCTGTGTGCACGTGGTGATGGCCGAGGCCGCTTCCATGGCCGAGGCGGCCGGCATTGATGCCGCACGCCTGCCCGAGTGCCTGGCGGGAGGGCATGCCGACGGATCCCTGCTGCAACGGCTGTATCCACGCATGGTGGCACGGGACTTTGCCCCGCAAGGCTACGCGCGCCAGCTACGCAAGGATCTGGAGATGGTGAGCGAGTATGCAAAGAAGCTCGATACGCCCATCCCGATGATGGCCGAGGCACTGGGCCTTTATCGCAAGCTGATCGAGAACGGGCACGCGGAACTCGACACCGCCGCCGTATTCAAGCTGTACGAAGATCGCCTCATATAACAACGAACGTCAACCAAAGGAGAGTCCCATGAAACGCCATCCCCTGTTTGCCACCCTCGCTGCTGCCGTATTTGCCACCTGTACCTTCGCTGCCACCGCCCACGCACAAGTCAAGCTTCGCTATGCCCACGTCGGCGTCGCCAATGCACCGCAGACGCTCTATGCCGATGAAGTCGCCAAGCTGGTCAAGGAGCGCACCAACGGTCGCGTCGAGATTCAGGTGTTTGCCAATTCGCAGCTCGGTGGCGTCGGCGAAATGGTCGACGGCATCAAGTCCGGCGCGATTGCCATGGGGCACCACGACTTTGCCTCGCTCGGCAAGATCCTGCCCAACACGGCCGTGTTCAACACCCCCTTCGTGTACCGTGACGCCGAGCACGCCATGCGCGCCACCGATCCGCGCTCCTCGGCAGCACTGCAAGCCATCAATCAGGAACTGGTGCAAAAGGGCGGCATGCGTATCGTCGGCAGCCTGTTCCAGGGCACGCGCCAGCTGACCTCGAAGGAAAAAGTGCTCTCGCCAAAGGACATGGCAGGCAAGAAGTATCGCGGCGTGCCGGTCAAGCTGTGGTCCACCATGCTCACCGGCATGGGTGCCGTGGCAACGCCGGTGGAAGTCTCGGAACTGGCGACTGCACTCGCCACCGGCCTGGTGGTGGGACAGGAGAATCCGTTGCCGAACATCTTCAACCTCAAGCTGTTCGAAGTGCAAAAGTTCGTCATGATGACCGACCACATGCAGTCGGTGCTCTCGGTGTTTGTCAACGAGCGGATCTGGCAAGGCATCCCGGCGGCTGACCGCAAGATCATCGAAGACACCATGGCCGAAGTCGGCAGGAAAACGCTCGACTGGGACCGTGAGACTTCCGCCAAATATCGCAAAGACCTGGAAGCAAAAGGGATGACCTTCATCGAGGCCAAGGATGGCCTGAACGTCGAAGCCTTCCGCACCGCCGTGCTGGGGCAGGTCAACAAGGATTTCCCGGAGTGGACCCGGCTGATCGAACAGATCCGCGCCGTCAAATAAGCACCCAGCCAGTACGGGAAGGCCTTACTTGACAGCGGCCCTCAATGGCATGCGCAGGCTGATCCGCTGGATCAGCCTGGCGCTGCTCTTCCTGTTGATCGCCACACCGTTGGCACAAATCATCATGCGCTCGATCTTCAACGTGCCGATGTCGGGCGCCGAAGAACTGGCACGCTACTTCCTGATCTGCCTGACATTCCTTGCGGCGCCACTGGTCACCTTCAGTGGCGGCCAGATCCGCATGGAAGAATTTCAGGCACTGATTCCTGCCAAACCGCGTTGGGGTCTGCAACTGCTGATCGAGGTGGCAGGCATTGCCACGTTTACCCTCTTCGCGGTGGCCGCCGTGGTCACCATCTCGAAAAACATGCAGAACCAGACCGCCACGCTGGAGATGCCGTTCTGGCTGTTCATGGCACCGCTGGCCCTGGGGGCGACTCTACTGGCACTGGAAACTGCGGTGATGCTGGCCCACACGTGGCAGCGCAAGCGCCCTGAAGAAAAGCAGACCACCTTGTCATGAGCGGCTTCCTTGTCATCGCAGCATTCCTGCTGCTGTTCATGCTCGGCTTCCCGGTGGTGCTGGCCATCGCGATTCCTTGCGCGGTCTATCTGCTTGTCAACGGCTTGCCGCTGGACCTGATCGCTCAACGGACGCTCTATGCGCTCGATTCGTTTCCGCTGGTTGCCGTACCGGTGTTCCTCTTTGTCGGCAGCCTGATGAACTCGGCGGGGATTTCGAAGCACATCTACAAGTTCGCCGACACCGCCGTGGGCCGCCTGCCGGGAGGCCTGGCGCAGGTGAACATATTTGGCAGCCTGATCTTTGCAGGGATGTCCGGCTCCGCCCTGGCGGATATCGGCGGTCTCGGGCGCATTGAGATCGATGCCATGCGGCAGAAGGGTTTCAATGCCGGCTTTGCCAGCGCAGTGACCTGTTCGTCGGCCATCGTCGGACCAATCTTTCCGCCCAGCATCCCGCTCATCATCTATGGCACGGTGACGGGGGTGTCGGTGATCCAGCTGCTGCTCGGCGGCATTTTGCCTGCACTGGTATGCGTGGCCATGCTGATGGTCATGACGGGTTACCTTGCCATCAAGCGCAAGTATCCGCGCGCAGAGCGCTGGCCAACCCGTGCCGAGCTGTGGCGCGACTTTCTGCCGGCCTTGCCCGCCATTCTGGCGCCGGTCATCCTCATCGCCGGCATGCTGGCCGGGTTCTTTACGCCGACCGAGATTGCCGCCGTCACGGTGGCCTACGCCATACTGATCAGCGCCCTGTTCTACCGCGAACTGACCTGGAAGAAATTGCAGGAGGCCGCCTTCGAGACGATTGGCGCATCGGCCGGCATTTTGCTGATTGTGGCTGTCGCTGCGCTGTTCGGCTGGATCCTCTCGGTGGAAGCGGTACCGCAGAAGATGACTGCGGTCATGCTGTCGATCTCCAAGGACCCGCAGGTGCTGTTGCTACTGGTCAATCTGCTCTTGCTGGTCGTCGGCATGTTTCTCGACAGCACCACCGCCATTCTGGTGATTGCGCCGATCATTGCCAAACCGCTGGTGATGGCCGGCGTGGATCCGGTCCATCTTGGCATGGTGGTGGTGTTCAACCTGATGATCGGCCTGCTCACGCCCCCCATGGGGCTTGCCCTATTCCTGGTGGCCGACATCGCCAAAGTGACGATGAAGGATGTACTGCGCGAGATGCTGCCGTTCTACGTACCACTGATCGGCACGCTGCTGCTCATTACCTATGTGCCGGCCATCACAACCTGGATTCCCCGTCTGGCGGTGGGCGGGCCGTGATGCTTCCCTTGCATGCCTGCGTCAGGATCATTTTTCTATAAGGACTCAATCTCATGACTCTTCTGAAACTGTTGGTGGGAGCGGCTGTTGGCGTGGTGGCCCTTTCCAGCCCGGTGTTGTACGCCCAAACCTACCCCGCCAAGCCGGTCCGCATCATGGTCGGCGCCTCCGCCGGCGGCGGCACCGACATCATCGCGCGCATGCTGGCCGAGAAGTTCAACGACGCCTTCAAGGGCAACTTCGTCGTCGAGAACCGGCCGGGCGCCTCGAACACGATTGCCGCCGACCTCACCGCCAAGGCTGCGCCGGATGGCCACACCCTGCTCGCCGCCACCAATACCGGCCAGGCCATCGCTCCCCATCTGCTCAAGCTCGGCTTCGACCCGATCAAGGATCTGACGCCACTCGGCCTGATCGTCACGGTCCCGAACGTGCTGGTGGTCAGTGCCACCGTGCCGGCCAACAATGTGCGGGAGTTGATCGCACTGATGAAGGCCAAGCCGGATGAATTCAAGTACGGCTCTTCCGGCATCGGCAGCACCCAGCACATCGCCGGCGAGGCATTCAAGCATGCCACCGGCGTGCAAATGATCCATGTGCCCTACAAGGGATCGGCGCAGGCACACCTGGACGTCATCGCCGGCCAGGTGCAGATGATGTTCGACACGACGTCAAGCGCGATGGGGCATATCAAAAGCGGCAAGTTCAAGCCGCTGGCGGTGACAACACCGCAGCGTTCGGCCGAACTGCCGAACGTGCCGACGCTGGCCGAGGCCGGCGTGACCGGTGCGGACATGAGCACCTGGTACGGGCTCTATGTCACCAACGGTACCCCCCGTGATGTCGTGGCGCGTCTGCAGGCCGAAACCGCACGCATTCTCAAACTGCCGGACGTGCAGGCCCGTCTCAAGGGTCTGGGCGGTGAGCCGGGGAACATCACCGTCGAGCAATTTGCGGCACTGAATCGCGCGGAATTTGACCGCTTCGGCAAGCTGATCAAGGACGCCAACATCAAGATCGACGCACAATGAAACCTACCATCGCACTCTTTACCGGCGATCCGGCCGGTGTCGGCCCCGAACTGGTCGCCAAGCTGCTGGCCGACCCCGATACCGCCGGCAAGGCCAGTGTGCTCCTGATCGGCAACAAGGCGGGCTTCGAGGACTCCGTCAACGGCTTCAAGGACTCCGCCAACGGCTTCGGGAGCACCCCGGCGACCCAGGTGCACGATTGGAAAGGCCTGAATGCACCCGCCTTCGAGCGCGGTGTCGTCAGCGAGAAGAACGGCCGGTTCATGCTCGATGCCCTCACGGAAGGCACGCGTCTGGTGACCGAAGGGAAAGCCGATGCGCTGTGCTTTGCACCGCTCAACAAGGGTGCCCTGCGCGCCGGCGGCATGCATCATGAGGACGAGATGCGCTGGTTTGCCGAACTGCTCGGCCACCGGGGCACCTGCGGCGAACTGAATGTGCTGGAGAACCTCTGGACTTCGCGTGTCACTTCGCACATCCCGCTGAAGGACGTCAGCAGCCACCTGACATCAGAGAAAGTGGCCGAAGCGATCCAGATGATCACCCAGGCATTGCGCGCTGCCGGCAAGACCAAACCGCGTGTTGCCGTGTGTGGCCTGAACCCGCACAATGGCGACAACGGCAACTATGGCGACGAGGAAGGCCGCATCATCGAGCCCGGCGTGAAACTGGCGGCCTCGCGCGGTTATGCCGCGGACGGGCCGTTCTCGGCTGATACCGCCTTCGTGCGTGCAATCAAGACCGATGGTTCAGGCTACGACGGCGTGGTCACCATGTACCACGACCAGGGCCAGATCGCGATGAAGCTGATGGGCTTCGAACGCGGCGTGACGGTGCAGGGTGGATTGCCGATTCCGATCACCACGCCGGCGCACGGCACGGCCTACGACATCGCAGGCAAGGGTGTTGCCAACCCGCAAGCCATGAAGAACGCGTTCGACATCGCCTGTCGGATGGGAACCAGCCGCCGGGCAGCACACTAGAGAATCGCCAAGAATGGCGCCTGGCGCTGACGGCCGCGGAACCGGTACCGCTACACGCCCCAGAGGATCGGCGTATTGGCCTGCCCGGCCTTGCGCAGCATCTCAAGGAAGGGCTGCATGCGGGTCTTCAGAGACACATGGTTGCGGGCGGCTTCCGGCTCACGCTCCTCGTCCGGGCCGGCGTCGGTGCCTGCCGCCGCGATTGCCGTCTGCAGGCGTGCCATCAGCGCCGGCACCTCTTCCGGTGTGATCACGCCACGCACGGCCCACTCCTTGCCGATCAGGTCGAGCAGCTGCCGGGCGTGGGCATCGAGCATGGTGATATCGCCTGCCGCCTTGGTCTTGAAAGTCAGGGCCATGGCGACAGTCTAGTCCTTCGCGGCAAGGCCGCGCTTCAGGCGCGCCACGCCATCTGCCAGACGCTCTTCGCTGGACGCAAAGCACCAGCGCACAAAGCCCTCCCCCTCCGGGCCGAAAGCGGCTCCAGGAGCCAATCCCAGCCCGGTTTGATCGATCAGCCGCTTGCAGAATGCGAGGCTGTCGGTCATGCCGCGTACGCGAAAAAACGCATATAGCGCACCGGGAGGGGAGACCGCTTCGACGCCATCTATCTCCGCCAGCGCGCGGTGCAGATAGTCTCGTGAAGCCTGCAGACGCGCCACGAACCGGCGCGTGGTTTCTTCCCCCTGCGTGACGGCCATGACACCGCCGCGCTGCACGAACATCGGCGAGCAGGAGGTGTTGTATTCAATCAACTTGCCCAGATCCTTGAGCAGCAAGGCCGGCCCGGTGACCCAGCCCAGGCGCCAACCGGTCATCAACCACGATTTGGAGAATGTGTTGGTGGCAATGACACGTTCTTCGCGCGTGGCAAGGTCGAGGAAGGACGGCGCTGCGCCCCGGTGGTTCGTATCGGGCGTGCCGTCGTTGAACACGATGCGCTCATAGGCATCGTCGGCGATGATCCAGATGCCCAGCTTGCGG
>CAYUEG010000166.1:0-6934 GCA_964443245.1 uncultured Burkholderiales bacterium | reverse complement strand
GCACGCCGGCACCGGCCACGCCGGTGGGGTGGAACTGCCAGAACTCCATGTCTTCGAGCGGAATCCCCGCGCGCGCGGCAATCCCCAGGCCGTCACCGGTATTGATGAAGGCATTGGTCGAGGAGGCATAGATGCGGCCGGCGCCGCCGGTGGCAAACAGGGTCGCCCGGCCCTGCAGGATCATGATTTCGCCGGTTTCCATTTCCAGCGCCGTCACGCCCAGAACCGCGCCGTCCACCGGATCGCGAATCAGGTCGAGCGCCATCCATTCGACAAAGAACTGGGTGTTGGCGCGCACGTTGCGCTGGTACAGCGTATGCAGCATGGCATGGCCGGTACGGTCGGCCGCGCAGCAGGAGCGCTGCACCGGCGGGCCGGCTCCCATGTTCTGCATGTGGCCGCCGAACGGCCGCTGGTAGATGGTGCCGTCTTCGTTGCGGTCAAACGGCATGCCGTAGTGCTCGAGCTCGATCACGCACTTGGGCGCTTCCTGGGCCAGGAACTCGGCCGCGTCCTGGTCAGCCAGCCAATCGCCGCCCTTGACGGTGTCGTACATGTGCCACTGCCAGGAATCGGTGCCCATGTTGCCCAATGAAGCACCGACACCGCCTTGCGCTGCCACCGTATGCGAGCGGGTCGGAAACACCTTGGACAACACTGCCACCTTGAAACCGGCCTCAGCCAACTGCAATGCCCCCCGCAAACCGGCGCCCCCCGCGCCTACGATAATTGCATCGAACTTGCGTACCGTCAGAGACATGAAAATTGCCTTAATGTGAGGTCAATGAAAACAACAGGAACAACGCGCTATTGCAGGAAGATCTTCAGGGCCCACATGCCGCAGGCCGTCAGCCAGACGATCGTGCCGACCTGCAGCACGAGGCGCATGCCGGTCGGCTTGACATAATCCATCCAGATATCCCGCATGCCGACCCAGGCGTGATACAGGAGGCAGAGCACGAAGGTCAGGGTTGCCACCTTCATCCACCAGGAACTGAACATGCCGTACCAGGCCAGATAGTGCTTCGGCTTCTGCACCAGCAGCACCGCCAGGAACAGCACGGTATAGCCGGCCATCAGCACCGCAGTGACGCGCTGCCCGAGCCAGTCACGCAGGCCGTAATGCGCGCCAACAACAATCTTCGCTTTCATGGAGCGCGCTCCTTACAGGAAAAGACGCCAGCCCACCAGGAGGGCAAGCGGAATGCTGACGAAATACACTGCACCGGCGCTCATGCGTGCCGAAGGCAGATCAATGCCCTTGTGCAGGTCGAGGAAAAGATACCGGATGCCGGCGCAAAAATGGTGCAGGTAACCATACAGCAGGCCAAACAGCGCCAGCTTCATCCACCAGAGCGACAGCAGGCCGCGCAGGGAGTCGAAACCCACCTCGGTGGTGAGGCTCTTGTCGAGCAGCCAGAGAAAACCGGGGATGGCCAAAAACAGCGCCGCACCGCTGATGCGGTGCATGATCGACACCCAGCCGGGCAAGGGCAGGCGGATCTTGGTCAGGTCAAGGTGTTTCGGGCGCTGCTTCGGCGGCGCCTTGGTCAGGACGGTAGACATTCGGTTTGGGCCAGTGGAAATACAGAAGTGAAAATGAACCGTGCACAGCCGCCCCGCTTTGCCGGGTCAGCCAGTGGCGCCCGGCAATTAACCACAAACGAGGCATGGTGATGACGTGGAATACGCCAGCGGCGATTATACATACGGCACTGCAGCATCATCTTGCGGACAGGGAACGATTCGTGCATCGATTCGTGCATCAACTCAACTCGTTCTTGTAGTAATGATCGCGGGTCGAATACAGGCCCTTGCGTACCTCCACCGGCTTGTCGCCGTAGGTGTAGGTCACGCGATCGACCGACAGCAGCGGCGCCCGTACCGGAATCTTCAGTACCTCCGCCACGGCCGCATCGGCCAGCACCGCCCGGATCTTCTCGTCCGCGCGAACCATCTTGGTGCCGAATTCGCTTTCGAACAGGCTGTACAGGGGCACCTTGGACTCGGCCAGCCGCTCACTGGTGATGCCGCGAAAAATCGCCCCGGGCAACCAGATTTCGTCCAGCACAAAGGGCGTGCCGCCGTGCGACAGCAGGCGCCGGATCAGCACGGTGGAATCGCCGGCGCGCAGGTCCAGGAGGCGCGCAATCTCGGCAGGCGCACGAACCCGGCGGCATTCCAGGATGCGGCTGTCCGGATAGCGCTGCTCGCCCTCGTCCGGCGTCAGACGCAAAAAACGGAACTGGGTGCGCGCCTCGATGTGGGTCGCGACAAACGTGCCCTTGCCCTGACGGCGCACCAGAAGGTGTTCCGCGGCCAGTTCGTCGATCGCCTTGCGCACGGTGCCCTGGCTGACCCTGTAGCGGGCCGCGAGCTCGATTTCGCTCGGGATCATCTCGCCCGGCTTCCAGTCGCCCGCCTGCAAGCCCTGGGTGATCAAGCCCTTGATTTGCTGATACAAAGGGCTGAACGTCGGGGCACTCCCGGAACCGGAAATCGAGTCAGGCGCGGCACTCATGGCAAGATTGAATCACAGTTCCGGCCCCGGCGTCTATTAGTCGTTATATGTCTTATATAAGACATAAGACTTAACTTGACGAAACCGGGGCAAACCCCCTACACTTCCCGCCGCTTCTTCAACCGGGTGGCAACCCTTTGAACCGCCACCCCGTCCCTTTACCCACGGTTTCAATCCTGGAGAACTTCATGGCAAAAGCTCCCGTTCGTGTCGCCGTCACTGGTGCCGCCGGTCAAATTGGTTACTCACTGCTGTTCCGCATCGCCAATGGCGACATGCTCGGGAAAGACCAGCCGGTGATCCTGCAATTGCTCGAGATTCCGGACGAAAAGGCGCAGAAGGCGCTCAAGGGCGTGATGATGGAACTGGACGACTGCGCCTTCCCCCTGCTGGCCGGCATGACCGCCCATGGCGACCCGATGACGGCCTTCAAGGACATCGATTACGCCCTGCTCGTCGGCGCCCGTCCGCGCGGCCCGGGCATGGAACGCAAGGACCTGCTTTCCGCCAATGCGGCCATCTTCACGGCGCAGGGCAAGGCGCTCGATGCCGTCGCCTCGCGCAATGTCAAGGTGCTGGTGGTCGGCAATCCGGCCAACACCAATGCCTATATCGCGATGAAGTCGGCCCCGTCGCTGCCCAAGAAGAACTTCACCGCCATGCTGCGCCTGGACCACAACCGCGCACTCTCGCAGCTGGCAGCCAAATCAGGCAAGCCGGTCGCGTCGATCAAGAAACTCGTGGTGTGGGGCAACCACTCCCCCACCATGTACCCGGATTACCGCTTCGCCACCGTCGATGGCGCCGGCATCAAGGGCATGATCAACGACGAGGCCTGGAACAAGGACGTGTTCCTGCCCACCGTGGGCAAGCGCGGCGCCGCCATCATCGACGCGCGCGGCCTCTCCTCTGCTGCCTCTGCCGCCAACGCCGCCATCGACCACATGCGTGACTGGGCACTCGGCACCAACGGCGAGTGGGTCACGATGGGCATTCCGTCCGACGGCAGCTATGGCATTCCGGAAGACATCATGTACGGCTTCCCGGTGACCTGTGCCAATGGCGAATACACCATGGTCAAGGGCCTGGAAGTGGATGCCTTCTCGCGCGAGCGCATGGACTTCACGCTCAAGGAACTGAACGAAGAGCGCGACGGCGTCAAGCACCTGCTCGGCTGATCCGGGAACGGGGAACGCAGGCGCCGCGCCCCAGGCCGGCGCCGGTGCACCCGCCCTGCACCATGGCCATCCACCCCAAAGACGTTCTTTTCGTTGACGGCGCGCCCCTGCCGGTGATGCCGGTGTGCCAGCATTTTGCCGGCAACGAGAAGTTCATCCGCAAGGCGTTTGCCCAGCAACGCGCGCTGGCGGTGAACGGGCAGGCCGTGTTCGACGTGCTGTGCGATCTCGAAGACGGTGCCGCTGCCGGCCAGGAGCGCCAGACCGCCGAGATGATCGGCACGCTGATCGCCAGCGACGACAACACCTTCGCGCGTGCCGGGGTGCGGGTACACGATGCCTCGCACCCCCACTGCATGCAGGACATCGACATCGTGGTGCGCATGGCCGGCGAGAAGATCGCGTTCATCACGCTGCCCAAATGCGACGGGCGCATGGACGCGCTCAAGATCCTCTCCTACATCAACCATGTGGGCGAGGAAGCCGGCCTGAAGCGCCTGATTCCGCTGCACGTGATGATCGAGACCCATCAGGGCCTGCGCGACGTGTTCGAGATCATGGAACTGCCGCAGATCGAGGGCGTCACATTGGGCATCATGGATTTTGTCAGCGGCTTTCAGGGCGCGATTCCGGCCTCTGCCATGTCCTCGCCCGGCCAGTTCGAGCACCCGCTGGTGCGTCGCGCCAAGCTGGAAATCAGCGCGGCGGGGCTGGGCAATGGCGCCATCCCGATCCACACCATCACGCAGGATTACAAGGATCTGTCCGTCGTGGAAGGTGACGCCCGGCGTGCCCGCGCCGAGTTCGGCTTTCTCGCCAAGTACAGCATCCATCCCGACCAGATCGCCCCCATCATCAAGGGCATGCAACCTGACCAGATGGAGATCGAGGATGCCACTGCCATCCTGATCAGCGCGCAGAACAAGGAATGGGGGCCGGTCGGCTACAAGGGGAAACTGCACGACCGCGCCAGCTACCGCTACTACTGGCAGCTGCTCGACCGCGCGCAGCGCACCGGCGCCAGCCTCCCCGAAGAAGCACGCAAGGCCTTTTTCAATTAAGGAATTCACCATGAGCAAACCCTCCGCCGGCGCCAAATTCCGCCAGGCCGTCAAGGACGAAAGCCCGCTGCAGGTTGTCGGCACCATTACCGCCTACGCGGCCCGCATGGCCGAGCGCACCGGCTTCAAGGCGGTGTACCTCTCGGGCGGCGGCGTGGCCGCCAACTCGCTGGGCATGCCCGACCTCGGCATCAGCACCATGGAAGACGTGCTCACCGACGCGCGCCGCATCACCGCCGTGTGCAACCTGCCGCTGATGGTCGATATCGACACTGGCTGGGGCAGCGCCTTCAACATCGCCCGCACCATCAAGATGTTTACCCAGGCCGAAGTGGCCGCCGTGCACATGGAAGACCAGGTCAGCGCCAAGCGCTGCGGCCATCGCCCGGGCAAGGAAGTGGTGACGACCGGTGAAATGGTCGACCGCATCAAGGCCGCCGTCGACGCCAAGACCGATTCTGAGTTCGTCATCATGGCGCGTACCGACGCCCTCGCCTCCGAAGGCCTGAATTCGGCGATTGACCGCGCCTGTGCCTACGCCGAAGCCGGTGCCGACATGATTTTCCCGGAAGCGATCACCAAGCTGGAGCAGTACAAGCAGGTCAAGGATGCCGTCAAGGTGCCGATCCTGGCCAACCTCACCGAGTTTGGTTCGACCCCGCTGTTCACGCTCGACGAACTGCGCAGCGTGAATGTCGACATCGCCCTGTATTGCTGCGGCGCCTACCGCGCCATGAACGCCGCCGCGCTCAATTTTTACCAGGTGCTGCGCAAGGAAGGCACGCAGAAGAATGCCGTGCCGACCATGCAGACGCGCGCCGACCTGTACGACTATCTCGGCTACCACGAGTATGAAGACAAGCTGGACGCCCTGTTTTCGCAGGGCAAGGGCAAATAAGCCCGGCCGATTTCCCCACACGACAACAATATCCAGGAGAACACCATGAGCGATACCCCAGTCACCACGGGCCCGAAGCCGAAGAAATCGGTTGCCCTCTCCGGCGTGGTTGCCGGCAATACCGCCCTGTGCACGGTCGGTCGTTCCGGCAATGACCTGGCCTACCGCGGCTACGACATCCTCGATATCGCCGATGTCTGCGAGTTTGAAGAGATTGCCTATCTCCTGGTGCACGGCAAGTTGCCGGGCAAGGCCGAACTGGCCGGCTACAAGAACAAGCTGAAAGCCCTGCGCGGCCTGCCGGCTTCGGTCAAGGCCGCCCTCGAAGCCCTGCCCGCTGCCTCCCACCCGATGGACGTGATGCGCACCGGCGTTTCGGCCCTGGGCTGCGCCCTGCCCGAAAAGGACGACCACAACCACCCCGGCGCGCGCGACATCGCCGACCGCCTGATGGCCTCGCTCGGCTCGATGCTGCTCTACTGGTACCACTTCGCCACCAACGGCCGGCGCATTGAGGTCGAAACCGACGACGATTCGATCGGTGGCCATTTCCTGCACCTCCTGCACGGCAAGAAGCCGTCGGAGTCCTGGGTCAAGGCGATGCACACCTCGCTGATCCTCTACGCCGAGCACGAGTTCAACGCTTCCACCTTCACCTGCCGCGTCATCGCCGGCACCGGATCCGACATGTTCTCCGCCATTTGCGGCGGCATTGGCGCGCTGCGTGGCCCCAAGCATGGCGGTGCCAATGAAGTCGCCTTCGAAGTGCAGAAGCGCTACGAATCGGCAGACGATGCCGAAGCCGACATCCGCGCCCGCGTCGAGAAGAAGGAAGTCGTGATCGGCTTCGGCCATCCGGTCTACACCATCTCCGACCCGCGCAACAAGGTCATCAAGGAAGTGGCGCGCAAGCTCTCCAAGGAAGCCGGCGACATGAAGATGTTCGACATCGCCGACCGCCTTGAAAGCGTGATGTGGGACGCCAAGAAGATGTTCCCCAACCTCGACTGGTTCTCGGCCGTCAGCTATCACATGATGGGCGTGCCGACCGCCATGTTCACGCCGATTTTCGTGATCGCCCGTACCTCCGGCTGGGCCGCCCACGTCATCGAGCAGCGCATGGACGGCAAGATCATTCGCCCGACCGCCAACTACACCGGCCCGGACGATCAGGCCTTCGTGCCACTCGCCAAACGCTAGGGGTATCCAGCGTACGCTGCCCCAAGATCCGCTCCCACCAACGGTTTCAAGCCAGTCACCCTGATCGCCTCCACCA
>CAYUEG010000165.1:0-6967 GCA_964443245.1 uncultured Burkholderiales bacterium | reverse complement strand
CGATGCAAGGTGGCAATGATCTCGGGTGGCGTACGTGCGGGTGCCAGAACGCCGAACCAGGCAAGCGTTTCGTAGCCGGTAACGCCGCTCTCCGCGAGCGTGGGAACGTCCGGCAGGGAGGCGGCACGTTTGGCACTGGTGACCGCGAGTGCCTTCAACTTGCCGGCCTTGATCAAGGGCATCACCGTGGGAATGTTGATGATCATCGCTTGTACCTGCCCGCCAGCCACGTCTGCCACGCCGGGCGCTGCGCCTTTGTACGGCACGTGCAGCAAGTCCATCCGCGCGCTTGACTTGAGCAGTTCGACGGACAGATGCGAAAGGCTGCCATTGCCGGCCGAGGCAATCGTGGTGCGTCCGGGCGCTTCACGCGCCACCCGCGAAAAATCGGCATAGGAAGCCACGGGAACAGCGGCGCCCACCACCAGCACGTTGGCCGCGGTGGAGATTAGCGAGACCGGCGCAAAATCCAGGATGCTGTCGTAAGGCAGGCGCGCGTAAAGGCTGGGTGTGACGCCGTGGGAACTGCCATTACCCAGAAACAGGGTATAGCCGTCCGGCGCGGCCTTGGCGACCGCATCTGCACCGATGCTGCCGCCGGCGCCCGGTTTGTTCTCGATCACGAATTGCTGGTTCAGCGACTCACCCAGGGCCTTGGCCAGCGTGCGCGCCAGAATGTCCGAACCATCCCCGGCGGTGGAGGGTACGACGATGCGCACCGGTTTGGCCGGATATTGGGCCGCGGCGATGGTGGGCTCCAGCAGGGCAAAAGTGGCCAGCACAGCGATCGCCAGCCGTTGGAGCAGGGACGCAAGCGAGAGACGAGTCATGGCGCGCTGCCGTTCACTTCAGGCGCAGGCCGCAGCCGGCCACGGCGTCACGGATCACCGCTTTCTGGTTCTCTGTCAGGTTCAGGAGCGGCCGCCGCACCGGGCCACCAACCTGCCCGATGCATTCCAGCCAGTATTTGGTATGGGCCTGCGGCGTTCCGGCCGGGCGGGAGGATCTGAAGGCGGCGCGCACCGGTGCCAGGCTATCGCGAATGCGCCGTGCTTCGTCCACCTTGCCTTCGAAAGCGAGGCGTGTGTAGTCGTTGATGCGCTGGTCTGCCGCAGTCTGCATGGTGAAAGGTGGCGTCGAGCACAGGTAAAGACGCCAGCCCAGCTCGACGATATTGTCAAACCATTCTTCTTCAGAGGCGGTCGAGACGATGATCTTGTCGCCCGCCAGTTTTGTGAGCTGGGCATACATGTCGCGCGGCACGCTGTACTTGATGGCGACGATGTTGGGCAACTCGGCAATGCGCGCGCACAGCTCGGGACTCATCAGGTAGCCGCAATCGGGGTGGTTCCACAGGGCGATACCGATGTCCAGCTGTTCGGACAGGTAGCGGTAGTACTCATACACGGTCTCGTCGACGTCATGTCCGAAGTGCAGTACCGGGCTGTGGACCACGATGTAGTCGGCGCCAATCGCCTGCGAATGCCGCGCCAGTTCCAGCACCACGTCCAGATTGGTATCCGAGCAGGAGGTCACGATGCCGCACTTGCCGTGAGCCGCTTCGACCGCGAGTTCAAACGTGCGCTTGCGTTCGGGCACGCTCATGGAGAAAAACTCGCCCTGCTTGCCGGAGACGAACAGGCCACCCAGATGCAGGGTGCCGATCCAGTGGTTCAGGTTGGCACGAAAGCCTGCTTCATCGAGCTTGAGTTGGGTGTCGAAAGGCGTTGCGGTGGCAGCCCAGACCCCGCGAAAGTGCGTCTTTGCCCAGGCTTTGGCGTCGGCTTTGTCGTATTTTTTCTGTCCCATGATGGCCGGCTCCGGCAGTGGTGAAGGGGGAGCGCCAGTTTAACGAAAGGGGACAGGGCGCGCGTTGGACGCCGCCAAGGAGGAGGAACAGGGCCATCCCGCAGCATCAATACGGTAGAGTGCACTCTGTCCACCTTTTAGGCACCGCACCACGCCATGCTCACGGTACACCACCTCAACAACTCCCGCTCTCAGCGTGTGCTGTGGCTGCTCGAAGAACTCGGCGTTCCCTACGCCATCCAGCGCTACGAACGCGATGCGAAGACCATGCTTGCGCCGGCTGCGTTGAAGAAAATCCACCCGCTGGGCAAATCGCCTGTCATCACCGAGGGCAGTGCAGTGGTGGCCGAGTCCGGCGCGATCATCGAGTATCTGCTCGGGCGACACGATCTCACGTTTCGGCTGCATGCCAAACATGGCTCGCCCGAGTGGGACCGGCAATGCTACTGGTTGCACTACGCGGAAGGCTCGGCGATGACGCCGCTGCTGCTGGCGCTGGTGTTCCAGCAGGTTGCCAAGGCGCCGATGCCCTTTATCGTGAGGCCGGTCGCCAAGGCGATCGCTGCCGGGGCGATGAAGTCCTACATCCAGCCGCAGATGGATCTGCATCTTGACTACATCGAGGCAGAGCTTGCCAGGACGGGGTGGTTCGCAGGCACATCCTTTTCGGCCGCCGATATCCAGATGAGCTTCGTACTGGAAGCGGCTGCGGCCAGAGGGCGTGGTGCGAGAAAGCGGCCCCATTCCCAGTCATTTCTGGAGGCCATCCACAAACGCCCTGCCTATCAGGCTGCGCTGGAGAAGGGCGGCCCGTATGAATTGCTCTCGTGAATGGCGCACCGCGCCGCTACAATAGGCAGCATCCGAGGTCATCACCAACGCCGCCATGAATGCTCCTGCTGATCCCCTGCGCTGGCCTGCGCGCGAGCGGCGGATCTCGCTGAACGAGATTCTCGACGCGCTGGTGATCGAGAAGGTCGCCGTGCCGGAAGCGGCCGAGAAGCTGCGTGCCGATGCTCGGCTCAAGAAGACCGCCCATCACCCGCTGGAGCTGGTGGCAGACCAGAAGTGGAAATCGCTTGCCGACGGCAAGACCATCACCCTCGACTGGCTCGCGGAGTGGATGGCCAGGCGTTCCGGCCTGGAGTACTTCCATATTGACCCGCTCAAGATCGACTTCACCAAAGTGGGCGACACCATGTCGATCACTTACGCCCAGCGTTTTTCCATGCTGCCGGTGGCGATCAACTCGAAGGAGTTGACTGTCGCCACGTCCGAGCCGTTTCTGGCCGAATGGGTCAAGGAGCTGCAACCGATCCTGCGCCTGGAGATTCGCCGCGTCGTCGCCAACCCGGCCGACATTACCCGCTATACCAACGAATTCTTTACGCTGGCCAAGTCGATCAAGGGCGCCAACAAGGATGCCAACTACGACTCCGGCATTGGCAATTTCGAGCAACTGGTCGAGCTGGGCAAGACCGGCAAGACGATCGATGCCAACGAGCAGCATGTGGTGCGGGTGGTCGACTGGCTGTTGCAGTACGCCTACGCCCAGCGCGCCAGTGACATCCACCTGGAGCCGCGGCGCGACCAGGGTGTCGTGCGCTTCCGCATTGACGGGCTGTTGCACCAGGTCTACCAGGTGCCCAACGCCGTTTTTGCAGCCATGACCTCGCGCATCAAGATTCTCGGCCGCATGGACGTGGCCGAGAAGCGCCGCCCGCAGGATGGCCGCATCAAGACGCGTACGGCCGACGGTCAGGAGGTGGAGTTGCGGCTCTCGACGCTGCCGACCGCATTCGGTGAAAAGGTAGTGATGCGCATCTTTGATCCTGAAGTGCTGGTGCGTGACTTCGCCGAGCTGGGCTTTACCGAAGAGGACAAGCGCAACTGGAATGCAATGACCTCGCGGCCGCACGGCATCATCCTCGTGACCGGGCCGACCGGATCGGGCAAGACGGTGACCTTGTATTCCACGCTCAAGTCGCTGGCCACGCAGGAAGTCAATGTCTGCACCATCGAAGATCCGATCGAAATGGTGGAACCGGCGTTCAACCAGGTACAGGTGCAGCCGGGCATCGATTTCTCGTTCGCCGAGGGCCTGCGCGCGCTGATGCGGCAGGACCCGGACATCATCATGGTCGGCGAGATTCGCGATCTGGAAACGGCTGAAATGGCGATCCAGGCCGCCCTGACCGGGCACCTGGTGCTCTCGACCCTGCATACCAACGATGCGCCTGCGGCGGTGACGCGTCTGCTGGATCTGGGCGTGCCGTCCTATCTGATCAACTCGACCGTGCTGGGGGTGATGGCGCAGCGGCTGATCCGCACCCTGTGCCCGGCTTGCAAGGCGCCCTCAGACCTGCACCATGAAAAGCTGTGGAACGAGATGGTGGCGCCGTTCAAGGCCCCACCACCGGCTGTGACGTACAAACCGGTCGGGTGCCTCGAATGCCGCAATACGGGCTACAAGGGCCGCATGGGCATCTACGAAGTGCTGATGCTGTCGAGCGACGTCAAGCGTACGATTACCGAACGCACCGATATTGCCAAGGTTCGCGAACAGGCCTACCGCGAAGGGATGAAGCCGCTGCGCATCTCCGGCGCACTCAAGATTGCGGCTGGGCTGACCACCTTCGATGAAGTGCTGCGCGTGGCGCCGCCGGCCGGGGCGGACGCCTGATCACCCTTCCTGAACCCGTATTTCCGGATGTTTGATGAGTACCATGCAGATTGACAGCCAGCGCGTCCGCACCTACCTGACCGGCTTGCAGGACACCATTGTCGCGGGGCTGGAAGCACTCGATGGCAAGCCGTTCATGCGTGATGCCTGGACCAAGGGGCCGGGCGAAGCGCTGGGGGGCAGTGGTGTTGGCCGCATGCTGGAAGAAGGCAATCTGTTCGAGCGCGCCGGCGTCGGCTTTTCCCACGTGACCGGGGCGCGCATGCCCGGTTCGGCGACTGCGCACCGGCCGGAGCTGGCGGGGCGCGGCTTCGAGGCGATGGGCGTCTCGCTGGTCTTGCATCCGCGTAACCCCTATTGCCCGACGGTGCACATGAACGTGCGCATGTTCATGGCGCGCAAGGAAGGCGCCGATGATGTGTGGTGGTTTGGCGGCGGGATGGACCTGACACCGTATTACGGATTCGAAAAAGACGTCGTGCGCTGGCACGGTGCCTGCAAGGCGGCGCTGGAACCGCACGGGCCGGAATGGTTTCCGAAATACAAGAAGTGGTGCGACGATTACTTTTTCCTCAAGCACCGCAACGAGCCACGCGGCATCGGCGGCATTTTTTTCGACGATCTGTGCATGGCCAATTCGGCGGAAGGCTTCGAAGCCAGCTTTGCCCTGATGCGCAGTGTCGGCGATGCATTCCTGCCCGCCTATCGTGAGGTGATCGAACGCCGGCGCGACATGGCTTACGGTGAGCGCGAGCGGGATTGGCAATGCTACCGGCGCGGCCGCTATGTGGAATTCAACCTGGTGTTTGACCGCGGCACACTGTTCGGCCTGCAATCCGGCGGCCGGGCCGAATCCATCCTGATGAGCATGCCACCGCTGGTGAAGTGGCGCTACGACTATCACCCGGCGCCTGGCTCTGCGGAGGCCCAGCTCGCCACCGATTACCTGATCCACAAGGATTGGGTCTGACGCAGTGGCGTGGGTGAAGCGTATTCGGATTGTGCATGGGGCGTATCAGCACAACCGGTTGGCGGATGTTCAGCCAGCAGGCGTACATTGTGAAAGTCCTTCAAAGGAGGCGTAATGCGCAGGTTCCTGATTCTTGTGTCCTTGCTGCTTGTGGCGCTGCCAGTGCAGCAGGCGGCCGCCCAGTCGAGCTACCCGAACCGGCCGATCCGCATCATCGTGCCGTACACCGCGGGCGGTGCGGCCGATTTCATGGCGCGCATCATCGGCCAGAAGCTGACTGAGGCGTGGGGGCAGCAGGTACTGGTCGAGAACCGTGGCGGTGCCGGCGGCAACCTGGGCATGGAAGCAGCCCAGAAATCGGCCGCCGACGGTTACACGCTGGTGATGATCAACAACAGCCAGGCCATCAACGAGAGCCTGTACACCAAGCTGCCGTTTGATCTCAGGAAGGATTTTGTGCCGGTGATGATGGTGGCGTCGGCGCCGATGGTGCTGGCGGTCAATCCCAAGGTGACAGCCAATAGCGCAGCGGAGTTCGACGCCCTGGTGCGCCAGCAGCCGGGACGGCTCTCCTACGGTTCCTGCGGCGTCGGCACCCCCATGCACCTGGCGGGGGAACTGTACAAGTTCCTCACCCGGACCTTCGTCGTCCATGTGCCGTATCGCGGCTGCTCGCCGGCCACGCTCGACACCATCGGCGGGCAGCTTGACGCCGTATTCGCCACCACGGCGACGGTATTGCCGCATGTGCGCGCCGGCAAGCTCAAGGCGATTGCGATTACCACCGCCCGGCGCACGGCAGCGGCTCCCGAGATTCCGACCTTCCGTGAATCCGGCATCGCTGCGCTCAAGGACTACGAAGTCGACAACTGGTACGGGCTGATGGCGCCGACGGGAACGCCGCGTGACGTGATCGCGCGCCTGGAAGCCGAAATCCGCAAGGTGATGGCATTGCCGGATGTGCGTTCGCGCATGGCGGCAGTGGGAATCGATCCTTATGTCACCACGCCTGAAGAGTTGATGTCGCTGCTCTTGGCGGACATCGACAAATTTGCCAGAGTGGTCCGTTTTGCCAATATCAAGGGGGAATGAATGATTGACCGGCTGCAGATTCAGTGGTTTGTGGAGCACGCTCTGCGTGAGGACATCGGCTTTTGCGACCTGACCACGGAGCTGGTGATTCCCGCCCACGCGACGGCGGAGTTCGCCATCAATGCGCGCCATGCCATGACGATTGCCGGAATGGAAATCGCCGCGGCCGTGTTCAAGCGCTATGTGCCCGAATGCACGGTCGAATTGAAGGTGGCCGATGGTGCGCGTGCGGCCAAAGGAGACGTGTTGGCCCGGGTCACCGGGCCGGCGCGCGGCTTGCTTTCTGCCGAACGCACCGCGCTCAACATCCTGCAGCATCTGTCGGGCATCGCCACGCTGACTGCCCAGTATGTCGAGAAGATTGCCGGCACCAAGGCAACGCTGCTCGATACCCGCAAGACCACGCCGGGGCT
>CAYUEG010000164.1:0-7058 GCA_964443245.1 uncultured Burkholderiales bacterium | reverse complement strand
CCAGTTTCTTTTCAGCGTCCTTGTCGGTCTTGTACTTGGCAGCAATGTCCTTGTAGGACGGGCCGACGAGTTTCTTGTCAGCCTGATGGCAGGCGAGACACGCCTTTTGCTTGGCGAGGTCTTCACTTGCAAACACGGGGGCCGCATTCAGAGTGACGGCGAAGGCAGCGGTCAGTAGCAGAAATTTCACTTGAAAGCTCCTAAAGAGGGGCGGTGGATCGGAAGGGAAATCGAAAACGGAGAAAAGCCCGAAAAGCCAGCGGCCGGATTGTAGACCATGCGCAAGCAACGCGCACCGCACCGACGCGGTTGACCAACGCGCGCGCACGAGCCGAGTTTGGCTACAATCGCCACTCTTGTCGGCCTCGGTTAACAGTTCAGTGGCCGGTGGAGTTGCCTGAAAGCCGACGTGCTGCAAAAGGGGAAAAGAATGTCACTCTGGATTCTCGTGATTGGCCTGGTAGCCGCTGGATTGAAATATGCCGAAGTGGCCCCTGTCGACAAGCTGTCCTGGTGGTGGATCGCAGTGCCCTTCCTGGTGGTTATCTTCATCTGGGAGGTACTGACGCCTCTGCTCGGGCTGGACAAGAAGAAGGAGCACGAGGAAGCTGCTAAGGCGAAGGCTGCGCGTCTGGCCAAAAACCGCAGTGGCGTTTCCAAGCAATAGGGTTCCCGTCTGCCCTTGCGGCGGGCGCGCCTGACCGCAGGCTAGCGCACTGTCCACAGATACAGCTGGCTCGACTTTTCCACGCCGACCGTCTTTTCCGGCGCTGCGACCGTGATTTGCCGATCCGGTTTCCAGTCACCCATGTGCCAATCGTGGGACACGATGCGGGTTCCGGGCTTGAGCTTTTGCAAGCGGGGCTTCAACGCTTCGTTGACGTCCGGCAACAGGTACATGGTGATGACCGAAGCGCCTGAAAGATCCGTGGTGAAAAGATCGGCAATGGCGAAGCGCGCCTTGTCGGCAACCCCCTCGCTGGTTGCGCGCAGCCGGGCACGCTCCACCAGGCGCGGGTCGATTTCCACTCCCAGGCCAGGCACACCCCAGCGCTTGGCAGCGGTGATGACGATGCGGCCATCCCCTGAGCCGAGATCGATCAACTGGTCGCCTGGACGCACGTTGGCCAACTCGAGCATCGCATCCACCACATTTTGCGGTGTGGTGACAAAAGGCGTGTCCATTTCCTTGTTGGGCAGCGTCTCGGGCACCTGATTCTGGGCGAAGGCGCATCCGCCTGCCAGGCAGGCCTGAAAGGACAGGGCCGCGCCCAGCAGGGTACGGCGGGCTGGATTGCTAGGCATGTTGCGTTGACTCCATGAAGAGGAATGGGGTTGGGCGCCGATTCAGCGCGGGGTACCAAACATCTGGGTCCAGTAGATGCCGAGCTTGCTCGCCAGATTGACGGAAAAGGCGACGCCCATTTCGGTAAATTGCACACCCATCAGATTCGCGCAGTGGGGCGGGCTGTCGATCCAGCCTTGCACCACTGCTTCGGCGGTGGTCTGCCCAGCGGCGATGTTCTCCCCTACGGAACGCCAGACATAGCCGCCTCGGGTGGCACGTTCGGCTGGCTTGCTGCCATCACGCCCGTCGTGGCTGAAGTAACTGTGCGTGGCCATGTCGGCTGAGTGGGCGCCGCCGATTGCGGCCAGTTGCCCATTCCAGCGCAGTGGACCAGCAGCCGGAAACGATTGGTTGCCACACATGCGGGCACTGGCGCGGGCCTGATTGGTCAGGGTCAGCACGCGTTGACCGACCGCTTCTGCCTCACTTGCTGCAGGCGCTGAAAATGGCGTCGCGAGAATGATCCACCACTGTGATTGCATCCCCGAAAACCGTTGGTGGGAGCCGATCTCAGCCCATTCAGGCTGATTGAGTTCCTTGCAGAAGCGGGCCTCGACGGCACGTGCCATGGCGTCGGCCTGTGGTGCACCGCTGATCGAGAAATACATCGAGCGCGTGGCACGATACCCCGCCGAACGCAAGGTTTCGTCCAGCGGGCGGCCTACGCTGCCGGATTGTTGTGCCAGCAGCATGGCGGCTTGATTCAACTGGCCATTTGACTGCAGCGGGCCGGTTGCAGCTCCACAAACGGCCGTGGTGCGCAACCGGTTGATGGCAGTGGTCGGCGCATCATTGGCGGACACCCCCGTGTTCCACATCACCAGGCAGGTCAACAGAAGCCAGCACAGGCCCTTCACGGATGCTGCCCCGCGAGCAACACCAGGATGGCTCCGGCACCACCGCTGGCGGGGCTGGCCTGGACAAAACCCAGCACGTGTTCGCTCTGCTTCAGCCAATGCGGCACCCGGCCTCTCAGGACCGGCGTGCGATTGGTGGAGCCCAGGCCTTTGCCATGCACGATGCGTATGCAACGCAGCCCGCGCTGGACGGAAGCCGACAGGAAACGTCCGACGGCGTCACGGGCGGCATCGCGTGTTTGCCCGTGCAAATCAAGCTGACCTTGAACCGGCCAATCCCCACGGCGAAGCTTGCTAAGGGTATTGGGCGCGAAGCCGGCCCGCAGGTAACAGATATCGTCGTCGCTGGCGAAACCTCCTCCCTCATCCATGCCATCCGAAAGGGCAGGCGGTCGAGATTCTGGTGTCTCCGGTGCCACTGATTCAGCCACACCATGTGGCCGGCCCTGTTCGCCCGGCCCGGTGCGGCGGATACGCCCAATTGGCCGAGGGGTGGGGCGCTCCATCCGCTTGGGAGCGCGCAACGGCGCTGCATCCTGGACTGCCTGCCGGAACAGGGTAGCTTCGCGCTCCGCCGCCGCGCGGCGCTGCTTTTCGAGCGCAGCCTGCGCTTCCGCATCCTTGCGCTGCCGGGCCATGTCTTTGCCCAGGCGCTCCAGAGCCGCGCGTGCCTCCGGGGTCATGCCACCTGGCGGCGCGAAATCATGCGTCGCAGTCCTATTTGCACCAGGTCTAGGCCTGCTTCGCTTCAAGATAGCGTTGGGCGTCCAGGGCTGCCATGCAGCCGGTGCCGGCACTGGTGACCGCCTGGCGGTACACGTGGTCCTGTACATCCCCGGCAGCGAACACGCCGGGAATGCTCGTTTGTGTGGCCATGCCGTCGCGGCCCATCTGGGTCTTGATGTAGCCGGTCGCGTCCATCTCGAGCTGGCCGGCAAAGATGGCCGTGTTGGGCTTGTGACCAATCGCGATGAAGCATCCCGACAGCGCGAGGTCGCGCGTCGCGCCATCGGCAGTCGACTTGATGCGTACGCCGGTCACGCCGGAATCATCGCCCAGTACCTCCTCCAGCGTGTGGTTCCACGCCAACTCCACCTTGCCCTCGGCTGCCTTGGCCATCAGCTTGTCGATCAGGATCGCCTCGGCGCGGAACTTGTCGCGACGATGAATGACCGTGACCTTGCGGGCGATGTTGGAAAGATACAGCGCCTCCTCCACGGCCGTGTTGCCGCCCCCGACAACACAGACGTCCTGCTGCTTGTAGAAAAAACCGTCGCAGGTGGCGCAACCCGAGACGCCGCGGCCCATGAACTTCTCTTCGGAGGGAAGTCCCAGATACATGGCTGAGGCGCCCGTGGCAATGATCAAGGCATCGCAGGTGTAGGTGCCCGCATCACCGACGAGTGTGAAGGGCTGGGCACCGAGCTTGACAGTGTGAATCTGGTCGAAAATCATCTGGGTGCCGAACCGTTCTGCGTGCTGGCGAAACCGCTCCATTAGTTCCGGGCCTTGGACGCCCATCGCATCGGCGGGCCAATTGTCCACGTCCGTTGTGGTCATGAGCTGTCCGCCTTGTTCAATGCCGGTGATCAGGACCGGCTTGAGGTTCGCGCGCGCGGCGTAAACAGCGGCCGAGTAGCCTGCCGGGCCGGAACCGAGGATGAGGACACGGGCATGGGTTGCAGTTGAAGAAGTCATTGAGAATCAGGGTGATGGAAAAGTTTAGTGTGACAAAATTCACGATATAATCTTGAAGGAATCAACGCTTTGGCGGGCATTGGTTAAGCGAACAAGCAGGTGGCGGCAGGCAAGGCAAGCGCGACTGCTGAATTCGGCCAAATGCGATGAAAAATCAAGAACGATTATCCCACACGCGGTTTTTTTCTCGATCGATGCGATCGCACAAGGGCTAGAGCGGGTGAATCCACAATTGCGGTGCACAGCATCGGCGTGCAGGCCTGGCAGCGACTCTGCCGGCCCCTTCGCCCACCGTTGGAGTCTGCCGCCGTTCCCCCTGCGCTTGGCCGTGCTGGCCGTGATGACCATTGCCTCAGGCACCTCCGCTCAGGAGGCGGGGCGGTTGTATGGCAATACGGGCCCTGATCCTGCGCCTGCGCTGGAGCGACAGGTACCGCTAGCGAACGGTGCCCGGCCGGAGGCGGGAAAACCTGCACTTCTCGCCCAAGCGCCGGGTGCTGGCGGAGCGAACGTGCCTGCAGTCCCGCACACGCCGCAGGTGCAAGTGCCGGCGGCTCCAGCCCCCAAAGCGCCGGCGGTCGACACGGGAGGGCCCAAATTCGAGATCCGCGCCTTCGAAGTCGAAGGGGCCACCTTGATTCCGAAGAGTACGTTCGACCGTATTCTGGCGCCATTTGCCGGCAAGGGACGTGATTTTGCCACGGTGCAGCAGGCGCTCGAAGCGGTGGAAAAACAGTTCGTTGCCGAGGGATTTGGCTCTGTTCAGGTGCTGTTGCCTGAACAGGAACTCGACCAGGGTACTGTCAAGTTCAAGGTGATCGAGCCGAAAATTGCCCGGATTGTGGTGGAAGGCAATAATCTCTATACCGAGGCCAACATTCTTGCCAGCCTGCCCGGGCTCAAGATCGGTGATGCGCCGAACAGCAACCGGATTGCATCCAGCCTGCGTCTGGCCAATGAGAATCCCGGTAAGGCAACCACGGTGCTGTTGCGCGCGGGGAGCAACGAAGGTGAGGTCGATGCCGTTGTCAAGGTGACGGAAGACAAGCCGATCAAGTTCAACTTCTCGCTCGACAACACCGGTTCCGGCAAGACTGGCCCGTTCCGCTGGGGTCTGGGTGTGACCGATGCCAATTTTCTGGGCAAGGATCATGTGCTGTCGGCGCAGGTGATTACCTCTCCGGACGAGAAAAGCCGGTTCCAGGTGTTTTCCCGGGATGTGATGATTTTGGGCTTGTCCTACCGGATCCCGCTCTACGCCTCGGGCAACATGCTTGATTTTTCGGCGGGTTTCTCGAACGTCAATTCGGGCGCGGTTCAGAACATCTTCAACGTATCCGGTCGCGGTTCCGTATTCGGCATCCGCTATACGCAGAATCTGCCGCGGATCGGCGATTTCGACCACCGCCTCATATATGCCTGGGACTATCGCGCCTACGACAATAGCGTCGTACCCGTCGGTGGCGGCAATGGCATCATCCCCAACATTACTGTCAAGCCGATCAGCCTGACCTATTCCGGTGCCTACCGCGAACAGAACGCTGAAACCAACTTCTACATCAGCTACAACCAGAACACGCCCGGTGGCGGTGACGGCGGCAGCGGGCAATGGAACGCCGGCACATCACCGACCGGCATCGGTGCCCGTGAGGGCGGACGCCCGAACTACCGTATCTGGCGCTACGGCTTTACGCACTATCGGGCGTTTGCCAATGACTGGCAGGTGCGTGCCAACATCGTTGGGCAGGTGACGAACGACCGACTCATTCCCGCTGAACAGTTTGGCTTGGGTGGAGCGAATTCCATCCGCGGATTTCTGGAACGCCAGTACTCGAATGACTGGGGTACCTATGGCAATTTTGAGGTCTATACGCCAGAACTGATTTCCAAGGTTCAGCTGGTTGAAGACACGAAGTTGCGTCTGGTCGGTTTTTACGACGTGGGTCGTCTGTACCGGGTCGGCCCGCAAGCTCTGGAGGTGAAGCAGTCTTCGGCCAGTTCGCACGGTGTGGGGCTGCGCATCACAAGGGGCAACAGCCTCAGCATCCGTATGGATGCGGCCTGGACCAACAAGCCTGCGCACACTGGTGATCCGCTGCAAACTACCGCAGCGCGGAACTTCCGTTTGCATGGATCTTTGGTGTATCTTTTCTAGTTTCGAAGCCTCTCTACTGCCCACTCTCCGATCATGGCCTTGCCCCAAGTTCACCTCGGAATGCTGCGCAACGTGCCGCTGTTTGCGGTGCTCGATGAACCGGAACTCAATGCACTCGCAGGCGTCATGACGCGGCGTGCGGTACCGCGCAACCGCACGGTGCTGCAGGCAGGGGATCCCACCGATTCGCTGTACATCATCCTTACCGGTCGCACGCGGGTGCAAATGTCCGACGACGAAGGCAAGGAAGTGATTCTGGCCAGTCTTGGCCCGGGAGATTTCTTCGGCGAGATGGGCCTGATGGATGAGGAACCGCGCTCCGCGTCCGTGCTCACCACCGAGGCGTGCGAGTTCATTGTCATCACCAAGGATGACTTCAAGGCCATCCTCAAGAATAATTTTGATCTGGCCATGGTCATCATGCGCGGCCTGGTCAAGCGCCTGCGCGAGGCGGACCGCAAGATCGAAAGCCTGGCGTTGCTCGATGTGTACGGCCGGGTGGCGCGCGTATTGATCGAGAATTCCGAAGTGATCGACGGCCACAAGGTGGTCAAGGGCAAACTACCGCGCCAGGACATTGCGAAGATGATCGGCGCCTCGCGCGAGATGGTCAGCCGCGTTATGAAGGGCCTGGAAGTGGGGGGCTACATCGAAACCCGCGACGACGGTTCCATCGTGCTGCGCGAACGCCTCTCCACCCACCTGTAGCCCCGGCGCAACACGGGTTCAAGCCCGACGCACTTCCGCTGTCCGGCGCGTTCGGGCCGGACAGACCGATGTGACACCTGGGGAGGGCAGAAATGCCGCCCCATTCGTCCCATTTTGTGCCCTGCCGATCAACCCTGCCCAACAATTGCCGTTAAATCCGGCGTAAATTGACCATTTATCGGTGTTTTTGTGCCGGCGATCCGTGGCTCGCGCACCGGTCTGAACTGGGCATGCCCATGGCATAAAGGCCAAGGTTCTGGCGGGAGAAAAAAATGTGACAAGAATCGTCACG
>CAYUEG010000163.1:0-7107 GCA_964443245.1 uncultured Burkholderiales bacterium | reverse complement strand
AGGGCCCGCAGGCCTGGTTCTTCATCGCCCAGGACAAGGGCTATTTCAAGGCCGAAGGCCTGGATGTCGAAATTGACCAGGGCGAAGGTTCCGCCGCATCCATCATCAAGGTGGCCAGCGGCGCCTACAACGCCGGCTTTGGCGACATCAATGCACTGATCGACCTGGCCTCCAAGAAGCCGGCCGAGGCGCCGATTGCCGTATTCATGATGTACAACGTGCCGCCTTTCACCATCGTGGTGAAAAAGGACAGCCCGATCAAGAGCCCGAAGGACCTCGAAGGCAAAACCATCGGCGGCCCGGCCAATGACGGTGCGCTCAAGCTGTTCCCGGCCTTTGCCAAAGCGGCCAAGATCGATGCCAGCAAGGTCAACATCACCAACATGGCGCCCAATCTGCGCGAGCAAATGCTGCGCCAGGGCCAGGTCGATGCCATCTTCGGCTTTGTGAACACCGTGTGGTTCTCTGCCAAGGCGATCGGCATCGATCCGGAGAAGGACCTGCGTTTCATCAACTACGCCGATCACGGGCTTGACCTGTACAGCAATGCCATTGTGGTTTCGAAGCAATTGGCCAAGGACAACCCGAACGCCGTCCGCGGCATGCTGCGCGCCATCAACCGCGCGATCAAGGACACGCTGGCCAATCCCGATGCCGCGATGGACACGGTATTGAAGCGCGAACCGCTGGTCAAACGTGACATCGAGAAGGAACGCCTGATCTACACCCTGAAGGAGGAAATGAGCGGCGCCGAGATCGCGCGGATCGGTCTGGGTGACGTGCTCGACGAACGCCTGGACCGCGCCATCGGCGTCGTCGTGGAGTCAAACGCCCTGCCGCGCCGGCCGGCGCGCGACGAAGTGTTCTCGCGCGCTTTCCTGCCTCCCCGTGCTGACCGCCCGAGCAACCTTGCGGTCACCGGCAAGTAAGGACTGACGATGGATCTGCAACTGAAAGGCAAGGTCGCCATCATCACCGGGCCCGCCAAGGGCATGGGTGCCGCCATCAGCCTGGCCTTCGCCCGCGAGGGAGTGCATCTGGCGCTGGCCGGGCGCGACACGGCCGCCATCGAACCGGTGGCACAACAGGCGCGTGCACTCGGGGTGCAGGCCATCGTCGTGCCCTGCGACGTCACGGACGCATCGGACTGCGCCGCGCTGGTGAGCGCGGCGGCGGCCCTCGGTACCGGCGTCGACATTCTGGTCAACGTCGCTGGCGGCTCCGGCCCGATCGGCAAGACCGGCTGGGAAACCACGCCCGAGGAGTTCGACCAGATCGTCGAACTCAACATGAAGGGCTGCTTCAACACCATGCGCGCCGTGCTGCCCGGCATGATGGCCAGGAAGAGCGGGAAGATCGTCAACGTCGGCGGCACCTTCGGCATGCGCGGCCGCGCCGGACGCATGGCCTACTCCGCCTCCAAATGGGGCCTGCGCGGCATCACCAAGAGCTTTGCGCTCGAAGCCGGGCCCTACGGCATCAACGTCAACAACGTGGCACCTGGCATGGTCGATGGCCCGCGCTTTCGCGACAAGGTATGTGCCGACATGGCGAAAAAGCTCGGCATCACGCCCGAGGAGGCGGCCGAACGTCATGCCGCCGATTACGCCTTGAAACGCGTGACCAACGATACCGACGTCGCCAATGCCTGCCTCTTCATGGCATCCGATGTCTCACGCCAGATTACCGGTGTCGATCTGCCGGTCGATGGCGGCTGGGCGATGCTCTAACGCTTATCCAACCCAAGGGATTCTCCATGCAGCAACCTGTTGATCTCGTCATTCATGGCGGCAAAGTCGTATCGGATTCGGCCGTGATCGAAGCTTCGGTGGCCGTTCGCGGGCACACGATTGTGGCTGTCGGCAGCGACGATGCCATGCCGCCGGCCAGGGAGCGCTTCGATGCCACCGGCCTGCATGTATTGCCCGGGGCGATCGACAGCCATGTGCACTTTCGCGACCCCGGCTATGCCCACAAGGAAGACTGGGGCACGGGTTCGGCAGCGGCAGCCTGTGGTGGCGTGACCACCGTGTTCGACATGCCGAACACCAATCCGCCCACCGGCACGCTCGACGCACTGGCCCTGAAACTCAGGAACGCCGCGATCTCGCATGTGGATTACGGCATCCACGCCCTGCTCGATGAAGGCAACATCGACCAGCTCGAAGCGCTGATCGATGCCGGCGCCACCAGCTTCAAGTGTTTCATGGGCAACACCTTCGGCAACCTGCCCGCCCCTTCCGATGGGGCGATCCTCGAAGGCTTCGAGATCCTGGCGTCCCGCGGCATCCGTTGCGTCGTCCATGCCGAAAACCCCTCGATCATGGCAAGCCGGCAGGCGCGCATGGAAGCCGCCGGTCGCGCCGACCGCCATGCCCATCTGGCTGCCCGGCCGGAAGTGTGCGAAATCGAGGCGATCGGCCGTGCGATTGCCTTTGCCGAATGGACCGGCGCGCGCCTGCACATTGCCCACCACAGCGCGGCCGATTCGCTTTATCTGCTGCGCGATGCCAAGCGACGCGGCGTTGATGTCACCGCGGAAACCTGCCCACAGTACATGTTGCTCAACACGCATGACATGACCCGCCTGGGCAGTGTGTTGCGCGTCAACCCGCCAATTCGCGACGAGCGCCACAACGCGCCTCTCTGGGATGCCCTGGTCGAAGGCGTACTCGACATGATCGCCACCGACCATGCGCCACATGCGCCGGACGAGAAGACACGGGAACGGATCTGGAACTGCGATTGCGGCTTTCCCGGTGTCGAAACCCAGATGCCGCTGATGCTGACCGAGATCAACAAGGGCCGCGCCAGCATCATGGACTACGTGCGCTGGAGTGCCGTCAACCCGGCCAAGGCCTGGGGGCTGTACGGCACCAAGGGCGTGATCACCCCCGGTGCCCACGCCGACTTCGCGCTGGTGGATCTTTCACGCGAAGCCGTCATCGCCAATGAAAAGCTGCACTCACGCAGCAAGCTCACCCCGTGGAACGCGCGCCCGGTCAAGGGCGTGCCGGTCCACACCATCGTGCGTGGCCGCTTTGTCATGCGCGACCGCGAGCTCATCGCTGAAACGCGCGGCTGGGGCCAATCGGTCAAGGCAATCCAGGCCATGCCAACCCCCAGGCCGCGCAACACCGACAAAACCATGCGTGCCATCGTCAGCACCGGCGGAGCCCATGTCTGACATTTCGCAACTGTTGGCTGCACTGGTCGCCGCACCCTCACCGACACCACCCGGCTCCACCGTTGCGGTGTGCAAAGTGATCGCAGACACGCTGCGTGCCAGCGGTTATGCCGTAGCGACCCTCAGCCGCGCGGACACCGTAGACAACATCGTTGCCACCATGGGACAAGGTGGGCCGGTGCTGGCATTCAACAGCCACATCGATACCGTTGCGCCCGGAAGCGGCTGGCTTACCGATCCTTACACACTGACCCCGCAGCCGAATCAGCGCCACGCCGGGTTGGGTGCCGTCAATTGCAAAGGCAGCGCGGCGGTGCAACTGTGGGTCGCACAGCAGGTCGCGCGTGCCGGCGGCCCCAGGAAAGGCACGCTGGTCTTTTCCTTTGCCGGCGATGAGGAGCGTCTCGGCCCGAACGGCACCCAGTTTCTTGCCGAGGCCGGCCACCTGAAGGCCGACATGCTGGTGATGGCTGCGCCGACGTCCAACACCTTGATGGTGGAGGAGCGCGGCGTGCTGTGGGCACGGCTCACCACCAGCGGACGCGCCGCCCATGCCGGCGACCCCGCTGCCGGGGACAACGCGATTGCCCGCATGGCGCGATTGCTGGTGGCGCTGGAACAATTTGCGGCCGGGCAATTGTCGCAACGGTCGCTTGGCGCACACCATTCCACGCTCAACATCGGCACCGTCAACGGTGGGGCCAATACCAACGTCGTGCCCGACCAGTGCATGGTGACGCTCGACCGACGGCTCCTGCCTGGGCTGGAAAACATTGACGCCGCCATGACCGAGTTGCAGCACATCCTCGGCGCTGCCGGAGAACCGGAAGGAAGCTGGCAACTGGAGCGCATGACCGGTACCAACGGCTTTCGCATGTCACCCGACCAGCCGCTGGTCAGCGCGTTCGCTGCCGCGGTGCACGCCATTACCGGCACGAGCGCGGAGTTTCGTGTGCCGGTTGGTGCCAGCGATGCGCGCTTCCTGTCGGACAGCGGCACCCAGATCGTCATCTTCGGCCCGGGGGATGATCGCGAAGGCCACGCGGCCAATGAATCGGTGACAGAGGCAGACCTGGTCGCAGCCGGCGCCATCCAGCTCGAGGTGGTGCGACACCTCCTGGGAGTGGCGGCATGACCCAGGTGATCGGCGTACACAAGATTCTCTGCGGCAGCCCGGCCGATCTTGGCGCGGCCGAACGTCTCTTTGCATCCGGCACCGTCAACCCGGCGGACATCGTTGCCGTAATGGGCAAGACCGAGGGCAATGGCTGCGTCAACGACTTCACGCGTGATTTCGCTACCCAGGCCTGGTGCAATCTGCTCGCGCCCAGGCTTGGCCTGACGGCAGATCAGGTGCACCATCGCGTCGCCTTCGTCATGTCGGGCGGCACCGAAGGCGTGCTGTCGCCCCATTTCACGCTTTTCACGCGCACCCAGCGCGACCTTGCGCCTGCCAGCACGCCCAGGCTGGCCGTCGGCATCGGCTTCACGCGCGATTTCCTGCCGGAGGAAATGGGCCGCATGGCCCAGGTGACCGAAACCGCAGATGCCGTCAAAGCCGCGATGGCCGATGCCGGCATCAACGAGGCGCGCGACGTCCATTTCGTGCAGATCAAGTGCCCCTTGCTCACCGCCGCCAAGATTGCCGCCGCCAGTGCCCGCGGCGCCGAACCGGTGACCCGCGATACCTACGAATCGATGGGGGCCTCACGCGCTGCCTCTGCCCTCGGGGTGGCGCTGGCACTCGGCGAAATCCCGGCATCCGCGCTCTCCGATCACGCGATCGGGCGCGATTGGTCACTCTATTCAGGTATCGCCTCCACCTCCTCGGGCATCGAACTGGAAAACAATGTGGTCATCGTGATGGGCATGAGCCGTACCTCCGCCAGCCCGTATGTGATCGACCATGGCGTGATGCGCGATGCGATCGACGCTGCGGCAGCGCGCGCCTGCCTGCGCCGCCTCGGCATCGACCCGGATGGCGACGCCACCGCCATCGCGACACGGGTGGTCAACATTTTTGCCAAGGCCGAAGCCGCGCCGGGTGGCGAAGTGCGCGGGGAACGCCACACCATGCTGGGCGATTCGGACATCAATTCAACGCGGCATGCACGCGCGGCGGTCGGCGCCGTGCTGGCCTCGGTGATCGGCCAGACCTCGATCTATGTCTCCGGTGGCGCCGAGCACCAGGGCCCGCCAGGTGGCGGGCCGTTCGCCATCGTCGCACACGCCATCAACCGATAACCAGGAGTAACGCCAAGTGGCATCCATGATCGAACTTGACAATGTCTCCCTGCGCTACCCCGGCGGCAGCGTGCTGGCCCTCGAAGCCACCGACATGCAGGTGGGCGATGGCGATTTCGTCGCCATCGTCGGCCCCTCCGGGTGCGGCAAATCGACCATCCTCAAGCTGGTATCGGGGCTGATTCCTGCCACGACCGGCAACGTGATGGTGGAAAACCGGGAGGTGCGCGGCCCCTCCAAAGGCGTCGGCATGGCATTCCAGAACCCCACCATGCTGCCCTGGCTCACGGTACGCGAGAACGTGATGCTGCCGCTCAAGATTGTCGAGCCGTTTCGGCATGACTACCGCAGCAAGAAGAAGACCGAATACGCCGATCGCGCCGAAGCGCTGCTCAAGCGGGTCGGCCTGGCCGGCTTTGGCGACAAGCGGCCCTGGCAACTCTCCGGCGGCATGCTGCAGCGCGCCTCGCTGTGCCGGGCCCTGATTCACCAGCCGCGCCTGTTGCTGCTGGATGAACCCTTCGGGGCGCTGGACCAGTTCACCCGCGAAGAACTGTGGTCGATCATGCAGACGCTCTGGATGGACACCAAGCCGACCGTGATCCTCGTGACGCACGATCTGCGCGAGGCCTGTTACCTCGGCACGCGCATCTACATGATGAGCGCCCGGCCCGGTCGCATTCTCGACATTCGCGACGTTCCCTTCGACTTCCCGCGCACCCTGCAAATGACCTTCAGCCCCGAGTTCACCGCCATCGTGCAGCACCTGCGCATGCAGATCGCGGACTCGCGCAGCACCCTGATTCCGGAGGCCGCATGACCCTTTCCACCCAGGCGCGGCAGCGCGTCCTCTCGGCCCTCTCCATCGTGGTGATGTTCCTGTTGTGGGAACTGGTTTGCCGCGGCTTCAACATCAACGACCTGGTGCTGCCCAAGCCCAGCCAGGTGATCAAGGTGCTGTTCGAGCGGTTGCCGGCACTGATGCCGCATGCCACCCAGACCCTGTTCACCACCACCGTCGGCTTCGCCCTCGGCGTGCTGGCAGGCATCGTGATCGGCGTCATCATCGGCTCGTCACGTCTGGCCTATGATGTGGCGTACCCCTTGCTGGTCGGTTTTTCCTCGATTCCCAAGGTGGCCGTGGTGCCGATCTTCGTGGTGTGGTTCGGCGCCGGCACCGTGCCGGCGATTCTCACCTCGATGGTGATCAGCGTGTTTCCGGTGGTGGTCAACGTTGCCACCGGGCTTGCCACGACCGAGCCGGAGCTGGAGGACGTGTTGCGGGCGCTTGGCGCCACCAAGCGCGACATCCTGTGGAATGTGGGGCTGCCGCGCACCATGCCCTACCTGTTTGCATCGCTCAAGATCGCCATCACGCTGGCGTTTGTCGGCACCGTGCTGTCCGAAACCATTGCCGCCAATCGCGGCATCGGCAACGTGATGATGATTGCCTCCGGCAATTTCGACGTGCCGCTGGTGTTCGCCGGCCTGTTCATCCTCGCCGTTCTGGGTGTCGGCTTGTACGCCATCTTCTCGCTGATCGAGCTCAAGGTCACCGGCTGGGCGCAGCGCAAGACCGAGTTCGCGATGGTCTGAGTTTTGCTTCTCCGCAGTGCGTCTATTCACTCACTCGCTTCCACCTCTCACCAACCAGACCAGGAGTCCCCATGAAGCTG
>CAYUEG010000162.1:0-7145 GCA_964443245.1 uncultured Burkholderiales bacterium | reverse complement strand
GCGATCAAGCCCGGCAATGTGTATGTGCTCAACGCGCCCTACGCGGGCGGCACCCACCTGCCCGACATTACCGTGATTACGCCGGTATTTGACGCCGAGGGCAAGCACATCCTGTTCTACGTCGGCTCGCGTGGCCACCATGCCGACATCGGCGGCATTTCCCCCGGCTCGATGCCACCCAATTCAAAAGTGGTCGAGGAGGAGGGCGTGCTGATCGACAACTTCCTCCTGGTCGAAGAAGGGCGTTTGCGTGAAGCCGAGACGCGTGCCCTGCTGGCTTCGGGGAAGTACCCGTCGCGCAATGTCGAGCAAAACATGGCCGACCTGCGTGCCATGATCGCCGCCAACGAAAAGGGCGTGCAGGAATTGCGCCGCATGGTTGGCGAGTTTGGTCTCGCCACCGTGCACGCCTACATGCAGCATGTGCAGGACAACGCCGAAGAGGCGGTACGCCGCGTGATCGATGTGCTGAAGGATGGCGAATTCAGCTACGAGATGGACCACGGTGCCGTTATCAAGGTCAAGATCACCCTCGACAAGGCCACGCGCACCGGCATCATCGACTTTACCGGCACCAGCGCGCAGGTGGCGAACAACTTCAACGCACCTTCAGCCGTCTGCTATGCGGCGGTGCTGTATGTATTCCGCTCGCTGGTGGATGACGACATTCCCCTTAACGCGGGGTGCCTGAAGCCGCTGAAGATCATCATTCCCGAAGGCTCGATGCTCAACCCGCGCTACCCGGCGGCGGTGGTGGCCGGCAATGTCGAGACCAGCCAGTGCCTGACCGACACGCTGTACGGTGCATTGGGCGTGATGGGCGCGAGCCAGGGCACGATGAACAACTTCACCTTCGGCAATGACACCTACCAGTATTACGAGACGATCTCGTCCGGGTCGGGTGCGGGGGATGGGTTCGATGGCTGCACGCCGGTGCAAACCCACATGACCAACAGCCGCATGACCGACCCCGAGGTGCTCGAATTCCGCTACCCGGTGCGGGTCGAAGAACATTCGATCCGCTATGGTTCGGGTGGCCGCGGCAAATGGAATGGTGGTCCCGGCGCGTTGCGGCGCATCCGCTTTCTGGAGACGATGGTCGGCAGCGCACTCTCCGGTCACCGGCGCATTCCGCCTTACGGCATGAAAGGCGGCGAGCCGGGACAGGTGGGCAAGAACTGGGTCGAGCGCGTCGACGGCAGCATCACGCCGCTGGGCGGCTGCGATGAAACCGTGTGCCAGCCGGGCGATGTGTTCGTGATCCAGACGCCGACGGCGGGGGGATACGGCCGGGCCGGCTAGGCGCCAAGGTAGGAACTGACAATCGAACGCGGGAGGTTCCTGGATTCGCGTTCGACGATGGATTGAGTGGCTCGCTTCATCGCTTCGAGGTCCAGCTCCGCAGGCTGAAGGATCTGGACTCCCTTGAGCTTGAGAAGGCTTGTCAGCGAGGGATCCTCACTTGCCGCCTTTTGTCGTTGAACCCGCGTAGCGTGCGCTGCACCTTCCATCAATGTTGCTTGTTGTTGTGGAAGAAGCGAAGAAAACCAATCCCGGTTGCACACCAGCACCAGGACGCCGAAAAAGTGCCCGGTGAGGCTTACATACGGGTGGTACTGGAAGAGGTCGAAATTGACGTAGTTGGTGAGCGGGTTCTCCTGCGCATCCACTTCGCGTGTTTCGATGACCCGCACCAGGTCCTTGACGTCGATCGAGCGAGGAAGAAAGCCCAGCGCAGCCAGCGCTTCGCGGTAGATCGCGCTGTCGAGGGTGCGGATGGAGAGGCCGACGCAGTCAGCCGGACTGCGAATCGGCCGCACGCCATTGGTGAGATGCCGAAAGCCGTTGTCCCAGAAGCCGAGCACCTTGTAGCCGGTGCGTGATTCGATTGCCGCTGTCAGCACTGCGCCGGCGCTGCCATCGAGCGCAGCCAGCGCGACGGCGCGGTCGCGGACGGTGAAGGGCAGGTCCAGCGCCGCCAGTTCCGGGACGCGCGCCGCCAGATAGCCGGTGGCGATGTAGCAGATCTGCCGGGAACCGCTATCGACGCTGGCGAAGAGCGAGGCCGCCGTTTCACCCTGTGCGGTGACGTTGCCTTCCAGACGCAGGTTACCCACGCCGAACTGCGGTGCAAGTTGTGTGGCCAGTGCCTCCAGGGAGGCGGTGAGAATCGATTTGGGCCCCTGATAGCCGGCCAGGCAAACCGGATTCAAGCTGCCCACGGCCCTGCCCATTGCCTCAGGTGCTCTTGATGTTGGCGTCCTTGATGATCTTCTGCCACTTGGCGTAATCGTCCTTGACGATCTGCGTCAGTTGCGCCGCGGTGCGTGGCCAGGGGTCGAGGCCCGCGCCGGTGAGTTGCTTCTGGATGCCGGCCTCGTTGACGACGGCCGTGGCGATGGCGCGCAGCTCGGCCAGCGCGGCCGCCGGCGTTTCCTTGCGCATGAACAAGCCGATCCACGAGGCGTAGTCGTAATTGCTGACCCCTTCTTCCTGCAGGGTCGGCAGATCCGGATAGGCGGGGTGGCGCTCGCTGCCGCAGTAGGCGATCAGCCGTACGCGCTTGTCGGCAAGGAACGGCAGGGCGACCGAAAGCGCCACCGGCATGACCTGCACTTCACCGGAAGCGACGGCGAGCGCCGCCTGGCTGGCGCCCTTGTAGGGAATGTGGGACAGCTTGACGCCGGCAAAGGCGTTGAACATTTCGGCCGCCAGGTGCTGCGGGCTGCCGACACCGCCGGAGGAATAGGTGACGCGGTCCGGTTCCTTGCGCGCGCGCTCCACCAGATCCTTGATGGTGCGGATCGGCGAATTGCCGGGTACGCTGAAAAACGTCGGAATGTTGGCGATACCGACGATCGGCACAAAGTCAGCCTGCGTATCGACCTTGACGTTTTGCGGTTGCAGGTGCGGCAGGATGGTGAGGATGCTGTTGTTCAGCGCGGCCACGGTCTGACCATCGGGTTTGGAGCTGGCTACCTTCTGCAGCCCGACCACACCACCGGCGCCGGGGATGTTCTCCACCGCGAAGTTGAGGTTCAGGCGGGTGCCCATGGCCGTGGTGACATAGCGCACCGCGACATCCGATGCACTGCCGGCCTGCAAGGGCAGGATGACCGATACCGGGTTGGCAAAGGCGAAGCGCTGCGCCCGCGCGAGGCCGGGCACGAGGGCCGAGCCGGCAGCGGCCAGGGTGGTAGCAAGGAAGGTGCGTTTGTGCATGGCGGGTCCGGGGAAGAAATGAGCGGCGGGGAAGTTTCAGTCGAGCTTGAGGCCGATGGTCTTGACGACCTTGGTATAGCGTGCGGCCTCTTCGGCGACCAGCTTTGCGAACTGTTCCGGCGTATTGCTGAGGGCGTCGGCCCCGTTGCGTTCCATCGCCTGCCTGAAGTCCGCCGTGGGCACGATGGCCGCCAGCTCCCTGTGCAGACGGTCGATGATGGGCCGCGGTGTGCCGGCGGGCGCGAACACGCCCAGCCACAGGCTGACCTCGAAGCCGGGGTAACCGGATTCGGCCACCGTGGGCACATCCGGCAGGGCGGGAGAGCGCTGGCTGCTGCCGACGGCCAGCGGGCGCAGCTTGCCGGCCTTGGTGTGCTGCAGCAGGGCAGGCATCGAACCGAACACGCTCTGCACTTCATTGGCCAGCAACGCGAGATCGGCCTGGGCATTGCCCTTGTAGGGCACATGCTGCAGGTTGACCTGCGCAGTGTCCTTCAGCATCTCCATGGCCAGATGGGTGGTGGAGCCATTGCCGGCAGACGCGTAATTCATTTTGCCGGGTGTGGCCTTGGCGAGCTCGACGAACTCCTTCAGGGTGTTGGCCTTCACCTGTGGATTGACGACGAGCAGGTAAGGCGTGATGGCCACCAGCGAAACCGGCGCGAAGTCCTTTGACGGCTGATAACCGAGCTTGGAGTAGGCCGCCGGCGCCACGGCGTGGGTGCTGGTGGTGCCGATGGTCAGCGTATAGCCGTCGGCCGGGGCCTTGGCGGCGGCATCGGTGCCGATGGTGCCGCCGGCGCCGCCACGGTTATCGACGATGACCTGCTGGCCCAGCCGCTCGGAAAGCTTTTGCGCCACCACGCGGCCGACAATGTCGGTCGAGCCGCCGGCCGGGAAGGGCACGATCAGCCGGATCGGCTTGTTCGGATAGTCCGACTGCGCGAGCAGGGTGACAGGCGTGATCAGCAGCGCGGTGGTCACCGCGATGGCCAGTCTGCGAATCGGACGAGTGTTCTGTGGTTTCACGTGCCGGCTCCTTTCTCAATGCCGGGCATGGCAGCGAGTGCGGCCATGCCCGGACGCGCTTCAGGCTGCGCGGTAGGTCACTTTCAGATCGCCGACGCCATCACAGTGGCCTTCGAGGGTGTCGCCGGCCTTGCAGGGGCCGACGCCGGCCGGCGTGCCGTTCATGATGATGTCGCCGGGTTCGAGCGCAACAAAGGTGGACAGATAGGCAATGGCTTCATCAATCTGCCAGATCTGCTGGTTCAGGTCGCCTTTCTGCTTCACGTCGCCATTGACCTTGAGCCAGATCGCACCGGCTTTGGGGTGGCCAATCTTGGCGGCCGGCTGGATCGGGGTGATCGGGCAGGATTCGTCAAAGGACTTGCCCATTTCCCAGGGGCGCTGCAGCTTCTTCGCATCACTCTGCAGGTCACGCCGGGTCATGTCCAGGCCCAGGGCGTAGCCATACACGTGGTCCAGCGCCTTGTCTTGCGGGATGTTGCGGCCACCCTTGCCGATGCAGATGACCAGTTCGATCTCGTGATGCAGATCCTTGGTCTGGACCGGGAAGGCAATGGTGCTGCCGGAGGGGACGACGGCGTCAGCCGGCTTGGCGAAGAAGAATGGCGGTTCGCGGTTCGGGTCGTGCCCCATTTCACGGGCGTGATCGGCGTAATTGCGGCCCACACACCAGATGCGGCGAACCGGAAATTTGGCGTCGGTGCCGACCACGTCGATGGTGGCTTGCTGGGGGGCGGGGATGACGTACTGCATGATGACTCCTGATCAAGAGAGGGGGAAAAAAGGAACGCGCGATGATACGTAAACCGGGTGGGCAAAGGAATGACAAAGGTCAGGCGCGGGCGTGACGCCCGGCCTGTCGGTGGTTTCAGATCTTGGTGGCTTCGCCGCCTTCGACGATGACGTTCTCCACCACGCCGGCACCGGCCCGGCGGTAGGCTGCCGCGGCCACGTATTCGGGGGATTCAAAGCACTTGACAGCGGCTTCGAGCGAATCAAACTCGATCACCACGAAACGCTGAAAGGTATCCGGCCCTTCCATGATCTGGAATTTGCCGCCGCGGGCCAGCACCCGGCCACCGTACTGCTTGAGGATGCCGGGCACAAGGTCCGTGTATTTCTTGTACTCGACGGGGTCGTGAATCTTCGATCGTGCAAGCCAGTAGGCGGCCATAGGTATGTCTCCAGAGGGGGTTATTTGACGACGGCGTTGCCCAGGTTGGGCAGCCAGGTGGCAACTTGCGGGAAGATGGCGATGACGACAATCACACCGAGCAACGCCACCCAGTAGGCGACGGACCCGCGGAATATCTCCCCGGTGGATAAATCCTTTTCGTCTGTGACCGCGGCCTTGACGGTAAACACCAGAATGCCGAAGGGCGGAGTCAGGAGACCGGTTTCAATTGCGATGATGCCCAGGATGGCAAACGCGATCGGGTCAAAGCCCAGCGCCACGGCGATCGGTGCGAACACCGGCACGGTGAGCAGGATGATCGAGATCGAATCGATGATGCAGCCCAGGATGAACCAGACCAGCACCATCATCGCCAGGATCATGTAGGGCGACATGCCGGAGGCCAGGAAAAACTCCTTGGCGGCGCCGGTTACGCCGGTGGTCGACAGCACGCGCGAATACAGCTGTGCCGTGACCAGAAGCAGCAGCAAAGGGGCAGAGGTTTTGCCGACCGAGAGGATGACTTCGAGCATGGCCGGCGGCTTCATGCCGCGGATCAGTGCCAGGATCAGGGCCAGCGTGGCACCGACGCCCGCACCTTCCGTGGGGGTGAAGGCGCCCAGCCAGATGCCCCCGAGGACGAGCAGGACCAGGATGATGATCCCCATGGTGCTCCAGAGCGCCGTCATCAGGCTGACGTCCTCGGCCGAGGCATTGGCCGCACGCGCATCCTGTTGCGCCTGCGGCAGGGTGATGCCTTCGCCAACCCGAGCCGGGTTGGTTTTGGCCACCCAGAGAATGTAGGCAATGTAGAACGCCACCACGATGAAGCCGGGAATGATGCCGGCGATGAAGAGCTTGCCGATGGCCAGTTCAGTCAGCACACCCCAGACGATCATCAGCACCGAGGGGGGAATCAGCATGCCCAGGCAGGCGCTGCCGGCGATGCAGCCCAAGGAAAACTTGCGCTCGTAGCCGAAGCGGCGCATTTCCGGATAGGCAATCTTGGAGAAGGTGGCGGCAGCGGCAATCGAGACGCCGGTGACAAAGGCAAACACGGCGTTGGAAAGAACCGTGGCGACGCCCAGCCTGCCCGGCACCCACTTGGTGAGCCGGTTGATCAGCGAGAACATGTCCCGGGCCGCGCCGCATTTGGCGAGAAACTCCCCCATCAGCATGAAGAGCGGTATCACCGCAAACACGTAATCGCGCAAGGCTTCATAGGCGGTGTTCGCGGTGAAGGCCTTCACCATGTGGATATCGCCATTGATCAGGTAAATCCCGATCATGCTGGTGATGCCAAGCGAGATGGCAATGTGCAGGCCGCAAAACACGAGTGCCAGCAGCACCGTCACCAGGATGATCATGTCACCGACGTTGAACATGGCGGCTCCGATCAGTGTTGGGCCGCAGAGGCGGCGGGGGCCTTGCCGGCACGCGCCAGCGCAGCGTTCTCGAGCATCAGCAGCAGGTAACTGGTTGCCGCCAGTGCCGTACCGAGGACGATCACGAAGCGGGCCGGCCACACCGGCACCCGCAGGGCACCTTCGCCCTCAAACTCATTCGACGTCCAGGCGTGCTCCGCGCCATCCAGGCTGGCCCAGCACAGGAAGGCAAAGAACAAGGCGCCCAGGAGGGCACCGAACGCGCCGATCCAGCCCTGGATGCCCGGCGGCAGCTTGGAGACAAACGCATCCACATTGAGCATGCCGCCGGAGCG